>NZ_JBIATE010000010.1:198708-250056 GCF_042891445.1 Streptomyces sp. NPDC001890 | reverse complement strand
GCCACGGTGTACGGGCGGCGGCCCCTTTTCTCTCTCCGCTCCCACACCCCTTGCAGAGGCAGCGATGGCACACGCGCAGGTCCGCGACATCCCCCCCCCCCCCCCCCCGCCCCCGGGGGGTGCCGGGCCCCCCCCCCCCCCCCCCCCCCCGCCGTACTCACCCGCCTCGGTGCCACCCCCTCCGGGGCGCCCGGCATGCGGAACACCGGCCTCCGCGGCCGCGCCGCGAGTACCTGGCGGCCGACGGGCGCCCCGGGGTGTTGTCGGCCGCCCCATCGGCGTACGCTGACAGGCGCCATGCCGTACGAACCACCCACGCACACCGTCGAGCGCTCACTGCGCGCCACCACCGGTGCCAGGATTGTCGCCGGTGTCGACGAGGTCGGACGCGGAGCGTGGGCGGGACCGGTCACCGTGTGCGCGGCCGTCACCGGCCTGCGCAGACCTCCCGCCGGACTCACCGACTCCAAGCTGATCAGCCCCAAGCGCCGTGCGGAGCTCGCACCGTTGCTGGAGCGCTGGGTCACCGCGTTCGGTCTCGGCGACGCCTCTGCGCAGGAGATCGACGAGCTCGGGATGACGGCCGCGCTCCGCCTCGCCGCCGTACGGGCTCTCGAAGCCCTGCCGGTGCGGCCGGACGCGGTGATACTCGACGGCAAGCACGACTACCTGGGACAGCCCTGGCAGGTCCGCACGGTGATCAAGGGCGACCAGTCCTGTATCGCGGTCGCGGCCGCTTCGGTGATCGCGAAGGTCCACCGGGACACGATGATGGCCGAACTGGGCGCGGATTCAGGCGAGTACGCCGCATTCGCCTTCGACGCCAACGCCGGCTACCCGTCGCCCGTGCACAGGGCCGCGCTGGAGGAGTGGGGACCGACACCCCACCACCGTCTGTCGTGGTCCTATCTCGACGCGCTGCCCAGGTGGCAGCACCTCAAGAAGGTCCGCATCTCCGCCGAGGCGGCTGCACTGGAAAGCGGGGGCCAACTCGGCTTCGACTTCTGATCGCGCACATGTACCCACCCGCCGACGCCCCGTGTGCCGGCGTTTGATAGACAACCACCCATGCCTCTCATCCCCGAGGAGCCTCAGATTCACGAGAGCGCCCAGGGTCCCCGCGTCACTCCGGCCGCAGGCCGCACCGCGTCGACCCCCCGTCCCGTACCCGGCCCGCGTTCAGCGGCCACGCCGCGCCCCGGTCGTCCCGGGCCCGGCCCCGCGAGGCCCGCGCCCCCCGCGCAGCGTCCGCACCCCACCCCCGGCCGCCCCCAGGCGGATCGGCCGGAGAATCGTTCCGCACCGCAGATCCAGCTGATCCCCGCCTCGGCGGACGGCGCACTCGACGCCGCCGACGAAGCAGTGGACCTGCTGCTCGACTCCGGCCGCGCACCGGGCGACATCCTGGTGCTCACCACCGGTGAGCAGCACCCGTGGGCCGCGCACGAACTCTCCTTCGGCGAGGCCGCCTACTGGGCGCAGCACGAGGCCGGCGACGATGTCTTCTTCGCCGGTGCCGCAGTCGCGGACCGGGTGCGGAGCCGCCCGGTGGTGATCGTCGCCGTCAATGGCGGTGACGCCGTCCCCGGCGCGCTGACCGGTGCGCGGGAACGCGCCGGAGCACTGCTGATCGTGTGCGGGGAACCGCAGCGGATCAACGCGGTGCTCGGCGCCGGAGTCTGATCCGCGGGGCGTACCCGGCCGCGGCCGCGGGCCCGGCTGCCCGACGGGGCGGCCGGGTCGGCGGGCCGTGGGTCAGCGGGCCGCGGTGCGCCGCAGCGCCTGTGCCGCGCCGCCGCCGGTGCGCAGCGGGGCCGGATCCTGGTCCAGCGAGGTGTCGGCGAGAGCGGACGGCTGCGACATGGAGTGGGGACGCCGCCCGCCACGGCCCTCGCCCAGCACCTGCCAACCGCCGCGGGTCAGCGTGATGTACGCGCCGCACCGCAGCCCGTGCAGTGTGCAGGCGTCCCGCAGGCCCCACATCCACGCCCCGTCCTCCTCCGTCCAACGTTCGTCGCCCTCACGGCAGTAGAGAAGCACCGCGGTACGGACAGGGGTGCGGCGGCGAAGATCGTGCGGGATGACCCGGCGCAGATGCGCCAGCAACGCGTTGCGGAACTCCCAGCCGTCCGAGGCGGTGGAGCGGCGGGCGAACGAAGCGCTGGCCGTGAGGCGTTCCTCGTGGTCGAGCACGGCGACCACAGCGGTCGCCGGGGTCGGCCGGTGCCGGGAGTGCAGGCCGCTGACGACCTCGCGGGGGCTGCGCAGCAGCGGTATGCCGGCTTCGGCCCACTCGGTGGGTTCGAGCATCCTGGCAAGACGGTTGGCGGAGTCGGCGGACGCCGACATCGAAGTGGCTGCGGACGGAGCGAATCCGAAGGTCACGATCCTCCCTTCGCATACGCGCCCATGGTGCGGGCAGGGTCGAGTGAGGGCGCACCGTGGCACAGCCCTTCCGGGCCGCGAAAGGGACTGTGCGGGGAGCGAGTCCAATTCTTCCTGGCGTATCGGCAGGCGGCAACGAGCAATTGGCGCAGCTGACGGGAATCAGCCGAAATGACTCTGATATCCCTGCCCACACCGTGCCCGGGTGATGCCTTCCGCCCCATCCGAACGGCGAGGACCAGCGGAAACACCGCTCCGCCCCGCTCTGCTGCCCGTCAGAACCCCGGTGATCCCAGAGCGCTCCCCGCGCCCGGGAACACTTGGCCGAACGGTCCTCTGTGAGCTGTGGGTCACGTGGGGTGAAGTGGCCGATTGTCCGAGGCATCGGGTTGCATGGGGGCATGGACAACCTGGAGCTCCGCGCCGAAGCCGATGACATCCTTGCCGAGCTCGTCGGTGACCCCGGGGGTTCGGCGCGGCTGCGGGAGGACCAGTGGCAGGCGGTGGCGGCTCTGGTGCGGGAGCGCCGCCGTGCGCTGGTGGTGCAGCGCACGGGCTGGGGCAAGTCCGCGGTGTACTTCGTCGCCACCGCCCTGCTGCGCCGGCGCGGCTCCGGGCCCACGGTGATCGTCTCGCCGCTGCTGGCGCTGATGCGCAACCAGGTCGACTCGGCGGCGCGGGCCGGTATCCGGGCGCGCACCATCAACTCGGCCAATCCGGAGGAGTGGGACACCATCTACGAGGAGGTCGAGCGCGGCGACACCGATGTGCTCCTCGTGAGTCCGGAACGCCTCAACTCGGTGGACTTCCGCGATCAGGTGCTGCCCAAGCTCGCGGCCACCACCGGTCTGCTGGTGGTGGACGAGGCGCACTGCATCTCCGACTGGGGCCATGACTTCCGTCCCGACTACCGCAGGCTGCGGGCGATGCTCGCCGAGCTCTCCCCCGGCGTACCGGTGCTGGCCACCACGGCGACCGCGAACGCACGGGTCACCGCGGACGTGGCCGATCAGCTGGGCACCGGCGCGGGCGAGGCCCTGGTGCTGCGCGGTCCGCTGGAGCGGGAGAGCCTGCGGCTGGGTGTCGTCCGGCTGCCGGACGCGGCGCACCGTCTGGCCTGGCTCGCCGAGCACCTGGACGAATTGCAGGGTTCGGGAATCATCTACACCCTCACTGTCGCGGCGGCCGAGGAGGCCACCGCCTACCTGCGCGGGCGCGGCTTCCGCGTGGCGTCGTACACGGGGAAGACGGAGAACGCCGACCGCCTGCAGGCCGAGGCCGACCTCCAGGAGAACCGGGTCAAGGCGCTGGTCGCGACATCGGCCCTGGGCATGGGCTTCGACAAGCCGGACCTGGGCTTCGTGGTGCATCTCGGCTCGCCGTCCTCGCCGATCGCCTACTACCAGCAGGTGGGGCGGGCGGGGCGCGGTGTGGCCCACGCCGATGTGCTGCTGCTGCCGGGCAAGGAGGACGAGGCCATCTGGCGCTACTTCGCCGATACGGCCTTTCCGCCCGAGGCGCAGGTCCGACAGACTCTCTCGGCCCTCGTCACCGCGGGACGGCCCTTGTCCGTGCCGGCCCTGGAGGCCGTGGTGGATCTTCGGCGCACTCGCTTGGAGGCGATGCTGAAGGTGCTGGACGTCGACGGCGCGGTCAAGCGTGTGAAGGGCGGCTGGACGGCCACGGGAGCCGAGTGGGTGTACGACGCCGAACGCTACGCGTGGGTGGCGCGGCAGCGGACAGCCGAGCAGCAGGCCATGCGCGACTACGCGAGCACATCCCGGTGCCGGATGGAGTTCCTGCGCCGGCAGCTGGACGACGAGGGAGCGGCGCCGTGCGGCCGATGCGACAACTGCGCGGGCGCCTGGGCCGATTCAGCCGTTTCGGCGGACACCTTGATGGGCGCGACGAAGGAACTGGACCGCCCGGGGGTGGAGGTCGAGCCGCGCCGGATGTGGCCGACGGGGATGCCCGCACTGGGCATCGAGCTCAAGGGCCGTATCCCGGCCAAGGAGCAGTGCTCCACCGGGCGTGCCCTGGGGCGGCTCTCGGACATCGGCTGGGGCAACCGGCTGCGCCCGCTGCTGGCCGAGAACGCGCCCGACGGGCCGGTCCCCGACGACGTCCTGAAGGCCGCGGTGGCGGTCCTCGCCGACTGGGCGCGCTCCTCGGGCGGCTGGGCGCCGAATGCCCCGGACGCCACTGCCCGGCCGGTGGGAGTCGTCGCCGTACCCTCCCTGACCCGTCCGCAACTCGTCGGCTCCCTGGCCGAGGGGATCGCGACGGTCGGCCGCCTCCCCTTCCTCGGCACCCTGACGTACACCGGGCCGAGCGGCGCGCACCCGGCACGCCGCAGCAACTCCGCCCAACGGCTCAGGGCGCTCTTCGGTGCCTTCGCCGTCCCCGAGGAACTGGCCGGAGCCCTCGCCCGTACTCCCGGCCCCGTCCTGCTCGTGGACGACTGCACCGAATCCGGCTGGACCCTCGCTGTCGCCGCCCGGCTCCTGCGCCGGGCGGGGAGCGACCAGGTCCTTCCACTGGTCCTCGCCGCGGCGGGCTGACAGGCCCCGGCGACAGCCGTTGCCCCGGCGATCGACCAGCCGTTCCCGCCGAGGAGTCGGGCACGTACGGAGTCGGCCGCGGCCCTGGGTCCTGCGACGCGGATCAGGTGGCTCATGTCCCCATGCAACCCGATGGGTACGACGGACCGCCAACGCCCCGTGACCCTTGTGGACAAGTTATCCACAGGGGGTCGCGGAATCCGTCCGCTCGCGGGACGGTCGTGCCATGAACCAGCACCACGAATCCAATGGTCCGGCCGACGAGCAGCAGATCACCCTCCGAGGACCTGCCGAACTCGCCGACGCTCTCCCGTATCTCATGGGGTTTCACCCGAACGACAGCGTGATCATGGTCGCCCTGCACGGCGGCCGGGGCCGCTTCGGCGGGCGGCTCAGGCTCGGCATCCCGCAGTCGCCGCAGGAATGGGCGCCCGTCGCCGAGCAGCTCGCCGAGTGCCTGATCAAGGGGAGCGAGCGGCGTGGTGAACGCCCTGACGCGATCGTCATCTTCCTCTGCAAGGATCCCGCCGAGGGCGAGTCCGGCAGCCAGGTCATGGAGCGGCTGCGACCACTCGCCCAGCGTCTGCGTACGGCCTGTGGCGCGCTGGACGTACCGGTGCTCGAAGCACTCTGCATCTCCGACGGCCGGTACTGGTCCTACTGCTGTCCGGACGGGCGTTGCTGTCCGGCGGAGGGAAACCGGCTGGCCATGCCCGGCACTTCGGTGATGGCGGCCGCTGCCGCCTACGCGGGCATTCAAGTGCGCGGAACGCTACGGGAGATGGAGGCACGGCTCGCGCCCCTGACCACCTCGGAGGCAGCGGGCCAGCAACGCGCCCTCGACTCGGCGGGTGTCGAGCTGATGCCCAAGCTCCTCGACGAGGCGGGGCGCGAGGACGTGGCCCGCGAGACCCTGGACCTGGCCCGGAGGCTCATGAGGCGCCTCAGGGAGGCACCGGTGGCCGCACCATCCGCCGCGGACATCAGCGATGACCGGTTGATCAGTCACGACGAGGCAGCCGCGGTGATCCTCGGCCTGCAGGACCGGGAGACCCGCGACAAGGCGGCGGAGTGGATGGAAGGCCCGGAAGCCGATTCGGCGCTGCGGCTCTGGCGAGCACTGTCCCGTCGTTGCGTGGCACCGTACGAGGAGCATGCCGCGGCGCCACTGACCCTGGCCGGATGGGTCTCGTGGTCGACGGGCGACGAACCGGGTGCGCGGGTTGCTCTGGGCCTCGCCCTGCGGATGGACCCCATGTACACCTTCGCCCAACTGCTTCATGAGGCGTGCAACCAGGGCCTCGACCCGGAGACCCTGCGCCGGTGCCTGCGCGGGGAGCGCAGTGCGCGGACGGGGCGGCGAGGGCACCGGACGGACCGGGGTGCGCGCCCCCGCACGGTGCGGCCGACCACCGCGCGGCCGACCACCGCGCGTCGGAAGAAGCCCCCGTCCGGCGCCACTCGTCCCGAATCCGCGGTCACCCGGCGCGGGTCCCGGCAGGCCACCCCCGGCCGGCGCGCATCCCGTGACGCCGAATGACCCGCACGCGGTGCTCTTCCAGGAGGTCTTGGAAGAGCACCGCGAAGGGAGTGTTTATCGTCAGGCAGACGACTATGATCACGGCATGCCGCCCTACGACCCGTCGACCTTCCCGCCCTTCGCTGTCACCGTCGACCTGGTCGTGCTCACGGTGCGCCGCCACGCGCTCTGCGCGCTGGTGGTACGCCGTGGTGAGCCACCGTTCCAGGGGCGATGGGCGCTGCCCGGCGGATTCGTGCGAGCCGATGAGGATCTCGGTGCCGCAGCGGCGCGTGAGCTCGTCGAGGAGACCGGTCTGTGCGCCCAGGATCCGGCGGCCCCTGCGGTCGGGAACGGCGCCCACCTGGAACAGCTCGCCACCTATGGAGACCCGGCTCGTGACCCGCGGATGCGAGTCGTCAGCGTCGCTCATCTCGCCCTGGCGCCCGATCTGCCGGCCCCACGGGCGGGCGGCGACGCGAACAGTGCGCGATGGGCGTCCGTCGAGGACCTGCTCGGGGCGGACGGGAGCCTCGGCCACGAGGGTGAGAAACAGACCCCGCTGGCCTTCGATCACGCGCAGATCCTTGCCGACGGGGTCGAACGCGCCCGCTCCAAGATCGAATACTCCTCCCTGGCCACCGCGTTCTGCCCGCCGGAGTTCACGGTCGGCGAGCTCCGGAGGGTGTACGAGGCGGTATGGGGAGTGGTTCTCGACCCGCGGAACTTCCATCGCAAGGTAACCGGCACCCCCGGCTTCCTGATGCCCACCGGTGGGACGACCACTCGCCAGGGCGGCCGTCCGGCCCAGCTCTTCCGGGCCGGTGCGGCCACCGTGCTCAACCCTCCGATGCTGAGGCCGGAGGTCTGACCTCGCGGAACACCCACGGGGTCGGCGCTGCGCAAAAAGTCGGATATGTCGGGTTATCTTTCTGCGGTACCCGCACTGCCGTCGAGCGGTCTCACCTTCCGCGAGGGAAGCGATGCTCCAGGCCATCGGACTCACCAGCACCCCCCGCCGCGGCCTTCGGGCAGCCGTGGACGACCTCACCTTCGAAGCCCGGCCCGGCCACGTCACCGCACTTCTGGGTGGTCCGGGCTCGGGCAAGACCGCAGCCCTGCGCCTCATGCTCGAACTCGACGCGGGGCGGGGAGTCACCTACTTCCGGGGCAGGCCGATGCACCGGATCCCGCACCCCGCACGCGAGGTGGGAGTGCTGCTCGGAGACGTGCCGGGGCACCCTGTCCGTACTGCTCGCGGCCAGCTCCGGATGCTCTGCGCGGCCGGAGGCGTACCCGCGGCACGGGCCGATGAACTGCTTGAACTCGTAGGTCTCGCCGCGCTCCGTGACCAGCGCATCGGCACGCTCTCGCTCGGCATGGACCGGCGCCTCGCCCTGGCTTCGGCGCTGCTGGGCGATCCGCACACGCTCGTCCTCGACGATCCGACGGAAGGCCTGGCACCACGCGAGGGCTGCTGGGTGCACGGGCTGTTGCGGGCCCATGCGGCCCGGGGCGGGACCGTTCTGTACTCCACGGCGGACCCCAAGGAGGCCGCAAGGGCCGCCGACCACGTCGTCACCATCGACGGCGGCCGCCTGGTTGCCGACCAGGACGCCGATGCCTTCTCCCGGACCCGCCTCCGCCCCCGGGTCGCGGTCCGGACCCCGCACGCGGCCCGGCTCGCGGCAGTGGTCAGCCGCGAGGCCCGGGCGGCCCGCCGCTCGGTGGAGGTGGTCACCGAAGCGGGCGGCCGTCTCGCCGTGTACGGCTCCTCCTGTGCGGAGATCGGGGATGCGGCGTTCCGGCACGGGCTTCCGGTCCATCGACTGGTGGACGAGATCGGTGACACCGGCCCCGCGGCACCCAGGGGCGGCATGGACCCCACGGATCCCGACGGCTCAGCCGGTCCAGGAGTCTCCTCGGCCCCCTCGAACCCCAAGGACCCCGCAGACCACGCGGGGCGAGACAGGGGCAAAGAGGCAGGCGATCCGCGACCGGTCGCGCGGGCGTCGGCACCGCAGTCGGCGCTTCCCATCCGGAGGCGTCCGGCCCGCGGACCGCTCCACCCGTTGCGATACGAGTTGCGCCGTCTGCTCGGCGTCAGGACAACCGCCTTGATCATGGCCGTTGTTCTGGTCGTCTCCGTCGGGCTCTCCGTGCTCCTCGCCCGCAACGGCCATGCGCCGTTGCCGAAGGTGCTGGCGGCCTGGCCGTCGCTGCTGCCCCTGCCGCCTGCGGCGGTCGGGGCGGGACTGCTCGGCGCCCTCTCGTTCGGTGACGAATTCCGCTACCCCGCGCTCGCCGCGGGCCGCGGTACCGTCCCCCGCCGCCTGGGGCTGCTGCTGGCCAAACTGGTGGTGTCCGCGGGCGTCGCCGTGGTGCTCGCGCTGGCCGTGGTCCTGGTCTCCGCCGAAACCCTTCGCCTCCTGTACGGCCATGACTGGATCCACGTCCCACCGAATTCCGTTTCCCTGGGCGTGAGTTGGGCGGCGCTGACCGTGGGCTGCGCCTGGGCGGGTCTGCTGGCCGCCGGGGTCTTCAGGGTGACGACGGCCGGTGTCGCCGCGGTACTCGCCATTCCTGTACTTGTTGTACCGCTTGTCCAGATGGTGCTGACGGGACCGGGGTCCCGTCCGGTCACCGGGCTTCCGGCCAGGCTCCGCGGACTGATGTGGCCGCGCTGGCCACACGAGACGGACCGATGGATCGCCCTCGCCGTGGGCGTCGTGGCGCATCCGGTGGGGACCGCGCTGGCGCTCTCGCTGTCGGTCCTGGTCTGCGCGTATCTGTTCACCGGCCTTCATGGCAGGGTCCGTTGGCGGTCGCAGAGGGCTGCCGGATCGGGTCAGGCTTCGTAACCCTTTTGGGAATGCCCGGTTTATACCAGTAAAGCGTCAATTGGGGGGCTGGCGCTGATCACCCTTTCGTGTGCTTTTCACCAAAGACCTCAAGAGCCGAGTGAGCTACGCCGACAAAGGATGCGTGAGTACCCTTGCGCACACCATGATGACCGCCGCCCGCTCCGCCGATTCCGGCCTCGCCGTCGGCCCGGGTGAAATCGACCGCTACTCGTACGCGGAGGCGCCGGCCGGCGAGCGTGCCGCTCTTCGCTCCTGGGACGGCCCCGACGCCGACCTCGGCCGGGTGAACCGGCGGGGCTCGGCCAGCCGGGGCCGCGGCCTCCACGGCCAGCTCGTCCAGCAGCTCGGCCAGATGATCGTCTCCGGCGACCTGGGCGCCGACCGCCCTCTCGTGCCGGAAGAGATCGGCCAGCGTTTCGAGGTCTCCCGCACCGTCGTACGCGAGTCCCTGCGCGTCCTCGAAGCCAAGGGCCTGGTCAGCGCCCGGCCCAACGTGGGCACCCGGGTCCGCCCCGTCAGCGACTGGAACCTGCTGGACCCCGACATCATCGAATGGCGCGCCTTCGGCCCTCAGCGCGAGGACCAGCGTCGCGAGCTCGGGGAGCTCCGGTGGACGATCGAACCCCTTGCCGCCCGTCTCGCCGCGGGCCACGGCCGTGAGGACATTCAGCAGCGCCTCGGAGACATGGTCGAGATCATGGGGCACGCGGTCGGACAGGGCGACGCGATCACCTGTTCCCGGGCCGACGCGGAGTTCCACTCCCTGCTCATCCAGGCGGCGGGCAACCGCATGCTGGAGCACCTCTCCGGCATCGTCTCCGCCGCACTGCAGGTGTCCGGCGGTCCGGTCACGGGCTGTGACCGCCCCGGCGAAGCGTCCCTCGGCCACCATGCCCGGATCGTCGATGCCCTCGCGTCCGGTGACGCGGCGGGTGCCGAGGCGGCCATGCGTCAACTGCTCGTGGTCCACCCCGAGGTGGAGCGTGTGGTGCCGGCACCCCGCGAGCACTGAGCGCGGCACGGCCGGGGTGTGCGAACCGCGTGTCGCCGGGCCGCCACGGTCCGGCGACACAGTTGTGGGGAATTTGCACTCTTGGTCGCGTTCATCGCAAATGAGGTGTGACTCGGGCCACGCGGATTGGGCGTAACACTCCTCGAAACAGTGCGATGACTTAAGAGGTGACCGTCGCGGAAGGAATACAGCAGCCATTCAGTGCGCTGTGCAGTTCTGAGGCCAAACCCGCGCCGCCGGTACATTCCCAGCCCGGCGGTCGTCGGCTCCAGCCCTCTCCAGGGCCGGGCCGGAAGCCGTTTCCATCGTTCCGAGAGGTTGTTCGTGTCGGCCAGCACATCCCGTACGCTCCCGCCGGAGATCGCCGAGTCCGAGTCTGTGATGGCGCTCATCGAGCGGGGAAAGGCTGATGGGCAGATCGCCGGCGATGACGTGCGTCGGGCCTTCGAGGCTGACCAGATTCCGCCAACCCAGTGGAAGAATGTTCTGCGCAGCCTCAACCAGATCCTCGAGGAAGAGGGTGTGACGCTGATGGTCAGTGCCGCGGAGCCGTCCAAACGTGCCCGCAAGAGCGTCGCAGCGAAGAGCCCGGTCAAGCGCACCGCCACCAAGACTGTCGCGGCCAAGACGACCGTGACCAGGACGGTCGCGGCCACTGCCGCCCCGTCGGCAGAGACCGTGGACGTGGTGGCCGACGACGCTGCCGCGGCCGGCCCTGCGAAGAAGGCAGCAGCCAAGAAGACGGCTGCCAAGAAGACCGCCGTGAAGAAGACGGCGGCCAAGAAGACGGCATCGAAGAAGTCCGGAAAGCAGGACGACGAGCTCCTCGACGGCGACGAGGCGGTCGAGGAAGTAAAGGCCGGCAAGGGCGAGGAAGAGGAGGGCGAGGGCGAGAACAAGGGCTTCGTCCTCTCCGACGACGACGAGGACGACGCACCTGCGCAGCAGGTCGCCGTCGCCGGCGCCACCGCCGACCCGGTCAAGGACTACCTGAAGCAGATCGGCAAGGTTCCCCTCCTCAACGCCGAGCAGGAGGTCGAGCTCGCCAAGCGCATCGAGGCCGGTCTGTTCGCCGAGGACAAGCTGGCGAACTCCGACAAGCTCGCTCCGAAGCTCAAGCGCGAGCTGGAGATCATCGCCGAGGACGGCCGCCGCGCCAAGAACCACCTGCTGGAGGCCAACCTCCGTCTCGTGGTGTCGCTGGCCAAGCGCTACACCGGCCGCGGCATGCTTTTCCTGGACCTCATCCAGGAAGGCAACCTCGGTCTGATCCGCGCGGTCGAGAAGTTCGACTACACCAAGGGCTACAAGTTCTCCACGTACGCCACCTGGTGGATCCGTCAGGCGATCACCCGCGCCATGGCCGACCAGGCCCGCACCATCCGTATCCCGGTGCACATGGTCGAGGTCATCAACAAGCTCGCCCGTGTGCAGCGCCAGATGCTCCAGGACCTGGGCCGTGAGCCCACGCCGGAGGAGCTGGCCAAGGAACTCGACATGACCCCCGAGAAGGTCATCGAGGTCCAGAAGTACGGTCGTGAGCCGATCTCCCTCCACACCCCGCTGGGTGAGGACGGGGACAGCGAGTTCGGTGACCTGATCGAGGACTCCGAGGCGGTCGTCCCGGCCGACGCGGTCAGCTTCACGCTCCTCCAGGAGCAGCTGCACTCGGTGCTCGACACGCTCTCCGAGCGCGAGGCCGGTGTCGTCTCGATGCGCTTCGGTCTCACCGACGGCCAGCCGAAGACCCTGGACGAGATCGGCAAGGTCTACGGCGTGACGCGTGAGCGCATCCGTCAGATCGAGTCGAAGACCATGTCGAAGCTGCGCCACCCGTCGCGTTCGCAGGTGCTGCGCGACTACCTCGACTAGGTCGCAGGAGTACACGGACCGAGGGCCCGGATCCCATTGGGGAGCCGGGCCCTCGGCCTATCAGCACGTGCGGTCGGCGACCGGCGGGATGACTCTGGGTGGGAATGGTTCACCACAGAGTCAGGAGTGCGCATGTCCCGTACCGCCTTCCGCGCCCTGACCGGGGCGTTCGCCCTGGTCGCCGCCGCAGCCCTGATACCGCTCGGATCACCTGCCCAGGCAGCCGAGGACGGCATCGTCATCGGTGGCCAGCCCGCGCACGTCAAGGACAGCCCGTGGGTCGTGGCGCTTTCCAGCCGCGACCGGTTCGGGGGAGCGCGCGCCGGCCAGTTCTGCGGCGGTGCCCTGGTGGCGCCCAAGAAGGTGCTGACCGCTGCGCACTGCCTGAGCCGGGCGGCGCTCGGCGTCGATGTCGCCAGCGTGCGCGATCTGCGCGTCATCGCGGGCCGCGATGCCCTGCTCGGGACCGGGGGGAAGGAGATCGCGGTCCGGGATACCTGGACCAATCCGGGGTTCGACCCCATCACGAACGCGGGGGACCTGGCCGTGCTCACCCTTGCCGAGGCGCTCCCCGAGAAGAGCGTGATCCCGATGGCCGAAGCCGGCGACGAGGCGTACGTACCGGGCACCGAGGCGGCCGTCTATGGATGGGGTGACACGACGGGCAACAGCGACTACGCGGCGTCGCTGAGATCGGCGAAAGTGAGCGTTCTGCCCGACGCCCTGTGCACGCAGGCATACCCGGGCGGCAGGAACGGCATGTACGACGCCTCAGCGATGCTCTGCGCGGGCGAACTGCTCGGCGGGTACGACGCATGCCAGGGCGACAGCGGCGGGCCGCTGGTGGCCCGTGGGCGGCTCATCGGGCTGGTGTCCTGGGGGAACGGCTGCGCCCGCGCCGGGAGCCCGGGTGTGTACACGCGGATCTCCGCCGCGATCGGCTGGATGCCGGAAGGCAGCTGAACGGCGGCACCGCGAAGGTACGAGAACGGGCGGCTCCCCCTCTGGGGAGCCGCCCGTCGGCAGGTCCGGGACCTGGCCCTTGCTCGTCGTGGATGCGAGGTGTCAGTGTTGTTCCTCTTCGGCGGCTTGGGCCTGCACAGCCGTGAGCCGGTCCGTCTCATCCTGTATTTCCGCGGCGATCTTCTTGAGTTCCGGCTCGAACTTGCGACCGTGGTGGGCGCAGAAGAGCAGTTCACCGCCGCTGATCAGGACGACGCGCAGATATGCCTGGGCGCCGCAACGGTCGCAGCGGTCTGCTGCGGTCAGCGGGCTCGCGGGGGTCAGAACAGTAGTCACGTCGCCTCTTCTCTAGCTCGACGAGCTGTCGTACCAGGGTCAACATCCAACCAGGCCGAAAACGTTCCCGCTCGTGGCTTTTCTTCGAAACTTCTTCTCAAGATGGCTGTCTGTTGCCGGTTGGCGGCGAATGTGCCGTATTGCGGAGCGCTACGGTTTCGCGTTGCTTGTCTTGGTGGGATCCTCCCGGCCGGCTTGCCGGTTTGTTCATGAGGACGTGCCCGGAGCCTAAATGGTTCATGCCTGGAAGGGAACGTGATGTTCGCGTCACTCCTACGAGGGATCGAACGTGTATGCGAGGCTGGACTAGTGTGAGGGTTGTCGAAGGGTGGCGTTACAACCGCTCTACCAGGCCTCGGTACCCTCTCAGCGGCGACCGAAGCCGAGCCCGTTACCCACTGGGCCCCAAATGAAATTCAGCGAGGAGCGAACCGCGTGACCGCCGATACGTCCGTGCCGTCCACTGCGCTGCTGACCGGAGCAGACCGAGACGGCTCCAACTACACCGCGCGGCATCTGCTCGTACTCGAAGGGCTCGAAGCGGTTCGCAAGCGCCCCGGGATGTACATCGGGTCCACCGACAGCCGCGGCCTCATGCACTGCCTCTGGGAGATCATCGACAATTCCGTCGACGAGGCCCTGGGCGGCTACTGCGATCACATCGAGGTCATCCTCCACGACGACAATTCCGTGGAGGTCCGGGACAACGGACGGGGCATCCCCGTCGATGTCGAGCCCAAGACGGGTCTGTCCGGCGTCGAGGTCGTGATGACCAAGCTGCACGCCGGCGGAAAGTTCGGCGGCGGCTCGTACGCCGCGTCCGGCGGTCTGCACGGCGTCGGTGCCTCCGTCGTCAACGCGCTCTCCGCCCGGCTCGACGTCGAGGTCGACCGCAACAGCGCGACGCACTCGATCAGCTTCCGGCGCGGAGTCCCGGGGATCTTCACCGAGCAGGGGCCGGACAGCCCGTTCGACCCGGCCAACGGTCTGCTCAAGGGCAAGCGGGTGCCGAAGGCGCGCACCGGCACCAGGGTGCGTTACTGGGCAGACCGGCAGATCTTCCTCAAGGACGCCAGGCTCAACCTGGAGACGCTCCACCAGCGGGCGCGACAGACGGCCTTCCTCGTTCCGGGCCTCACGATCGTCGTCCGCGACGAGCGCGGGCTCGACGGCGAGGGCAAGACCGAGGAGACCTTCCGCTTCGACGGCGGCATCAGCGAATTCTGCGAGTACCTCGCCCAGGACAAGGCGGTCTGCGACGTCCTGCGCCTGACCGGGCAGGGCACCTTCAAGGAGACCGTGCCGGTCCTGGACGAGCGCGGTCACATGACGGCGACCGAGGTCACGCGTGAGCTCGCGGTCGACATCGCCCTGCGCTGGGGCACCGGGTACGACACCAACCTGAAGTCCTTCGTCAACATCATCGCCACCCCCAAGGGCGGCACGCATGTGACCGGATTCGAGCGTTCCGTGACCAAGACGGTCAACGAGGCGCTGCGCTCCGCCAAGCTGCTCCGCGTCGCCGAGGACGACATCGTCAAGGACGACGCGCTCGAGGGCCTCACCGCGGTGGTCACCGTGCGCCTGGCAGAGCCGCAGTTCGAGGGCCAGACCAAGGAGGTGCTCGGTACCTCCGCGGCCAACCGGATCGTCGCCAACGTCGTGGCCAAGGAACTCAAGGCGTTCCTGACCTCGACGAAGCGCGACGCGAAGGCCCAGGCCAGGGCGGTCCTGGACAAGGCCGTCGCGGCCGCGCGGACCCGCATCGCGGCCCGCCAGCACAAGGACGCGCAGCGCCGCAAGACGGCGCTGGAGTCCTCCTCGCTGCCGGCGAAGCTCGCCGACTGCCGCAGCGACGACGTGGACCGCAGCGAACTCTTCATCGTCGAGGGCGACTCCGCGCTCGGTACGGCGAAGCTCGCCCGGAACAGTGAGTTCCAGGCGCTGCTGCCGATCCGGGGCAAGATCCTCAACGTCCAGAAGGCGTCCGTCTCGGACATGCTGAAGAACGCCGAGTGCGGTGCGATCATCCAGGTCATAGGAGCCGGGTCCGGACGGACCTTCGACATCGACGCGGCTCGCTACGGCAAGATCGTTCTGCTGGTGGACGCCGATGTCGACGGCGCGCACATCCGCGTGCTGCTGCTGACGCTGTTCCAGCGGTACATGCGGCCCATGGTCGAGGCCGGCCGGGTCTTCGCCGCGGTGCCCCCGCTCCACCGGATCGAGCTGGTCCAGCCGAAGAAGGGCCAGGACAAGTACATCTACACGTACTCGGACAACGAGCTGCGCCAGCGGCTGTTGGAGCTCCAGCGGAAGAACGTCCGGTACAAGGACTCGATCCAGCGCTACAAGGGTCTGGGCGAGATGGACGCCGACCAGTTGGCGGAGACCACGATGGATCCGCGCCACCGCACCCTGCGCAGGATCAACATCGGCGACCTGGAAGCGTCCGAGCAGGTCTTTGATCTGCTGATGGGCAATGAGGTGGCGCCGCGCAAGGAGTTCATCACCAGCTCCGCCGCCACCCTGGACCGCTCGCGCATCGACGTCTGAGCGATGCCGTCTCCACCCGCGGGTGGAGACGGCATCTCCACCCGTGATCAACCCCTGAGCCGATGCTCCGACTTGGCTGCTTCCGTAGCGTCGAAGGCGTTCACCTTCCCGCACATCGGAGG
Organism: Streptomyces sp. NPDC001890; assembly: GCF_042891445.1. Lineage (NCBI taxonomy): Bacteria > Bacillati > Actinomycetota > Actinomycetes > Kitasatosporales > Streptomycetaceae > Streptomyces > Streptomyces sp. NPDC001890. The sequence continues at coordinate 233,866 of NZ_JBIATE010000010.1, read as the reverse complement.
CAGCCATGTCAGGGCTCGTCAACGTTCTGGTGATCGGCGCAGTGATCGCTGTTGTCGTCGTTCGTCAGTGCTCGGCACAGCAGATCACGGACGACCGGCGCTGGTGGATCCTGCCGGGGGTGCTTCTCGTCCTGTCGCTGCGCGAGCCCGGTCCGGTGGATCCGCGTCACGCGGTGCTGTCCGTGGCGATCCTGGGCGCGGAGCTGGTGGTGGGGGCGGTGACAGGCGCCGGCTGGGCCTGGACCACCCGGTTGTGGCGTGAGGCGGACGGCTCGCTGTGGAGCAGGGGCACCAGGGCCACAGCCTTCGTCTGGACAGCGGGGCTGGCACTGAGGGCGGCACTTTACGGGGCTGCCGCACTGATGGGCATACGCCAGGGCACCGCGGCCCTGTTGGCGGCTCTCGCCGTGATGTTGGCGGCGCGCGGAGGCGCGCTGATGTGGCGGACGGGGCAGATGCGTCCGGCTTACGGTGGCTCCGCGTACGGTGGCTCCGCGCATGGAGGCTCCGCGTACGGTGGCGGCGACGGGACGATGTCGCGGTCGGCGTGGAAGGACCGCGTATGACGCGTACGACCTGGACCAGTTGGCCGTCCCGGGAAGCCCTGTCGGGGGCGAGCCACACCCGTCCGCGGAAGATGCTCACCTGGTCCGTCCGGGTGGGGCTGCTCACCGCCATGCTCTGGGGCACGTTCAGCGGCGGACAGTTCGGGCCCTGGGAGATCGCGCTCGGTCTGGTGGGGGTACTGGGCTGCGCGTTCGCCGCATGGGCATTCTTCCGGGCCAGTCTGGAACACCGGCTGTGGCCGTCGCTCGGTCTGCTGGCGTTGTTGATGCTCATGGCGTCCGGGGCACAGCAGGCGGGTGCCGATGTGCCCGCGCTGATCCTCTGGTGCGGCTGTGCGATCGCCGCGCTGGAGCGGTTGCCGCTCACGGCGGGCCTCCCCGCCGCGGCCGTCGCACTCGGGGCGTACGCCGCAGTCAGCACCGACGGCTGGCTCTCCACTTTCCTGTCCACAGCGGGTCTCTCGCTGGCGGGCTATGTGCTCCGGCTGGATGCCGAGGCCCGGGGCAATGCCCAGCGGCTCCTGGTGCAGGAGCGTGCCGCCCGCAAGGCCGAGGCCGAGACGGCCGCGCTGGACGAGCGGGCCAGGATCGCGCGGGAGATACACGATGTGCTCGCCCACAGCCTCTCCGCCCAGCTGGTGCATCTGGAGGCGGCGCGGCTGCTGATCGAGCGGGAGCCCGCAGGGGAGTTCCGGGACCGAGTGCTGGAACGGGTCGTGGCGGCACGGTCCATGGCGCGTGAGGGGCTCGCGGAGACCCGTCAGGCTCTCTCTGCGCTCCGGGGAGAGGTGTCTCCGGTGGAGGAATTCCTGCGGCAGCTGGTGGCCGCGGAGCCGGCGCAGGTCAGCGTGGCGGGGGAGCAGCGGACGCTGACCGCCGAGGCTTCGCAGACGGTCCGCAGGGTGGCGCAGGAGGCCCTGACCAATGTGCGCAAGCACGCCCCGGGGGCCAGGGTTCTCGTGCGGCTGGAGTATCTGCCGGACGAAGTCGCCCTGGAGGTGAGCGATTCGGGTGGACGCAGACCTGAGGGCGAGCTGTCCGGCAGTGGCTCCGGATACGGTCTGCTCGGGATGAGGGAACGGGCCGAGCTGTTGGGCGGGACGCTGGAGGCCGGCCCCGGCGAGGAGGGTTTCGTGGTGAGTCTGCGGGTGCCGGCGTGAACGCGCGGGTCGTGGTCGCCGACGACCAGTCGGTGGTGCGTGAGGGGATCGTGATGCTGCTGGGGCTGCTGCCCGGAATCGAGGTGGTCGGGTCGGCGAAGGACGGGGAGGAGGCCGTGGAGCTCGTGGCCGAACTGGCCCCCGACGTCGTTCTGATGGATCTGCGGATGCCCCGGTGCGACGGGGCGGAGGCGACACGGCGGATCCGCAGGGACCATCCGGGGACCCAGGTGGTGGTGCTCACGACGTTCGCCGACGACGACTCGCTCTTCCCCGCGCTGCGGGCCGGGGCACGCGGCTATCTCACCAAGGACGCGGGGGGTGAGGAGATCGTGCGGGCCATCCAGGCCGTGCTGTCCGGCGAAGCCGGCCTCTCGCCCAGCGTGCAGCGCCGTCTGCTGGAGCGTGTGACCACGGGCCCGCCGCCGGCGCCCGAGCCCCAGCTGCCCGACGGCCTGACGCCACGTGAGCTGGAAGTGCTGGTGCTGATCGCGGAGGGGCTGTCCAATCAGGAGATCGCCCGCAGACTGCACATCTCGCAGGCCACCGTGAAGAGCCACATCAACAATCTCTTCGCCAAGGCCGGAGTGCGTGACCGGGCACAGGCCGTTCGCTATGCGTACGTTCGGGGCCTCGCACAGCCGCCCGGGCAGGCCGTCACCTGAAGAGGTGAAGACAGGCGAATGAACTGCCCGGGATCTTCCCGATCTGCCCATTCTTGGGTACACGGCCGAAGTGGTCCGTGGACAAGGGGAGTTGTTCCGTGGAGAAGGAAGCAGGGCGTGAGGCCGCAGTGATGCGACTCGACGACCCGTGGTACGACGCGCTGGCCTCTGGATGGGGCGAGCTGGACGGTACGGGGAGCTTCGCTCCCACCGGACCACCCGGGCCCGCGGACCCGCGGCGCGGCCACAGCGCGGCCGACATCTATCTGGAGGTGCAGCGCAGCGAGGCATTCCAGGAAGTGCGCCGCCGGTACCGGCGGTTCGTCCTCCCCGCCACCTCCGCCTTCCTCGCCTGGTACCTCGTCTACGTCGTCGCCGCGATCACCGCGCCGGGAGTGATGGCCCACCCGGTGGCGGGGGCGGTCAATGTGGCGATGGTCGCGGGGCTCGGGCAGTTCCTCACGACCTTCCTGCTCACCGGGGCGTACGCCCGCCACGCGCGGCTGCGCAGGGACCGGGCCGCGCTCGAACTGCGCTGGGAGACACAGGAGATGACGCGGGGAGCCGGACGTTGAACGGGAACCATCAGACGCTGGCGCTCCTGCTGTTCAGCGCCTTCATCGCGGTGACGCTCGCCATCACCACCTGGGTGAGCCGCAACCGCCACGGCTCGGCCGAGGAGTTCTATGCGGGCGGCCGTCTGTTCTCCCCCATGGAAAACGGTTTCGCCATCGCGGGCGACTACATGTCGGCCGCCTCGTTCCTCGGTATCTCCGGTCTGATCGCCCTCTTCGGCTATGACGGCATGCTCTATTCGGTCGGCTTCCTCGTCGCCTGGCTCGTCGTCCTGCTGCTCGTCGCCGAACTGGTGCGCAACTGCGGCCGATTCACGCTCGCCGACGTGGTGGCGGCGCGGATGGCGGAGCGCCCGGTCCGGATCGCGGCGGGCACTTCGTCCGTCACCGTCTCCGTGCTCTATCTGGTGGCACAGATGGTGGGCGCGGGCAGCCTGGTCGCCCTGCTCCTCGGCGGTACGAGCGGCGCCGCCCGCTCCTGGACCGTCATCGGTGTCGGGGCACTCATGGTCGTCTACGTGTCGCTCGGCGGGATGCGCGCCACCACCTGGATCCAGATCGTCAAGGCGGTTCTGCTGATGGCGGGAGCGGTCGTGCTCACCGTTCTCGTCCTGCTCCGCTTCCACGGCGATTTCAACGCCCTGCTCAACTCCGCCGCGGAACGGAGCGGGCACGGAAGCCGGTTCCTCGCGCCGGGTCTCCGGTACGGCGGATCGTGGACTGCACGCATCGACTTCATCAGCCTGGGACTGGCCCTGGTGCTCGGCACCGCCGGGCTGCCGCACATCCTGTCGCGGTTCTACACCGTGCCCACCGCCCGTGCGGCCCGCCGTTCGGTCGTCTGGTCGATCGGGCTGATCGGCAGCTTCTACCTGATGACGATCGTGCTCGGATTCGGGGCGGCCGCTCTGGTCGGTTCGGCCGATGTCCGGGCGTCCAACGCCGCCGGCAACACGGCGATCCCGCTGCTGGCCATGGAGCTGGGCGGCGGCGAGGGGTCCACCGGGGGCGCGATCCTGTTCGCCGTGGTCGCCGCGGTCGCCTTCGCGACCATCCTCGCGGTCGTCGCGGGGATCACCCTCGCCTCGTCCGCCTCCGTGGCCCATGATCTCTACGCCTCGATCAGGCGCCCGGGCTCCAAGCAGTACAGCGAGGTCGCCGTGGCCAGGGTGGCCGCCGCCGCGATCGGGGTGGCAGCCATCGGGCTCGGACTGATCGCCCAGGACCTGAACGTGGCGTTCCTGGTCGGGCTGGCCTTCGCCGTCGCCGCCTCGGCCAACCTTCCGGTGCTCCTGTACTCGCTGTTCTGGCGGAACTTCACCACCCGCGGCGCGGTCTGGTCCGTCTACGGCGGGCTGATTCCCGCCGTGCTGCTGGTGCTGCTCTCGCCGGTCGTTTCCGGCAGCCCCGCCTCGCTCTTCCCGGGCGTCGACTTCCAGCTCTTCCCCCTGGAGAACCCCGGGCTGGTCTCCATCCCCCTGGGCTTCCTGGCCGGCTGGGTCGGAACGATCACCTCCACCGATCCGCCCGACGAGGCCAAGCACGCGGAGACCGAGGTCCGCGCACTGACCGGGGCGGGCGCGGTGTAGCCCCGCACCACCGCACGGCCGGGGTCAGGAATGTGTGCCGGTGGACCAGGTGTAGCGGTGTTCCGGTCGGCCCGTCTCGCCGTACCGCAGCGTCAGCCGCACCCTGCCGGTTCGTTCCAGCAGCTTCAGATAGCGCTGGGCGGTCTGCCTGCTCATGCCGGCGCTCTCCGCGATCTCCTGCGCGGAGAGCGGCCCCTGCGCGCTCCGGAGTGCCTGCCTGACGAGTTCCGCCGTGGTCGGCGAGTGGCCCTTGGGCAGATCGGGTTCGCCCGCCGCCCACAGGGCGCCGAAGAGCCGGTCCACCTCACCCTGCTCGGCCTCGCCGCCGCGTTCCAGCGTGTGGCGCAGCGCCGCGTACGCCTCCAGCTTGGTGCGCAGCCCCGCGTACGCGAACGGCTTCACCAGATACTGCAGCGCGCCGTGCCGCATGGCCTCCTGGACGGTGGCGACGTCGCGTGCCGCCGTCACCATGATCACGTCGGTGTGGTGGCCGAGCCTGCGCAGCTCCCGCACCATGGCCAGGCCGTTGCGGTCGGGCATGTAGTGGTCCAGCAGCACCAGGTCCACGGGCCGGCTCCCGATCGTGGCGAGGGCCTCGGCGGCGGAGTGCGCCTGGGCGGTCACCCGGAATCCCGGCACCCTGGCGACATAAGCCGCGTTGACCTTCGCGACCCGGATGTCGTCGTCCACGACCAGGACCTCGATCACTGAGCTTCTCCCGCTGTGCCGGTATTCGTTTCGGTCATTTCCACGGTGTCGGCAAGGGCCTCCGGCAGTACGACGGTGAACTCGGCGCCGCCGTCCACGCCTCCGTCCACGGTGACACCGCCACCCTGACGTTCCGCCAGCCGCCGCACCAGGGCGAGGCCCAGACCGCGCTTGCCGTGTGCCGGGACCTCCTTCGTCGACCAGCCCTCCGTGAAGATCGACTCGCGCTGTCCGGGCGGCACCCCGGGACCGCTGTCGCTGACCCGCAGCACCACCGTACGGCCCTCGGCGCGCAGACCCACCTCGACCAGAGCGCCGTCCGCACCGGCCGCCGCGTCCAGCGCGTTGTCCACCAGATTGCCGACGACGGTGACCAGCCCGCGAGGGTCCACCAGCCGGTCCTGGAGCAGCGTCCCCGGGGCCATGCGGAGCGCGACACCGCGTTCCGCCGCCACGGTCGCCTTGCCGACCAGGAGCGCGGCCAGCAGTGGATCGTGCACCTTCTCGGTGACCTGCTCGGCGGTCGCCCGCTGGACGCCCACGATCTCGGTGACGTACTCCATGGCGTCCTCGTGCAGGTCCAGTTCCAGCAGCCCCAGCAGGGTGTGCATGCGGTTGGCGTGCTCGTGGTCCTGGGCCCGCAGCGCGTCGATCAGGCCGCGCGTCGAGTCGAGCTCGCGGCCGAGGTGTTCGAGTTCGGTGCGGTCGCGGAGGGTGGCGACGGCGCCGCCGTCGTCGGTCGGCATCCGGTTGGCGAGCAGGACCCGGGTTCCCTGGACCGTCAGCAGATCGTCGCCGATCACCCGGCCCGCCAGCACATCGGCGGTCCGGCCCGCGCCGAGCACGGCGTCCAGCGGACGGCCCGCCGCGTCGGGGCCGAGCCCGAGCAGCCGCTGTGCCTCGTCGTTCAGCAGTCGCACCCTGCCCGTCCGGTCGAGCGCGACGACCCCTTCCCTGATGCCGTGCAGCATCGCCTCGCGCTCCGTCAGCAGCGCGGAGATGTCGGAGAACGCGAGGTCATGGGTCTGCCGCTGGAGACGCCGGGAGATCAGATAGGCGGCCAGCGCCCCCACGGCCAGCGCCCCGCCGGCGTAGGCGAACAGCCCGGGGATCGTGGCGAGGAGCCGGGCGCGGACACCCTCGTACGCGATCCCGACGGAGACCGCGCCCACGATGTGCTGCGCCTCGTCGCGCAGCGGCACCTTCCCGCGGGCGGAGCGGCCGAGCGTCCCGTTGTCGATCTCCATGACGTTGCGCCCGGCGAGCGCGTCGCTCGGGTCGGTGGAGACGACCCTGCCGATCTCGTCGGCGTCGGTGTGCGACCAGCGCACCCCGCGCCGGTCCATGACGACGACGTACTCGGCGCCGGTGGCGCGCCTGATCCGCTCGGCCGCGGACTGTACGGGGCCGGTGGGGGACGGGTCGGTGGCGAGCAGCGCCTCGGTGACCTGCGGCTGGGCCGCCGTGCTCTGCGCGATGGCCAGGGCACGGCGCATCGCCTGGTCGTCCAGCTGGGCGCTGAGGGGTGCCAGGAAGAGGCCGGTGGCCAGCACGGTGACGCCGGTGGCGACGGCCAGCTGCATCAGCAGGACCTGGGAGAAGACCCGCTGTGGCCAGACGGGCCGCCGTGCTGTCCTGGCGGTGGGCGGTGGGGCGCTCATCGTATGAACGGTAAAGGGCATTCCGGGGCTTTCCGAAATTCCCCTCCCGGGACCCGGGTGCCCGTCTCCCGGAGCCCCTCCCCGCGGATTGTCCGTCTATTCCGGCGGTTCACCCGTGGCGATGTCGGTGGCGCCGGGCAGCGGCTGAGGCGGTCGGGGCCCGCCGTACTGGCCGCTGGGGCGCATCCGCAGGGGCCGCTCGCCGTACTCCTCCAGGGCATGGGCGATCCAGCCGGCCGTGCGGGACACCGCGAACACCGTCTCGCCGGCCTCCGCGGACATGCCGCAGGAGACCGAGAGCACGGCGAGCGCCAAGTCGACATTGGCGTGCAGGGGAGCGTGCCGGGCCGTCGTGGCGACCACGTCGCGTGCGGCCGCCAGTGCCGCGTCCGCCTGCGGCACCTCGGCGAGCAGGGCGAACAGCGCCCGCGCCCGCGGGTCCTCGGCGGTGTAGAGGCGGTGGCCGAGGCCGGGCACCCTGCGTCCGGTACGGAGATGGTCCGCGACCACCGGCACGGCGCTGCCCCGCTCCAGGACCTCGGTCAGCATCCGGTGCGCCAGCCCGCTCGCCGCCCCGTGCAGCTGGCCCTCCAGGACTCCGAGGCCCGCGGAGACCACCGCGTACGGATGGGCGCGGGCGGATGCGGCGACCCGGGCGGCCAGCGTCGAGGCGGCGAGATCGTGGTCGATCAGCAGGGCCAGGGCGGTGTCCAGCGCGGTGACCGACGGTTCGTCGGCCGGCCGTACGGTGAGTTTCGGCCACAGCTGCCGGGCCAGTCCGGCACTCCTTCCCTCCGCCCGCTCCACGGTCTCCCCGGCCGCCGACGGTGCGCCGGAGGCCGGGGGCAGTGCGCCGACCAGGGTCGGAACGAGGCTCCGTGCGGCGGCGAGCACCGCTTCGTGCGAGAGGTCGAACCGGAGCGGATCGGCGGTCGACGAGGCGACCACCGCCACCCGCAACCGGTCCGTCGAGCCGCTGTGCACGGGAAGCGCGTCGACCGCCCGGCGCGCGGCGGCCAGCGCCTCATCCGGTGCCGTGAAGCGGACTCCGGGCCGCAGCTCGCCGGTCCAGAGCCACTCGGCGACCTCCTCGTACGCGTACCGCCGGGCCAGCTCGACCGCGTCGACCCCGCGGAAGTAGTAGCGGTCGTCCTCGATCAGTGTGATGCCGGTGCGGAAGACCAGGTCGCCGGTGGCGGGGGAGGGGGGCCTGCGGGCCGTGCGGCGGGCCAGGGCGTCGACCTCGGCGGCGTCGAACGTGCTGCCGCGTCCGCCCGGAGCGCGCCTGCTGCTGAGCTGGCCCCGGCTGACGTACGCGTACACCGTCTCCGGCTTCACTCCGAGACGTTCGGCCGTCTCCCGGGTGCTCAGCCGCTGCGGAGCCGTCGCCTCCGGATCGTCGCCGGAAGCTGCTTGATCCTTCATGCCGACACCGTATCCATATTGATTCAATCAATGTTGACAGGATTCAAGTCAATCATGGAAGGTCGAAATCAATGTCACGGGTACCCGCCGGGACGCTCACGGAGGAAGAGATGCCGACCATGACCAGCACCACCCCGCTCGACGTACCCCGAGGCCTCGCAGGTGTCGTCGTCACCGACACGGCTCTCGGCGATGTCCGGGGGCGCGAGGGCTTCTACCACTACCGGCAGTACTCGGCGATCGAGCTGGCGCAGGTCCGCAGCTTCGAGGACGTCTGGTACCTGATGTCCGAGGGCACGCTGCCCGACGCCGCGGCCCGTACCGAATTCGCCGCCCGTACCGTCGCGCTGCGCCGGCTGCCCGCCGAGGTGCGCGAGGCGCTGCCCGCCATCGCACGCGCCGGCGCCGCCTCCGGGCCCCTGGCCGGTCTGCGCACCGCCCTCTCGCTCCTCGGCGCCTCGGCCGGCTTCCGGCCGGTGTACGACATCGACGCCGACCGGCGCCGCGCCGACGCCCTGGCCGCCTGCGCCGCCGTTCCCACCGTGCTGACCGCCCTGCACCGCCTCGGCCGGGGCCTCGAACCGGTCGAGCCGCGTGACGACCTGCCCCATGCGGCCAACTACCTCTACATGCTCACCGGCTCGGAACCGGACCCCGCGCGCGCCAGGGCCGTGGAGCAGTACCTGATCTCCACCATCGACCATGGCTTCAACGCCTCGACGTTCACCGGCCGCGTCGTGGCCTCCACCGGCGCCGACATGGCGGCCTGCCTGGTGGCGGCCGTCGGCGCGCTCTCCGGACCGCTGCACGGCGGAGCGCCCAGCCGGGCGCTCGACACCCTGGACGCCATCGGCACCCCCGACCGCATCGACGGCTGGATCCGCGAACGCGTGCTCGCGGGCGAGCGGATCATGGGCTTCGGGCACCCCGTCTATCGCACCGAGGACCCCCGCTCCCGGATGCTGCGGGGCATCGCCCAGGACTTCGGCGGCCCGCTGGTCGACTTCGCCGTCCAGGTCGAGCGCCAGGTCGAGGCGATACTCGCCGAGCTCAAGCCGGGCCGGGAGCTGCACACCAACGTGGAGTTCTACGCCGGGGTCGTCATGGAGCTGTGCGGGCTGCCGCGCGAGATGTTCACGCCGACGTTCTGCGCGGCGAGGGTGGTCGGCTGGAGCGCCAATATCCTGGAGCAGGCGGAGGACTCGAAGATCATCCGCCCGGCGGCCCGCTACGTCGGTACGCCCCCGCCGCAGCCGGTCCCCATGCCCTGAGGTCCCCGAGAGAGGTCCGAGTTGAACCCGTCGTCCCCGCCCCGCAAGCAGCAGATCCCGGTCATCGTCCTTGCGGGGTTCCTGGGGTCGGGCAAGACGACCTTGCTCAACCACCTCCTGCGCAACCGCGCCGGAAACCGGATCGGCGTGATCGTCAACGACTTCGGCTCCATCGAGATCGACGCCATGACGGTCTCCGGACAGATCGGTTCCACGGTCTCGCTGGGCAACGGCTGCCTGTGCTGCGCGGTCGACGCGAGCGAACTCGACACCTTCCTGGAGACACTGACCAGGCCCGCCGCCCGTCTGGACGTGATCGTGATCGAGGCCAGCGGACTGGCCGAGCCGCAGGAACTCCTGCGCATGATCCTGGCCAGCGAGAATCCGCACATCGTGTACGGGGGACTGGTCGAGGTCGTCGACGCCGCCGAGTTCGACGCCACCCGGGACCGCCATCCGGAGATCGACCGCCATCTCGCCGTCGCCGACCTCGTCGTGCTGAACAAGACCGACCGCATCGGGAGCGACGAACAGGCCCGCATCCGGGACGTCATCGCCACGGTGGGTGCCCACGGCGGCGCGGCGGCCGTCATCGGTGCCGTGTACGGACGCATCGACCCGGAGCTGCTCTTCGACCCGGCGCTGCGGCCGAACGGCGAGGAGAAAGTACGCCAGCTCACCTTCGAGGATCTGCTCCGGGACCGGAGCGAGGAGGTCCTCGACGATGAGGGCGGGGACGGCCACGAGCACCACCTGCACGCCGCGTACGACAGCGTGTCCTTCACCGCGGACGTGCCGATGAACCCCCGCCGCCTGATGGAGTTTCTCGACTCCCGGCCACAGGGCCTCTACCGGATCAAGGGATTCGTCGACTTCGGTGCGGGCGACCGGGCCAACAAGTACGTCCTGCACGCGGTCGGCAGGTTCCTGCGGTTCGACCCGCAGCCCTGGAAGCGCGACGAGCCGCGCCGCACCCAGCTGGTGCTGATCGGCTCGGGCATCGCCCCGGACGCCCTGCACAAGGAACTCGCCGACTGTCGCGAGAACGCCGCACCGGGCCCGGACACGACGCGGGACGAGGGTCCGGACACGATGCAGGCCCAGGGCCCGGACACGACGCAGGACGCCGCACATGAGCGAAGCATGTGGGGCGTCCTGCGGTACGTACAACGGCCCGACCGGCCGGGCGACGCGTAGCACTCCGCCACGCGCCGCCCTGCCGTTCGGCTACACCGGGCCGGCGACCACCGCGACCGGCTTGGCCAGCGGCGTCCCCGAACCGTCGCGCCGCGGGTCCGGCTCCGGCAGCTCGCTCGGCGTGCCGTTCTGCTGCGCGGCGCGGGCGGGCGTCGCACCCGCCCAGCCGAACACCAGGACGTCCTCGCCCTTGAGGAACCGCTGGCAGCGCACCCCACCGGTGGCCCGGCCCTTGCGCGGGTACTGGTCGAACGGGGTGAGCTTGCACGTCAGCACCGAGTCGTCCAGCGTGCCGTGCGAGCCGGCGACGGTGAACACCACCGCGTCCGCGGCCGGATCCACCGCCGTGAACGAGATCACCTCGGCGTCCGCTGCGAGCTTGACACCCGCCATGCCACCGGCGGGACGGCCCTGCGGCCGCACCTGCGCCGCCTGGTAGCGCAGCAGCTGCGCGTCGGACGTGATGAAGACCAGGTCCTCCTCGCCGGTCCGCAGCTCGGCGGCGCCGACGACCCGGTCCCCGTCCTTGAGGGTGATGACCTCCAGCTCGTCCTTGTTGGCCGGGTAGTCCGGCACCACCCGCTTGACGACCCCCTGCAGGGTGCCGATCGCCAGCCCGGGGGAGGCCTCGTCGAGCGTGGTGAGGCAGACGACGGTCTCGTCGCTCTCCAGCGTGAGGAACTCGGCGACCATTGCCCCGCCCGACAGATTGGGCGCCGCATGGGTGTCCGGCAGCTGGGGCAGATCGATCACCGCGAGCCGCAGCAGCCGTCCCGTCGACGTCACCACGCCCACATCGCCGCGGGCCGTCGCCGGCACCGCCGACACGATCACATCGTGCTTGGAACGCTTGGCGTCCTCGGCGAGCACGATCGGCTCGTCATTGGCGGTACGGGCCAGCAGGCCGGTCGAGGACAGCAGCACCCGGCACGGGTCGTCCGCGACCTCCAGCGGCACCGCGGCGACCTGCGCACCGGCCGACTCCAGCAGCACCGTACGACGGTCGGTGCCGAACTTCTTGGCGACCGCGGCCAGTTCCGAGGAGACCAGCTTGCGCAGCTCGGTGTCCGATTCGAGGATGGCGGTGAGCGCCTCGATCTCGTCGTTGAGCCGGTCCCGCTCGCTCTCCAGCTCGATCCGGTCGAAGCGGGTCAGCCGGCGCAGCGGGGTGTCCAGGATGTACTGCGTCTGGATCTCGCTCAGCGAGAAGTGCTCGACGAGCCGCTCCTTCGCCTGCGCCGAGTTGTCGCTGGACCGGATGATCCGGATGACCTCGTCGATGTCGATCAGCGCGACGAGCAGGCCCTCGACCAGATGCAGCCGGTCGCTGCGCTTGCCCCGGCGGAACTCGCTGCGCCGGCGCACCACGTCGAAGCGGTGGTCGAGATAGACCTCCAGGAGCTCCTTGAGCCCCAGCGTGAGCGGCTGTCCGTCGACCAGCGCCACATTGTTGATGCCGAAGGACTCCTCCATCGGCGTCAGCCTGTAGAGCTGCTCCAGCACCGCTTCCGGCACGAAGCCGTTCTTCACCTCGATGACCAGGCGCAGGCCGTGCTCGCGGTCGGTCAGGTCCTTCACGTCCGCGATGCCCTGGAGCTTCTTCGCCGAGACCAGGTCCTTGATCTTGGCGATCACCTTCTCCGGGCCGACGGTGAAGGGCAGTTCGGTGACGACCAGGCCCTTGCGGCGGGCCGTCACGTTCTCCACCGAGACGGTCGCCCGGATCTTGAACGTGCCGCGGCCGCGGGCGTACGCGTCCTTGATGCCGCCCAGGCCCACGATCCGGCCGCCGGTGGGCAGGTCGGGACCCGGCACGAACCGCATCAGGGTCTCCAGGTCCGCGCCCGGATGCTTGATCAGGTGCCGGGCGGCGGCGATGACCTCGCCCAGGTTGTGCGGCGGCATGTTGGTCGCCATGCCGACCGCGATCCCGGACGACCCGTTGACCAGGAGGTTCGGGTACGCGGCGGGGAGAACGGTCGGTTCCGTCTCCTGGCCGTCGTAATTCGACTGGAAAGCGACGGTGTCCTCGTCGATCGACTCCGTCATCAGTGACGTCGCGTCGGCCATCCGGCACTCGGTGTACCGCATGGCGGCCGGCGGGTCGTCGTTTCCGAGCGAGCCGAAGTTGCCGTGGCCGTCGACCAGGGGGAGCCGCATGGAGAACGGCTGCGCCAGACGGACCAGCGCGTCGTAGATCGACGCGTCCCCGTGCGGGTGCAACTTGCCCATGACCTCGCCGACGACGCGGGCGCACTTCACGAAGCCGCGATCGGGGCGCAGGCCCATCTCGTTCATCTGGTACACGATGCGGCGGTGCACCGGCTTCATGCCGTCGCGGGCGTCGGGCAGGGCCCGTGAGTAGATCACCGAGTACGCGTACTCAAGGAAGGAGCCCTGCATTTCGTCGACGACGTCGATGTCGAGGATCTTCTCCTCGAAGTCGTCCGGCGGCGGGGTCTTCGTGCTGCGGCGGGCCATCGCTGCTGCGACTCCTTCACGGATTCTGTTCGGGCAACCTCAGGTTCTGACGCGGACCATTGTGGACCGCCGCACTGACATCGCCGACCTCGACCCGTCCCAAGAGGCGTTCCGGGCCCCGGCCGAGGCGCTTTCGCGCCCCGCCACGCGGGGGATGCGCCCCTCTTTCATGCGAACTTCCGCGTTACGGGAACTTCGCCAGGGGTCCGTGCGCTTGCCTAAAGTGACAGGTCTCGCAGGAAATCCAGTATCGCGATCGAAGGGACGTACATGCCCATGGGTCACACGGCCACCGCTCAGGCCGGCTCCGGCGGCCTGACAGCGACCGAGCACCGCCTGGCCAACGGCCTGCGCGTGGTGCTCTCCGAGGACCATCTGACCCCGGTCGCCGCGGTCTGCCTCTGGTACGACGTCGGCTCGCGCCACGAGGTCAAGGGGCGCACGGGGCTGGCTCACCTCTTCGAGCACCTGATGTTCCAGGGCTCCGGCCAGGTCAAGGGGAACGGCCACTTCGAGCTGGTGCAGGGGGCCGGTGGCTCGCTCAACGGGACCACCAGCTTCGAGCGCACCAACTATTTCGAGACCATGCCCACGCACCAGCTGGAGCTGGCCCTGTGGCTCGAGGCCGACCGGATGGGCTCGCTGCTCGCCGCGCTCGACGAGGAGTCCATGGAGAACCAGCGCGACGTCGTCAAGAACGAGCGCCGCCAGCGCTACGACAACGTCCCGTACGGCACGGCGTTCGAGAAGCTGACGGCACTGGCCTACCCCGAGGGCCATCCCTACCACCACACCCCGATCGGCTCGATGGCCGACCTGGACGCCGCGACCCTGGAGGACGCGCGCACCTTCTTCCGTACGTACTACGCGCCCAACAACGCGGTGCTCTCGGTCGTCGGCGACATCGACCCCGAGCAGACCCTCGCCTGGATCGAGAAGTACTTCGGCTCCATCCCGTCCCACGACGGCAAGCAGCCGCCGCGCGACGGCACGCTCCCCGCGATCATCGGCGAGCAGCTGCGCGAGGAGGTGCGCGAGGAGGTCCCGGCGCGCGCGCTGATGGCCGCCTACCGGCTGCCGCACGACGGCACCCGCGAGTGCGACGCGGCGGACCTCGCGCTGACCGTGCTCGGCGGCGGCGAGTCGTCGCGGCTGCACAACCGCCTCGTGCGCCGTGACCGTACGGCCGTGGCGGCCGGGTTCGGCCTGCTGCGGCTGGCCGGTGCGCCCTCGCTGGGCTGGCTGGACGTCAAGATGTCCGGTGGCGTCGAGGTGCCGCAGGTCGAGGCCGCGGTCGACGAGGAGCTCGCCCGGTTCGCCGCCGAGGGCCCCACGCCCGAGGAAATGGAGCGCGCGCAGGCCCAGTTGGAGCGCGAATGGCTGGACCGCCTCGGCACGGTCGCCGGCCGCGCCGACGAACTGTGCCGGTTCGCCGTGCTGTTCGGCGACCCGCAGCTCGCCCTGACCGCCGTTCAGCGGGTGCTCGACGTCTCCGCGGAGGAGGTCCAGGCGGCCGCCAAGGCCCAGCTGCGCCCCGACAACCGCGCGGTGCTGGTCTACGAGCCGATCGAACCGGCCGAGCCCGCGGACGCGGCGGACACCGACGAGACCGACGCGGCCGACGCCGACGACACCGACGCGCACGAGGGGGCGGACCAGTGACCGACGCTGCCGCGACTGGAGTTTCGATGCAGTACCACCCGCAGCCGGCCCCCGGCACCGCCCGCCCCTGGGCCTTCCCCGCGCCCGAGCGCGGCGCCCTGCCCAACGGCCTCACGGTGCTGCGCTGCCACCGCCCCGGCCAGCAGGTCGTGGCGGTCGAGATCTTCCTCGACGCCCCGCTGGACGCCGAGCCCGAGGGCCTCGACGGCGTGGCCACGATCATGTCGCGGGCGCTGAACGAGGGCACCGACAAGCACAGCGCCGAGGAGTTCGCCGCCGAGCTGGAGCGCTGCGGCGCCACCCTCGACGCGCACGCCGACCACCCCGGTGTCCGGGTCTCCCTGGAGGTCCCGGCCTCCCGGCTGGCCAAGGCCCTCGCGCTGGTCGCCGAGGCGCTGCGGGCGCCCGCCTTCGCCGAGAGCGAGATCGAGCGGCTGGTGCGCAACCGGCTCGACGAGATCCCGCACGAGCAGGCCAACCCGGCCCGGCGCGCCGCCAAGCAGCTGTCCAAGGAGCTCTTCCCGGCCGAGGCGCGGATGTCGCGCCCGCGCCAGGGCACCGAGGAGACGGTGGAGCGGATCGACTCGGCCGCCGTGCGTGCCTTCTTCGACGCCCACGTCCGGCCGTCCACGGCGACCGCCGTGGTCGTCGGTGACCTCACCGGCATCGACCTGGACGCCCTGCTCGCCGACACCCTCGGCGACTGGTCGGGGGACACCGCGGCCCCGCGCCCCGCCCCGCCGATCACCGCGGACGACACCGGGCGGGTGGTGATCGTCGACCGTCCGGGCGCGGTGCAGACGCAGCTGCTGATCGGCCGGATCGGCGCCGACCGGCACGACAGCGTGTGGCCGGCCCAGGTGCTCGGCACGTACTGCCTGGGCGGCACCCTCACCTCCCGTCTCGACCGGGTGCTGCGCGAGGAGAAGGGCTACACCTACGGCGTACGGGCCTTCGCCCAGGTGTTGCGGTCCTCGGCTCCGGACTCCGCCTCGGGGGCGACCGGCGCCGCGATGCTCGCCATCAGCGGTTCGGTGGACACGGAGTCCACCGAACCGGCGCTCAAGGACCTGTGGACCGTGCTGCGGACCCTGGCGGCCGAGGGGCTGACCGACGAGGAGCGCGAGACGGCCGTGCAGAACCTCGTGGGTGTGGCGCCCCTGAAGTTCGAGACGGCGGCCTCCGTCGCGGGCACCCTCGCCGACCAGGTCGAGCAGCACCTGCCCGACGACTTCCAGGCGCAGCTGTACGCCCGGCTCGCGGAGACCGGCACGGTCGAGGCGACCGCGGCGGTCGTCAACGCCTTCCCGGGTGACCGGCTGGTCACGATCCTCGTCGGCGACGCGGCACGGATCGAGGAGCCCGTCCGGGAGCTGGGCATCGGAGAGGTGTCGGTGGTCACCGGCTGACGAGAGGCCCGGCGGGCGCCGGGCGGGGCCGGTCATCAGCCCCGCCGCACCCCCACCCTCGGCATGTCGATATCGCCAGATATCGGGACAGAAGGAAGGCCCTTGCGAGTGCGATCTCGCCAGGGTCTTCCTTTTTGTCCGTTATGGGGGGAGGTTGCCTGTCTGCCCTGTGGGATGCGCTACAAAACGGCCTGTCCGTTTGGTGAATGAAAGTGACCCCGCTTAGCGTCGGCTCGACTGTCCGTCACTCGTATGCCGCATCCGTGACGTACCGGACAGTCATCGCCGAGTCCCCGTCAGGCGCGAGCCTGGGGAGCCGGGGACCCACGCAGTCCCTGGGGTGAATCGGATGCCTGAGCCCGCACGGGCCGGGGCGTCCGTAGGAGACCTTCCTGCTCCGAACCCGTCAGCTAACCCGGTAGGCGAGAAGGAAGGAAAGGACCAGCCACTCCATGGCGTTCACCCGTGCCACCGGGAAGCACCGTGCCCCGAGCCGACTGACGCGCCGCAGCGCGAAGGCCGTCGGCGTCGCGGCTCTGGCCACCACCGGCGTCATCGGCGGCCTGGCCGCTCCCGCCTTCGCAGCGGACTCCGACGCCCCCTCCGCGAGCGAGACCGGTCTCAGCCAGGTCATCGCCATCGACAAGACCCTCGCCGACCGGATCGACGCCCAGGCCGACGCCCAGCAGCACCAGGCCGACGCCGCGGCGAAGGCGAAGGCCGAGGCCCACCGCAAGGCCGAGGCCGAGAAGAAGGCCGAGGCGAAGGCGAAGGCCAAGGCCAAGGCCGAAGCGAAGCGCGCCGCCGAGGCCCGCGCCGAGAAGGCGCGCGCCGCCCGGTCCGCCGAACGCACCCGCCTGGGCGCCTTCCGGCTTCCGGTCGCCGGTTCGTACGTCAGCACCGGCTACAAGTCCAGCGGCTCGCTCTGGTCCTCCGGCAGCCACTCCGGCATCGACTTCCACGCCGCCTCCGGCAGTTCCGTCGTCGCCGTCGGCGCCGGCACCGTCGTCGAGGCCGGCTGGGGCGGCGCGTACGGCAACAACATCGTGCTCCGGATGACGGACGGCACGTACACGCAGTACGGCCACCTCTCCTCGATCGGCGTCTCCGTCGGCCAGAGCGTCGGCGCGGGCCAGCAGATCGGCCTCTCCGGCTCGACCGGCAACTCGACCGGACCGCACCTCCACTTCGAGGCCCGGACGACCCCGTCGTACGGCTCCGACATGGACCCGGTCGCGTACCTGCGCGCCCACGGCGTCGACGTCTGACCGACGCCCACGCACCACCTCGTCCGAAGGCCCCGGCGGCATGCCGGGGCCTTCGGCATTTCAGCCGCCCGCCCGCGGGGGACGACCGCCCGCCCGGTCACCCCGTGGCCAAAAGATATTCATGAATTTTCGCCCGGCATCGGAAATGCGGCCGCATTGCAATAGAGTCGCACAACAGGCGTCGGCCGGCCGCGATTTGCGGGTGATTGAGGCGGAGGTTCGGACATGCGCATTCCGGCGCATTCGGTATGCACGGCAATCCGTGACGACATCGTCTCCGGTGTCTTCGAACGCGGCAGCCGTCTCACGGAGGAGTTGCTGGCCCGCCGTTACGGGGTCTCCCGCGTCCCGGTGCGCGAGGCGCTGCGCACCCTGGAGTCCGAGGGTTTCGTGGTCACCCGCCGGCACGCGGGCGCCTGCGTCGCCGAGCCCACCGAACGGGAGGCGGCCGACCTCCTGGAGGTCCGCACGCTGCTGGAGCCACTGGGTGCCGCCCGCGCCGCGCAACGCCGCACCGAGGCTCACCTCAAGGTGCTCCGCGGCCTCGTGCGGCTCGGCCAGGACCGGGCCCGGCGCGGCGAGGGCGAGGACCTGCGCGCGCTGGGCGGCTGGTTCCACGAGACGCTGGCGCAGGCCTCCGGCAGCCCCGGCCTGATCGCGCTGCTCACGCAGCTGCGGCACAAGATCGCCTGGATGTACGCGGTCGAGCAGCCCGTCGGCCCGGTGGACTCCTGGGCCGAGCGCGGGGCCATCGTGGACGCGGTGGCGCGCGGCGACGCGGAACGGGCCAGGGCGCTGGCCGCGCACCACGCGGAGCGGGCCGCGGCCACGCACCGGCTGCGACGACGGCCCGCCGCTCCCGGCGCAGACCGGGTGAGGACCACGCAACATTCCGTAAACACCGCAGGCGTCCGGGATTAACAATTACGCCGTATACAAAGAGAAGTCGTCGCGATACAAGGAGAAGTCATCGCGCGGGATGTCGCCGGACCGGGTCGAATTCCGTGCCGCCTGAATTCCGTGTGCCCATGCTCCGCCTGCCCGCATTGCGTTCATCTGAATTCTCGTCGGACGGTCCGCTCCGGAAAGCATTGGACGGTCGACTCCGGAAGGCGCCGGACGGTCCGCGCCGGAAACAAAAGCACCGGACGGTCCGCGCCGGAAAACAGAAAGAGCCGCGACCCCTGGTTCAGGGTGCCGCGGCTCTCTCGCCGAACGTGTTTCAGACGGTCTCCGGGAGCTCCTCGAGCCCCTCGGCGACGAGCTTCGCCAGGCGGTCCAGGGCCGCTTCGGAGTTGTCGGCCTCGGATGCGAGCACGATCTCCTCGCCACCCTGCGCGCCGAGCCCGAGGACCGCGAGCATGGAGGCGGCGTTCACCGGGTTGCCGTCGGCCTTGGCGATCGTCATGGGAACGCCGGAAGCCGTGGCGGCGCGGACGAAGATGGAAGCGGGGCGGGCGTGCAGGCCCTCGGCCCAACCGACGTTGACGCGGCGCTCAGCCATGGTTCTGCCCTTCACGAATCAACAGTTGTCTAGACCAGTCTCTCACGCGGTGCGCAGTGCTCCGGCCGACCCCGGGAGCAGCCCGCAACGCCCGCGACCTTGCCGATCGGCCCTCCCAGACTGCCCCGGCCCCGGGACCTACGCGACCGCTGACAGAGCCGTACGCTTTGCCCATGCAGCCCGCGCCCGAGCAGAGTCCGCATCACGCTTATCCCGACCACTGGGAAGCGGACGTGGTGCTCCGCGACGGAGGCACCGCGCGCATCAGGCCCATCACCACGGACGACGCCGAACGGCTGGTCAGCTTCTACGAGCAGGTCTCCGACGAGTCGAAGTACTACCGGTTCTTCGCCCCGTACCCGCGGCTGTCCGACCGGGACGTGCACCGCTTCACCCATCACGACTACGTCGACCGGGTGGGGCTCGCCGTCACGGTCGGCGGCGAGTTCATCGCGACCGTCCGCTACGACCGGATCGACGAGCGGGGCAGGCCCGCCTCCGCCCCCGCCGACCAGGCCGAGGTGGCCTTCCTCGTCCAGGACGCGCACCAGGGCCGGGGCGTGGCCTCGGCACTGCTCGAACACATCGCGGCCGTCGCCCGCGAGCGCGGCATCCGCCGCTTCGCCGCCGAGGTGCTGCCCGCCAACAACAAGATGATCAAGGTGTTCCGGGACGCCGGATACACCCAGCGGCGCAGCTTCGAGGACGGCTCCGTCCACCTCACCCTGGACCTCGAACCGACCGCCGAGTCCCTCGCCGTCCAGCGCGGCCGTGAGCAGCGGGCGGAGGCGCGCTCCGTGCAGCGCCTGCTGGCCCCCGGATCCGTCGCGGTCATCGGCGTCGGCCGGACTCCGGGCGGCGTCGGCCGCACGGTCCTGCGCAACCTCCTCGGGGCCGGCTTCACCGGCCGCACGTACGCCGTGAACCGCGCCTTCGCCGCCGACCAGGTGACCATCGACGGCGTCCCCGCCCACCGCTCGATCGGCGAGATCGACGAGCCGGTCGACCTCGCGGTCGTCGCCGTCCCCGCCGACCGGGTCCCGGAAGCCGTCGCGGACTGCGGCGAGCACGGCGTCCAGGGCCTGGTCGTGCTCTCCGCCGGATACGCCGAATGGGGCGCCGAGGGCCGGGAACGGCAGCGCGAACTGGTCCGTCAGGCCCGCTCGTACGGGATGCGGATCATCGGCCCGAACGCCTTCGGCCTGATCAACAACGCCGAAACGGTCCGGCTGAACGCCTCGCTCGCCCCCGAGCCGCCCGCCCCCGGGCGCATCGGCCTCTTCACCCAATCCGGAGCGATCGGCATCGCGCTGCTCTCCGGGCTCTACCGGCGCGGCGCGGGCCTGTCCACCTTCATCTCCGCGGGCAACCGCGCCGACATCTCCGGCAACGACTTCCTCCAGTACTGGTACGAGGACCCCGATACCGATGTCGCCCTGCTGTACCTCGAATCGCTCGGCAACCCCCGCAAGTTCACCCGCCTCGCGCGGCGCACCGCGGCGGTGAAGCCGGTCGTCGTGGTGAAGGGCGCCCGGCACAGCGGTTCCACCCCGCCCGGTCACGCCGTCCCGATCAGCCGGATCCCCGACGCGACGGTCTCGGCACTGATGCGGCAGGCGGGCGTGATCCGGGTCGACACGGTGACCGAGATGGTCGACGCGGGCCTCCTCCTCGCCGACCAGCCGCTCCCGGCCGGCCCCCGGGTCGCGATCCTCGGCAACTCCGAATCGCTCGGCCTCCTCACGTACGACGCCTGCCTCGCCGAAGGGCTGCGCCCGCGCCCGCCCCTCGACCTCACCACCGCCGCCACCCCGCAGGACTTCAGGAACGCCCTGGCCGAGGCCCTCGCCGACGACGGCTGCGACTCGGTGGTGGTGACGGCGATCCCGTGGGTCGGCGAGGACGGCGAGGCGGAATCGGGCGATGGCGAGGTGCTCGCGGCCGCTCTGCACACGGCCGCCGCCGCGGGCCCCACCAAGCCGGTCGCCGTCGTGCACGTCGAGATCGGCGGGCTGGCCGAGGCCCTCGCCGCGGCCACCAGCACGGTCGCCCAGCCCCGCCCGGCCCGGACCCCGCCCGCCCCGGCAGCGCGGACCGGAGCGACCACCTCGCCCGGCACCGGCCCGAGTCCGGCACCGGCGGCGCCCCTCGCCGGCGCCCCCGGCACCCGGAACGGCCGGATCCCCGCCTACCCCGCCGCCGAACGGGCGGTGCGCGCCCTGGCCGAAGCGGTGCGGTACGCGCAGTGGCGACGGCAGGCCGCCGTGCCCGGCAAGGTGCCCGAGTTCCTCGACGACACCATCGACGAGCCCGGCACCGCCGCCCTCATCGACGCCCTCCTCGGCCCCGACCCCGACCCGAGGGGCCTGCAGCTCACCCCCGACCAGGCCCGCGAACTCCTGGGCCGCTACGGCATCACCGTACGGCCGACGCTCCCGGCGCCCGACCCGGACGCCGCGGTCGCGGCGGCGGCCCGGCTCGGCTATCCCGTGGCGCTCAAGACCACCGCGCCGCACCTGCGTCACCGGGCCGATCTCGGCGGTGTCCGGCTCGACCTCGCCAACGAGACCGCGCTGCGCCGGGCGTACGGCGAACTGACCGACCTGCTCGGCAAGCCCGCCGAACTCCGGCCCGTGGTCCAGTCCATGGCGCCGCGCGGCGTCGACACCGTCGTACGGGCCACGATCGACCCGGCGGCCGGCGCCGTCCTCTCCTTCGGGCTCGCGGGCGCGCCCTCCGAACTCCTCGGGGACACCGCCCATCGCCTCGTCCCGGCCACCGACCGCGACGCCGCCGAGCTGATCCGGTCCATCCGGGCCGCTCCGGTGCTGTTCGGCTGGCGCGGCGCGGCGCCGGTGGACACCGCCTCGCTCGAAGAGCTGCTGCTGCGGGTCTCCCGGCTGGTCGACGACCACCCCGAGGTGGTCTCCATCGCCCTGGAACCGGTCGTGGTGGCCACCCAGGGGCTGACCGTCCTCGGTGCGAGCGTCCGTCTCTCACCGCCCCCGGCCCGTACCGATCTCGGCCCCCGCCGCCTCCCCAACTACTGACCCGGGCGGCGCCGGGCCCGAGAGGGCCGGACCGCCCCGCCGCGCAACGTCCCCGGCAGTCATCCGCCCCCCGTAGGATGGTCCTCATGGCAAAGACCGGTACGACGACCCAGGGGCTGCGCGCGGCGATCGAGCGCAGTGGCTACTACCCGGCCCTCGTGGCCGAGGCGGTGGAGGCCGCCGTGGGCGGTGAGCCGGTCGCTTCGTACCTGGTGCACCAGGAGACCACCTTCGACTCCAACGAGGTGCGCCGCCACGTCACGGTCCTGGTCCTGACGGACAACCGTTTCATCGTCAGCCACACCGACGAGCAGAACGCCGACACCAGCTCCCCGACCCCGTACGCCACCACCTCCACGGAGTCCGTCAAGCTCGACCGGATCTCGTCGGTCGTGGTCAGCCGGGTCGTCGCCAACCCCGAGAAGTACGTGCCCGGCACGCTGCCCCGCGAGGTCGTCCTCACCATCGGCTGGGGCGCCGTCTCCCGGATCGACCTGGAGCCGGCCGCCTGCGGCGACCCCAACTGCGAGGCCGACCACGGCTACACCGGCAACTCCACCGCCGACGACCTGAGCCTGCGGGTCAGCGAGGCCGGAGACGGCCCGGACACCGTCCGCCAGACCCTCGCCTTCGCCCAGGCGCTCTCCGAAGCCACGGCCGCGACCGCGGCGACCGGCCGCTGATGGCACAGCCGGCCTGGCAGGACCCCGTTCTGCTCCCCGTCGAGAGCGCCCCGGTGCCGGAGTACGGCAGCGGATCGCTTGCCGACCTGCTGCCCACGCTCGTCGCCGGACAGGGTGTTCCGGGCTTCGCCGCGGCGATCCCCGAACTCACCCCAGCCGACCGGAACTGCGTGTTCCTGATCGACGGCCTCGGCTGGGAGCAGATCAAGGCCCACCCCGACGAGGCACCGTTTCTGCACTCCCTGCTCCCCACCTCGCGCGGCGGCACCGGCCGTCCGATAACGGCGGGCTTCCCGGCCACCACGGCGACCTCGCTGGCCTCGGTGGGCACCGGCCTCCCGCCCGGGGAGCACGGCCTGCCCGGCTACAGCGCGCGCAACCCGGAGACCGGCGAGCTGATGAACCAGCTCCGCTGGAGGCCCTGGACCTCCCCGAAGGCCTGGCAGCCGTACCCCACCGTCTTCCAGCTGGCCGACGCCGCGGGTGTGCGTACCGCCCAGGTCTCCGCCCCCGCCTTCGAGCAGACCCCGCTCACCAAGGTCGCGCTCAGCGGCGGCTCGTTCCTCGGCCGGCTCTCCGGCGAGGAGCGGATGGACACCGCCGCCGAACGTCTCGCCGCAGGTGACCGGTCGCTCGTCTACACGTACTACAGCGAGGTCGACGGCAAGGGCCACCGCTTCGGCGTCGACTCCGACGCCTGGCGCGGCCAGCTGATGTACGTGGACGGCCTGGCGCGGCGCCTGGCCGAACAGCTCCCGCCCCGCTCGGCGCTCTACATCACCGCCGACCACGGCATGATCGACATCCCGTTCGACGAGCAGTCCCGGATCGACTTCGACGAGGACTGGGAACTGCGCGCGGGCGTCGCCCTGCTCGGCGGCGAGGGCCGGTGCCGGCATGTGTACGCCGTCCCGGGCGCCGAGGCGGACGTGCTGACCGTCTGGCAGGAAGTGCTCGGCGAGCAGTTCTGGGTGGCGAGCCGGGACGAGGCGATCGCGGCCGGCTGGTTCGGCCCGAAGATCGACGAACGGGTCCACGGCAGGATCGGCGACGTCGTCGCGGCGGCCCACGACGACGTGGTGATCACCGCCTCCGTCAACGAGCCGAACGAGTCCGCGATGGTCGGCATGCACGGCTCGATGACCCCCGTCGAGCAGCTCGTCCCGCTCCTCGAAGTACGCTCGTAACCCGCGTTTCTCCCCCACCTCGCTTCCCATGCCCGAAAGGTGCTCGACCCCTCATGCCCGAGCTTGTGTTCTTCTCCGGAACGATGGACTGCGGAAAGAGCACGCTGGCGCTCCAGATCGGCCACAACCGGTCGGCCCGCGGCCTGCAGGGCGTGATCTTCACCCGCGACGACCGGGCGGGGGAGGGCAAGCTCTCCTCGCGCCTGGGGCTGGTCACCGAGGCCGTCGAGGCCGACGAGGGCATGGACCTGTACGCCCATCTCGTCGACCGGATAAGCCGGGGCGGCCGGGCGGACTACGTGATCGTCGACGAGGCGCAGTTCCTGGCTCCCGTCCAGATCGACCAGCTCGCACGCATCGTCGACGACCTGGACCTGGACGTCTTCGCGTTCGGCATCACCACCGACTTCCGGACCAAGCTGTTCCCCGGCTCCCAGCGACTGATCGAACTGGCCGACCGGGTGGAGACGCTCCAGGTCGAAGCGCTCTGCTGGTGCGGCGCGCGGGCCACGCACAACGCCCGGACGGTCGGTGGCGAGATGGTCGTCGAAGGCGCCCAGGTGGTCGTGGGAGACGTCAACCAGCAGGCGGGCGAGGTCGGTTACGAGGTGCTGTGCCGACGCCACCACCAGCGCAGGACCACCAGCGCCACCGCCCGCGCGGGCGTGCTGTCGCCGGACGTACTGCCCGTCACCTCCGCCTGAACCGCCCGTCGGCCACCGCCCGCGGCTGCTTAGGATGAGGCGGTGAACACGGTGAGCGCGGAAGCGGAAGAGGAAGACTCCGGACCGGGCCCGCTGGGCAAGGTGCAGCCCAGGCAGCTGATCGTGACCGTCTACGGGCTGTACGCGCGCGACACCGCCGGCTGGATGTCGGTGGCCTCGCTGATCCAGCTGCTCGCCGACCTCGGCGTCGAGGCGCCGACCGTACGCTCCTGCGTCTCCCGGCTGAAGCGGGCCGGACTGCTCGAAGCACGGCCGGTGTCCGGAGCGGCCGGCTACCGGATCTCGTCCGAGACCGAGCGGATACTGCGCGACGGCGATCCGCGTATCTTCGCGGCCCGGCGGGCCACCGTCGACGAGGGCTGGGTACTGGTCGTCTTCTCGGTGCCCGAGTCCGAACGGGCCAGGCGGCACACCCTGCGCACCCAGCTCACCCGGCTCGGCTTCGGTTCCGTGTCCGCCGGGGTGTGGATCGCGCCGGGACATGTGCACGACGAGGCGGAGTCCATGCTGGCCAGGCACGGCCTGCGCTCCTACGCCGACCTCTTCCGGGCCGACTACCTGGCGGCCGGCGGGGGAGACGCCGGGGAACTCGCCGCGAAGGTCCGCTCCTGGTGGGACACCGTCCGGCTGCAGCGGCTCTACGTCGAGTTCCTCGCCGCGCACCGCCCGGTGGCCGAGCGGATCGCGAACGGTACCGCAGTGACGGACCGGGAGGCGTTCACGACGTACATCAGGGTGCTCACCGACTGGCGGCGGCTCGTCTACCTCGATCCCGGCGTCGCGCGTGAACTGCTGCCCGCCGAATGGAGCGGAACCCACGCCTCCGAGCTCTTCGACGAGATGCACGCCCGGCTGGCCGGACCCGCCCGTCGGCACGTCGAACGGGTCCGGACCGGCTGAGACGCCAGCGTCGGACCGGCTCAGCGAGCGGCCGACCGGACGATCGTGAACGTCGCGCCCTCCGGGTCCGCCACGGTCGCCACCCGGCCGCTCGCGCCCTCCCGGGGCGGCTGCAGGACGTACCCGCCGAGCTCCACGACCCGCCGGGCCGCCTCGTCGGTGTCGGAGACCTCGAAGTACGTCATCCAGTGCGGGCCCCGATCGCGCGGCAGGGCGTGGCCGACACCGTGCAGCGAGGCCACGGGGCGGCCCCCCAGATGCAGGGTCTGGTAGTCGAAGTCGGCCGAGACGACCGCCTCGGCCTCGTAGCCGAAGACCGTCTGGTAGAACTTGCAGACCGTCGCGGTCTCGCGGGTCACCAGCTCGTTCCAGACCGGCGTGCCAGGAGCACCGGCGAGCGCGGTACCGATGTGCGCGGCGGCCTGCCAGATGCCGAAGACCGCGCCCCCGGGGTCGGAGGCGATGGCGAGCCGGCCCGCCTCACCCGCGTCGAGCGGGCCCACGGCGACCGTGCCGCCGCAGGCCCGGATGGTTTCCGCCGTGAGGTCCGCGTCGTCGGTGGCCAGATAGGTCGTCCAGGCGACCGGCAGATGCCGGTCGGGCGGCAGCTGCCCGAGGCCCGCCACCACTTTTCCGTCGATCAGCGCCCGGACGTACGGACCCAGCTGGTCCGGACCCGGCACGAATTCCCAGCCGAACAGGTCGGCGTAGAAGTCCTGGGTCGTGCTCAGACCGTGCACGATCAGACTCACCCAGCAAGGTGTTCCGGGCGTACGCGGGGCGGCAGCCTCGGTCATCGTCACTCTCTCCTCGGACCATCGGGGTGGCCTTACGGGGGGAACGGGGCCGGTGCGCCGTCGTGCGGTACGGGATGTGTACGCCCCGTGCAGATGTTGGCACCACCCGGCGCACGATGTGCTCCGGCCGCGCCGCACTTTCCGGATCTCGACACAGGGAGACCGATTTGCCGCGGTGCACCCGTTTCGAGGGTGTTACGGACAGGGCGCCTCTTGCGCGAGGATGGCACCCATGAAGCCCATCATCACCGCATCCGAATACGTGAGCGAGTCGGCGGGGCCACGTCCGCCGGTGCTCCTGGACGTACGTTGGCAGCTGGGCGGCCCGAACGGGCGGCCCGACTACGAGGCCGGGCACATTCCCGGTGCGGTCTTCGTCGACCTGGACGCGGAACTCGCCGGCCCCGCGGGCAGCGGCGGCCGCCATCCACTGCCCGATCCGGACGAATTCGGGGCCGTGATGCGCCGGGCGGGTGTCTCCCGGGACACCCCGGTGGTCGTGTACGACGGCGGCCAGGGCTGGGCGGCGGCCCGTGCCTGGTGGCTGCTGCGCTGGACGGGTCACCCGGACGTCAGGGTCCTGGACGGCGGTCTCGCCGCCTGGACGGGTGATCTCCAGACCGGGATCCCGGCCCCGGCCGAGGGCGACTTCCGGCCCGCTCCCGGTGCGCTGGGGCTGCTCGACGCGGACGGAGCGGCGGCGCTGGCCCGCTCGGGGCTGCTGCTCGACGCGCGGGCCGCCGAGCGCTACCGGGGCGATGTGGAGCCGATCGACCGGGTGGGCGGCCACATCCCGGGCGCCGTCTCGGCCCCGACCTCCGAGAACACGGGGGACGACGGGCGGTTCCTGGCCCCTGAGGCGCTGGCGGTCCGCTTCAAGGAGCTCGGCGCCGACCGGGCGGACGAGATCGGCGTCTACTGCGGCTCCGGCGTCTCCGGTGCCCATGAAGTCCTGGCCCTGGCCGTCGCCGGGATCCCCGCGGCGCTGTACGCGGGTTCCTGGTCCGAGTGGTCCGGCGACGAGTCCCGCCCGGTCGCCACGGGGCCCGAGCCCCGGTAACGGCGGGCGATCCGACCGGGACCGCCGCGCCCGGCCGCATGAGCGCGGGGTGCGGCGGACGCGGACGGCACGAGGGCCCGTACGCAGTGGCGTACGGGCCCTCGTCATGCCGTGGATCCCGCTCAGTCCTGCTTCTTGCGGCGGGTACCGAAGACGATCTCGTCCCAGGTCGGTACGGCGGCCCGGCGGCCCGGCCGGACGCCGTCCGCCTCGGCCTGGCGGTCCGTCGTACCGGTCAGCCGGTCGCGGTGGCCGGCCACCGCTCGCGGCATCAGCACGTCCGCGTAGGCGGAACCGGCGCCCGCGGAGGCTGCCGCGGCCGGTGGCTCGTCGGCCTCCGGCTCCTGTGCGGCGGGCTCGATCGCGGGGGGCTCGGGCTGCGTCGGCCGTTCCGGCACCACCATGTCGCCGCGGAAGCTCGGTACCGCCTCCAGCAGGCTGGTCAGCGAATCGCGCTCACCGGCCGAGACGGACGCGATGTGCTCCTCGGGCTCGGGCGGGGGCGGCGGGGCCGTGGGCCGCTCCATCTGACGGTCCAGGGCACGGTCCAGCGGCCGGTCGCGCGGCAGCCGGGCGATCCGGGGCACGAACGGGAAGCTCGGCTCGGGCGCGGCGACGTCGTCGGTCTCGCCGATCAGTGAACGCGCCTCGTCGTCCACGGCCTGGACCAGCCGGCGCGGCGGGTCGTAGGTCCAGCTGGCCGAGTGCGGCTCGCCCGCGACCCGGTACACCAGGAGGACCTCCCAGGTGCCGTCGTCGCGGCGCCAGGAATCCCACTGGACGGTCTCCTTGTCGGCGCCGCGCAGCAGCAGCCGCTCCTGCACCGCCTCGCCGAGCTGGGGTCCGGTGTTCTCGCCGGGACGGCGCACGGGGGTCTTCCGGGCCCGCTCGGCCATGAAGGCGCGCTCCGCGAGCACGGGGCCCTCGAAGCGGCGGACACGGTCGACGGGGATCCCGGCGAACTGGGCGACCTCCTCGGCGGAGGCACCGGCTCGTATCCGCGCCTGGATGTCGCGGGGGCGGAGGTGGCTCTCCACCTCGATCTCGATCTGGCCGAGTCGCGCGCGGTCGTTGCGCACGGCGGCTCGCAGCCGCTCGTCGATGGGAAGCGTGTACTCCGTGCTGTCCGCAGACTTGAGCACCAGTCGTGTGCCGTCGTTGGAGACGGCCACGACACGCAGTTCGGGCATGGGGACCTCCCGGGTGGTGCCTGCCGACGTCACGTGCGTCGCTGCTTCCGCTAGTCGAGTGTGGCCTGCCCGGGTGCAGCCTGCCACAACATTGCCGTGTTGCCCGGCGTGTCGGGCGTGAGCCCTTGATCGCCGGTATGACACGGTGACCTATTCTGCAACAGAAAGTGACCGCTGGTCACCTCATGTATCCAGTCGCCGTGCGATGCCGTGGCGCCGCCGGATCGAGTGCCTCCTTCGGCCCCCTCCCGAAGATCCCGGACACCCGCTCGGGAGTCCGGCCCCAGGGCTCGCCACAGTACTCCATTCGGGCCACCAGGGTGGACCGCCGCGCCGTCGAAGTTCTCCTGAGGTGCGGGAGTTGAGCTACCCGGCCCGCAACGGTGCACCCCTCGCGGGTGTCCTGCTTCACAGAATCTCCCGAAGCGGAACTAATCACTTCGCTCAATTGTCCCTTCCTGTTGCATGGTGGGAGAGATGTCAATCAAGGGCTGGAAATGGTGCAGAAGCCGGAAAGCGACATAGAACCCAAGGAAAGGCGTATAGATCTGAGCGTGCCGCAGGTGGCGGGCAGTGCCGTGGCAGCGGTCGCGGCGGCGGTGGCCGCCTCCCAGCTGGGTGTGTACGGAACGATCCTCGGCGCCGGAGTGATGAGCGTCGTCGCCACCTGCGGGGGTTCCGTCTTCCAGCACTTCTTCCGTCGCACGGGTGAGCAGATCCGCGAGGTCACCGTTCAGGTGAAGCACCCGGGCCGCGAGGTGACGGTGCATACGCGTGAGACGGGCGATGCGCGTGCGACGAAGGAGGTGCGGGGAGCACCGGCCGGGACCCCGGCCGGTGCTCCCCGCGGAACCGCGGATGCCACGGATGCCGGGGACGCCACCACGGTGCTGCCCGCCATGGACGCCACGACCGTGCTGCGCAAGGCGGACGCCACGACGGTGCTGCGCAAGGCGGACGCCACGCTTCCGCCACCCGCCCCGGCCGACGATCCGGACCGCACCCGCATGCTGCGGCCCCTCGACGCGACCCAGCTGCTCACCACGGCACGCCCGGATCCGGACGAGGAGTTCTCCGAAGCCAGCACGCACGGCACCCGGATCCGGGGCTGGAAGCGGTCGGCGCTCGGCGCGGCGG
The DNA here is from genome assembly GCF_042891445.1 of Streptomyces sp. NPDC001890. Taxonomy (NCBI): domain Bacteria; kingdom Bacillati; phylum Actinomycetota; class Actinomycetes; order Kitasatosporales; family Streptomycetaceae; genus Streptomyces; species Streptomyces sp. NPDC001890. The sequence continues at coordinate 203,996 of NZ_JBIATE010000010.1, read as the reverse complement.
TGGTCTTCGTCCTCACGATGGCCGGAATCACCACGTACGAGCTGATCTCCGGCAACGATCTGAGCGGTGGTCAGGGCACGACCGTCGGCTCCGTCGTGCGCGGCGGGGAACGGGGTTCCGGGCCGGACGGTCCGGCGCCGACGACGAGCACCGGTACCGGTCAGGAGCGGACGCCGGGCCAGGACAGCGGCGCGACGCCCGGTACGGACCCGCAGGGCGGTGCGAGCCGGAGCCCGGACCAGGGACAGGGCGAGGGCTCCTCGGCCGATCCGACGCCCCGCCCCACGCAGTCCGGCAGTACCGGTGACGGTACGAGCCCGCCCCCGGCGGCCACTCCCTCCCCGTCGGCCCCCGCCGACGGCTCCACCGCCGGCACGGACCCCTCGGGCGAGGCCCCGGCACAGGGCAACGGCGCCACCGCGGGCACGGACACCGGGCAGTGACGAACGGCCCCGCGCTCCCCGGGCAGGTACGCCCGGGGAGCGCGGGGCCGTTCGCGGGCCGGAAGGGCCTACTCGCCCAGGACCCGGCGCAGGTAGTCGTTGCCGAAGAGCCGGTCCGGGTCGAGCCGGTCGCGTACGGCGGTGAACTCGCCGAACCGCGGGTACACCCCGGCGAGGTACTCGGCGTCACGCGTATTGACCTTGCCCCAGTGCGGGCGGCCGCCGTGGGCGGTCATGATGCGCTCGACCGCCGTGAAGTACGCCTGGTAGGGCGTGCCCTTGTAGAGGTGGACGGCGATGTACGCGCTCTCGCGGCCCGAGGCCGTGGAGAGCGCGATGTCGTCCGCGGGGGCGGTACGGACCTCCACCGGGAAACTGATCCGCAGCGGCGAACGCTCGACCATCGCCTTCACCTCGCGCAGCGCCTCCACGGCCGCCTCGCGCGGCAGCGCGTACTCCATCTCCACGAAGCGGACCCGGCGCGGGCTGGTGAAGACCTTGTAGGGGATGTCGGTGTACGTACGGGCCGACAGGGCGCGGCTGGAGAGCTTGGCGATCGAGGGAATGGTGGCGGGCACCGCCCGGCCCAGTGAACAGGCCACCTGGAAGATCCCGTTGGAGAGGAGCTCGTCCTCGATCCAGCCGCTGACCTTTCCGGGCGGGGCGGCGGGGCCGGCGCTGCGGTTGTTGCGCTTGGTGTTGCAGTTCCCGGTGTGCGGGAACCAGTAGAACTCGAAGTGCTCGTTCTCGGCGACCAGCTCGTCGAAATCGCCCATGACCCGGTCGAAGGTCATCGGCTCCTCACGGGCCGTCAGCAGGAAGACCGGTTCCACGGCGAAGGTGATCGCCGTGATGACACCCAGCGCGCCGAGCCCGATCCGGGCGACGGCGAAGATGTCGGCGTTCTCCTTCTCCGAGCAGGTCAGCACCGTGCCGTCGGCGGTGACCAGTTCGAGGGCGCGGATCTGCGCGGATATGGACGCCGAGTCACGGCCGGTGCCGTGGGTGCCGGTCGAGGTGGCGCCCGCGACCGTCTGCTCCATGATGTCGCCCATGTTGGTGAGCGAGAGGCCCTCGCGGGCCAGCGCCGTGTTCAGCCGCTTCAGCGGGGTGCCGGCCTCGACGGTCACCGTCATCGCCTCGCGGTCGATGTCGCGGATGCCGGTGAGCAGGTCCGGGCGGATCAGCACACCGTCGGTGGCCGCCGTCGCGGTGAAGGAGTGGCCGGTGCCGACCGGCTTCACCCGCAGGCCGTCCTCGGAGGCCCGGCGCAGCACCTCGGCCAGCTCCGGTACGGAGGCCGGGGACACGGCCCGTACCGGCCGGGCGCTGACATTCCCCGCCCAGTTACGCCACGCGTTCGTCGTCGTCCGTGCGTCGGTCATCTTCCGCGCGCCCTTCCATGAGAACCGGCCCGCTGAGCCGGCGATACCCCAGGAACGCCACCGCGGCCGCGAGCGTTCCCGCCGCGACGGGCACCACGTACCCCGCCTCGGCCCCCGACGCGTCGACCACCCAGCCGGCGGCCGAGGAGCCGAGCGCCACTCCGACGGCGAGCCCGGTGCTGGTCCAGGTCATGCCCTCGGTCAGTTCGGTGCGCGGTACATGCTGCTCGACGAGGGCCATGGTGGTGACCATCGTCGGTGCGATGGCGAGACCCGCGACAAAGAGCGCCACGGCCAGGAACGGCAGGTTCCCGGCCAGTTGGAGGGGGATCATACTCACGGCCATCGCGCACACACCCACCAGCCACCTGGTGGACGCCTTCCCCTTGAGGCGGAGCACCCCGAAGACCGCTCCGGCCAGACAGGACCCCAGCGCGTACACGGCCAGTACGAGGCTGGCCGCGGCCTTGTGGCCCCGCTCCTCGGCGAAGGCCACCGTCACCACGTCGATGGAGCCGAAGATCGCGCCGGTGGCCACGAACGTCACCACGAGCACCTGGAGGCCCCGGGAGCGCAGCGCCGAGCCGCCGGTGTGCTCCCGGCGCGGATGCGGAACGGGCTCGGTGGCCCGCTGCGCGGTCAGCCAGAGGACGCCGACCAGCAGGAACCCGGCCGCCAGGAGCGGCCCGGCCTCCGGGAACCAGGCGGTGGACAGCCCGATCGAGATGATCGGCCCGAAGATGAAGCACACCTCGTCGACGATCGACTCCCACGAGTACGCGGTGTGCAGCTGCTGCGGCGCACCGCGGTAGATCTCCGCCCAGCGGGCCCGGACCATCGAACCCACGCTCGGCACGCAGCCGGCGCCCGCCGCGAAGACGAAGAGCGTCCAGTCGGCCAGCCGCTGCTGCGCGCAGAACAGCAGCCCGGCCACCGCCGCCAGCGCGACGAGAGTGGCGGGACGCAGGACCCGGCGCTGTCCGTGCCGGTCGACGAGCCGGGAGATCAGCGGCCCGATCACCGCCGCGGACATCGCCAGCGTCGCGGAGAGCGCTCCGGCCAGCCCGTAACGGCCGGTGAGCTGGGAAACCATGGTCACCACACCGATGCCCATCATGGACAGCGGCATCCGGCCGAGGAAACCGGCCGCCGAGAATTCCTTGGTGCCGGGGGCGGCGAATATCGCGCGGTAGGGACTGGGCAAGGAGGGCTCCGGAACAGCGTGATCACACGCGCCTGTCATACGTGAACGTAACCGATACAGATTACGGTCGGCGCGATCGGTCCGGCAGCGGGGGCGGCCTTGGAGCCGATGTCGGTGGGAGGGCTGTCCGAGGCGGGTGGCAGGATCGGTGCCATGTCCGATCTGCGCGATCCCGCCCCCTACGACGCCCTGCTGCTGCTCTCCTTCGGCGGCCCCGAAGGCCCGGACGACGTGGTCCCGTTCCTGGCGAACGTGACCCGTGGCCGAGGCATCCCCGAGGAGCGGCTGAAGGAGGTCGGCAAGCACTACTTCCTGTTCGGCGGCGTCAGCCCGATCAACGCCCAGAACAGGGCCCTGCTGGACGCCCTGCGCAAGGACTTCGCCGAGCACGGGCTGGATCTTCCGGTGTACTGGGGCAACCGCAACTGGGCGCCGTACCTCACCGACACCCTGCGCGAGATGAGCGCCGCCGGGCACCGCCGCATCGCCGTCCTCGCCACCAGCGCCTACGCCTCCTACTCCGGCTGCCGGCAGTACCGCGAGAACCTCGCCGAGTCACTGGCCGCCCTGGAGACGGAGGGGCTGCCGGTGCCCCGGGTGGACAAGCTCCGGCACTACTTCAACCACCCCGGGTTCGTGGCACCCATGGTGGAAGGCGTCCTCGCCTCGCTGGCCGACCTCCCCGAGGACGTACGGGCCGGGGCGCACCTCGCCTTCACCACGCACTCCATCCCCACCTCCGCGGCCGACACCTCCGGCCCCGTGGAGGCGCACGGCGACGGCGGCGCCTATGTCGCCGAGCACCTCGACGTCGCCCGGCTGATCGTCGACGCGGTGCGCGAGGAGACCGGCGTCGAGTACCCCTGGCGGCTCGTCTACCAGTCGCGCAGCGGCGCCCCGCACATCCCCTGGCTGGAGCCCGACATCTGCGACCACCTGGAGGCACTGCACGCGGACGGGGTGCCCGCCGCGGTGATGGCCCCCATCGGATTCGTCTCGGACCACATGGAGGTCCTGTACGACCTCGACACGGAGGCCACCGCGAAGGCCGCCGAGCTGGGGCTGCCGGTGCGCCGGTCGGCGACCGTCGGCGCCGACCCCCGGTTCGCCGCGGCCGTGCGCGAGCTGGTGCTGGAGCGCGCCGCCACCGAGCGGGGGCAGGACGCGCCGCGGTGCGCGCTGGGCGCGCTCGGGCCGGGCCACGACCTCTGCCCGGTCGGCTGCTGCCCGGCCAGGGCCCCGAAGCCCGCCGCGGCGGGCGCCGACAGCCCGTACGCGTGACCGCCCCGTCGTACGCCCACGAACCCCTGGAGAGCCGTGACCGACCCGAACCTGTCCGAACTGCTCGCCCTCGCCCTGGAGGCCGCCGCACGCGCGGGCGCGCTGCTCCGTGACGGCCGCCCGGCCGATCTGGGGGTGGCCGCGACCAAGTCCAGCCCGATCGACGTCGTCACGGAGATGGACCTCGCAGCCGAGAAGCTGATCACCGGCTTCCTGACCGAGCGCCGCCCGCAGGACGGCTTCCTCGGAGAGGAAGGGACCAGTGCCGAGGGCAGCAGCGGCATCCGCTGGGTCATCGACCCGCTCGACGGCACCGTGAACTACCTCTACGGGCTGCCCACCTGGGCCGTGTCCATCGCCGCCGAACGGGACGGCGTGCGGGTCGTGGGCGTGGTGGAGGCCCCGATGCGCCGTGAGACGTACCGGGCGGTGCTCGGTGGCGGGGCGTACGCCGAGGGCGGCGCGTACGGCGACGGCGCCGCGCTGCGCTGCCGGCCCGCGCCGCCGCTCGACCAGGCGCTCGTCTCGACCGGTTTCAACTACGTCAGCGAGGTCCGTACGCACCAGGCGGACGTGGCCCACAAGCTGATCCCGCGGCTCCGGGACATCCGGCGCGGCGGCTCCGCCGCCGTCGACCTCTGCGACGTGGCCGCGGGCCGTCTCGACGGCTACTACGAGCGCGGGCTCCACCCCTGGGACCTGGCGGCGGGCGACCTCATCGCCCGCGAGGCCGGCGCGCGCACCGGCGGGCGTCCCGGGCTGCCCGCCGACGGCGATCTGACGGTCGCCGCCGCACCGGGCGTCTTCGAGCCGCTGCAGGCCCTCCTGGAGGAGTTCGGCGCCTGGCACGACTAGAAGGGCCGACCGGGTCCGCCCGGGGCGGGGGGTCTTGTCCCCCCCCCCCGCGGCCCCCCCCGGGGGGGCCGCGCGCCCCCCGGCGGCCCCCCGGGGGGGGGGCGGGCGTCTCCCCCGGCG
>NZ_JBIATE010000010.1:180770-198698 GCF_042891445.1 Streptomyces sp. NPDC001890 | reverse complement strand
GGGGCGCCCCCGCCCCCCCGCGCCCCCCCCGGGCGGCGGGCGGGGCGCGCCCCCCCCCCCCGGGCCGGGGGGGCCCCCCCCCCCCGGCCCCGGCCCCCCCCCCCCCCCCCCCGCCCGGGGGGCCCCCCCCCCCGCGCCGGGCTCAGACGCTGGTGGCGCCGATTTCGACGCCGTGCTCGGCGGCGAGGCGGTGCAGGTCGTCCAGCTCGCTCTGCTCGACGTCCGCGAGGAAGTCGTCGCCCGTCTCCCGAGCTCTGGTGAGGTCGTACTCGGTGGTCTTGATCCGCTGCAGCAGACCTGCGGTGAAAGCGTCCATAATGCGCCCCCTCATCGTGGGTCGGTGGCACGGGGGTGTGCCCGGGGTTTCCCTCCGCACGGAGGCGGTAGGGCGGGTGATCACGCGCTCTCCGGGGACGGAGTGGCCTGTGGCACGCCAACATTCAAGGCGTGATCTCGGGTGTGAATGCGTCCTCCCCGGGCCGGAACCCGGGGAAACCTCAACTGGCCCGAAAATCCGGTGAATTCCGCCGAGCCCCAGGTCGCGGGGCGTCGTCTTACCGCCGGTTTATGCGCGTTGAGGGCAGGATGGTGCCGCACAGATCCGTGCCGACGGATGTCCTGACCACGCACTGTGGGCACTCCGGGACGTTCTGAAGTTTCTACACAGGTTCCTAAGGAAGGACAGCGCCGTGCGCGTACTCGTCGTGGAGGACGAGCAACTGCTCGCCGATGCGGTGGCCACCGGATTGCGCCGGGAGGCCATGGCCGTCGATGTCGTGTACGACGGTGCGGCGGCCCTGGAGCGCATCGAGGTCAACGACTACGACGTCGTCGTGCTGGACCGGGACCTCCCCCTGGTCCACGGCGACGACGTCTGCCGTCGGATCGTCGAGCTGGGCATGCCCACCCGGGTGCTGATGCTCACCGCGTCGGGCGACGTCAGCGACCGCGTCGAGGGCCTGGAGCTGGGTGCCGACGACTACCTGCCCAAGCCGTTCGCCTTCAGCGAGCTCACCGCGCGGGTGCGGGCGCTCGGCCGGCGTACGACGGTGGCCCTGCCGCCCGTCCTGGAGCGGGCCGGCATCAAGCTCGACCCCAACCGGCGCGAGGTCTTCCGGGGCGAGACGGAGGTCCAGCTCGCACCGAAGGAGTTCGCCGTGCTGGAGGTCCTGATGCGCAGCGAGGGCGCGGTCGTCTCGGCCGAGCAGCTGCTGGAGAAGGCCTGGGACGAGAACACCGACCCGTTCACCAATGTCGTCCGGGTGACGGTCATGACGCTGCGCCGGAAACTCGGCGAGCCGCCGGTGATCGTCACGGTGCCCGGTTCCGGCTACCGGATCTGACGGCCGATGCCCACCGCCCCCGCGCCGCCGTCGGCGCCCCCGAAGCCCACCTGGGAGCCCAAACAGCAGGAGCCCCCCTACTGGCTGCGCCCGACCATCCGGATACGGCTCACGCTGCTCTACGGCGGCATGTTCCTGATCGCCGGCATCCTGCTGCTGTCGATCATCTACATGCTGGCCGCGCAGGCCCTGCACGTGGGCAGCGAGCTGCCGTTCCAGATCGTCAACGGGCAGGTCCGCAGCGATGTCTGCAACCTGCCGGAGAAGGCATCGCCGGAAGCCTTCAACGCGGCGATGAACTCCTGCGTCAACCATCAGCGGCAGCAGGCGCTCGACACGCTCCTGAACCGCTCGCTGCTGGCCCTGGTGGGACTGAGCGTCATTGCCTTCGCCTTCGGCTACGCGATGGCCGGGCGCGTGCTCTCGCCGCTGGGCCGGATCACCCGCACCGCCCGCCGGGTGGCCGGGACCGACCTGTCCCGCCGGATCGAGCTGGACGGCCCGGACGACGAGCTGAAGGAGCTCGCCGACACCTTCGACGAGATGCTCGACCGCCTGGAGCGGGCCTTCACCGCCCAGCAGCGGTTCGTCGGCAACGCGTCGCACGAGCTGCGCACGCCGCTCGCGATCAACCGCACGCTGCTGGAGGTCCACCTGTCCGACCCCCAGGCCCCGCCGGAGCTGAAACAGCTCGGCAAGACCCTGCTGGCCACCAACGAGCGCAGTGAGCAGCTGGTCGAGGGCCTGCTGCTGCTGGCCCGCAGCGACAACCAGATCGTCGAGCGCAAACCGGTCGACCTCGCGGAGGTCGCCTCGCGCGCGATCGACCAGACCCGTGGCGAGGCCGAGGAACGAGGCGTGGAGATCCGCGGCGAGCGTGCCCCGGCCGTCGTCCAGGGCAACGGCGTCCTGCTGGAGCGGATCGCGCTGAACCTCGTACAGAACGCCGTGCGCTACAACGTCCCGGAGGAGGGCTGGGTGGAGGTCACCACCGAGCTCCAGGGCGGCCAGGCCCTGCTGGTGGTCTCGAACACCGGTCCAGTGGTGCCGGCGTACGAGATCGACAACCTCTTCGAGCCCTTCAGACGGCTCCGTACGGAGCGAACGGGCAGCGACAAGGGGGTCGGGCTCGGCCTGTCGATCGCGCGCTCCGTGGCGCGCGCACACGGCGGCCGTATCATCGCGGAGCCCCGCGAAGGGGGTGGTCTTGTGATGCGCGTCTCACTGCCTGTCTGAGACGGCAGGGCGGACCGGTCCGGGTGCGAATTAATTTGTTCGCTTTGAGCGGAATTTTCGGGACCTGCGTCCGGATCGTCCGTGTGTGATCGATCACAGGAGCGAATTTCGGACCGTCAACGCTCCGTGATCAGGGGCCCCACCGGAAAACCCGCAAAAGTCGGGGTTTTCGGGGCCCGATATCACGGGAAGTACACGGGGTGGCGCCCGTGAAGCGCGACACCGGGACCGTGTACGGTCCCCATCGCCACCCAAGCCGGCCACTCCCGAGCGGCCCTTTTGGGTGTCGATTGAGTAACAGACCTTGATGTGAGGCAAAATCTCCGCCTCGGGTCGGGCACAAGTCCGGCCTCTCACGCGTTACGTGCGCTGAGACACCGCAGACACCCAGAGGGGGAGAGCGACATGGCAACGGATTACGACACCCCACGCAAGACCGATGACGACGTCGACCAGGACAGCCTCGAAGAACTCAAGGCTCGCCGGAGCGACAAGACGGCGTCCGCCGTCGACGTCGACGAATTCGACGCGGCCGAAGGACTGGAGCTGCCCGGCGCAGACCTGTCCAACGAAGAGCTGGCCGTCAGGGTCCTGCCCAAGCAGGCCGACGAGTTCACGTGCATGAGCTGCTTCCTCGTGCACCACAGGAGCCAGCTGGCACGCGAGAAGAACGGCCAGCCGATCTGCCGCGACTGCGACTAGGTCGCACCGGCCGTGGCAGGCGACACACCGTTCCGGAAGCGGCGCTTGCGGCGCAAGAGGTCGTCGGAGGCGTATCAGGGCGGCACAGGCCCGGCAGAAGGCGTGACAACGCCTGCCGAGCGGTCCGCCCTGCCACCCTCCCAGGGCGAGCGGGACGGCGAGCGAGGCCGGTCGGCCTCGCTCGAAGCAGTCGTCGCGGCCATCGAAGAAGCGCACGCGGCGATCGAGGAAGTCGACGCGGCCGATGGGGCCGGACAGGTCGACAGGACGGAGCCCGTGACCGGGGCAGGCCGTCTGAGTTCAGTGAAACGGGGCGTACGCAAGGGCGGGGAGAGCGCCAAGGCGGCGATCGGTCATATCGCCGACCTGATCATCGAGAACGCTCCCCGCGTCCCTGTGCGCGATCTCGCCACCCTGCGCAAGCAGTTCCCCGGGCTCGGCCCGGAGGAGCTCGCCGACAAGCTCATCGCAGGCGCGAGCAAGGGCACCGCCACCATCGGCGCAGGAATCGGCGCGGCGGCGATGATGCCCGTACCGCCCGCCATGCTCGCCGAGCTGGCGGCGGAGATCACCGGTGTGGCCGCGATCGAGATGAAGCTCGTCGCCGAGTTGCACGAGGTCTACGGACAGCGCCCGCCGGGCGGGCTCGGTCGGCGTTCCAGCGCCTACCTCACGTCCTGGACGGAGGAGCGCGGAATCGATGCCGCCCACCCCGCGACGGTCAACGCCGCGCTGGGCGGCCAGATGAAGCGCGAGCTGCGCCAGCAGATCATGAAGCGCATGGCACGCGATCTGCCCAACCTGGTCCCGTTCATGATCGGCGCCGCCGTCGGCGCGATGATGAACCGGCGCGACACCAGAAAGCTCGCCGAGCGCGTCAGGAAGGACCTGCGCAAGCGCCAGGTCCCCTGGGACCGGCTACCGGAGTTGCCTCCGCTGGAGCGGCAGGTGGGCCCGCGCGGACCCCTGCCGGGCGAGCTGGAGGCCTGAGGGCTGTCCCGTAATCCCTGGCGGGCGTGCGACGACAGGCAAGGCACCCCGCCGCGTTGTCGGAACGCCCGAATACGCCCAGTGTTCGGGCGTCCCTCCGCCTTGCGATGCACCGCGTCCGACGCCGCACGCTGATCCACCAGGGATTACGGGACAGCCCTCAGGGTCCTTCGTTCGGATCATGCCCCAGGGATGCAGGGGCTGTGAACGGCCCTGACGGCCCGGCCGAGGGCCTGGGCCGTCCCCGCCCGGATCAGGCGCGTACGGCCGTGAGCGCCGCCACCAGGGCCTGCGGCTCGCGGGTCGAGAGATAGACGTACGGGGTCGGGTCCTGCGGGTCGGTGATCTCCACCCGGACCGCCGTCGGGATGTAGCTGCGCAGCAGCATGAACGCCCGGGTGTCCGCCTTGTACGTGCGCCACGCGCGCGCCTCCTCCCCCTCCAGCACCTCGGCCTCGCCGAGCGCCGTCACGGGGATCCGCGCGTCGCCGGCGACCAGGGCGCCCGCCACGACCCGGATCCTGGCCGAGCCGTACGAGCTCACCGCGACCGCCGACAGGGCCGTGCCGCCCACCAGGCCGGCCAGCAGCGGCAGGGTGCCGAGCGGAAGCAGCATCAGCGCACAGGCGATGCCGACCAGGAAGGCGATGAGCCACCACGAACGGGGTGCGGTCAGTCGTTCGTCGAAAGGCGGGGTGGAAGGCTGCATGAGCCCAAGCTTGGCACGGCGCGACCCGCGGGTAGCCGCGCGGGTAAGGTCTGCGCCTGTGAGTGGAACATCTGCGGCTCTGAAGCCCCCGGCCGACGCGGTGAAACCGGTCCGGCACCCCGAAGCCCCCGCCCCCGGCGAACTCCTCGGCGCGCACTACGAACACTGTTTCGGCTGCGGCGAGGGACAGCAGCACGGGCTGCACCTCCAGGCGCGGGCCGGCGACGGTGTCGGCGTCACCGCCGAGTTCACCGTGAAGGCCGCCCATCAGGGTGCCCCGGGGCTGGCGCACGGCGGCATCCTGACCACCGCGCTGGACGAGACGCTCGGCTCGCTGAACTGGCTCCTGCGGGTGATCGCCGTGACCGGACGGCTGGAGACCGACTTCGTGCGTCCGGTGCCGGTGGACACCGTGCTGTACCTCGACGCCGAGATAACCGCGGTGCACGGCCGGAAGATCTACTCCCGGGCGACCGGCCGGATCGGCGGGCCGGACGGGCCCGTGGCGGTCCGCGCCGAGGCCCTCTTCATCGAGGTCAAGGTCGACCACTTCATCGAGAACGGCCGCCCGGCCGAGATCCAGGCGGCGATGGCCGACCCGGACCAGGTCAGGCGTGCCCGTGCCTTCGAGGTGAACCCCTGATGCGCCGGTCCGTGGACGTACTGATCCGCCGGGTCGACCCGGACGTGCCGATTCCGGCCTATGGGCACCCGGGCGACGCCGGGGTGGACCTCGTGACCACCGAGGCCGTCGAGCTCGCTCCCGGCGAGCGCGCGGTGCTGCCCACCGGGGTGTCGATCGCGCTGCCCGACGGATACGCCGCGTTCGTCCACGCGCGCTCCGGCCTCGCCGCACGCTGCGGAGTCGCCCTGGTGAATGCCCCGGGGACGGTTGATGCCGGGTACCGTGGAGAGATCAAGGTGATCGTCATCAACCTCGACCCGCGAGAGCCCGTGCGGTTCGAGCGGTTCGACCGGATTGCCCAACTGGTCGTCCAGCAGGTCGAGAAGGTGCGCTTCCACGAGGTGGCGGAGCTGCCGGGCTCGGCCCGCGGCGAGGGAGGCTTCGGATCCACCGGAGGGCATGCCTCCGGTGATGTCGATGGCGTCAGGGGCGGGAACACCCAGGGCGGGAACAGCTACGCTTCGGTCGTACCCGACCGGGAAGGACAGTGACGTGTTCGGACGTCGCAAGAAGAGTGGTTCCGCCGAGGACGCGGCGGACGAAGCGCGCGAGGCCGAGCAGGTCGTCGACGAGCTCGATGGCACCGACGCCGCCGACAGCGGCTCGCGTCGGGTGAACCTCCCGCCGGCGCCGCGGCCGGACGGACCGTGGGACATCTCCGAGGTCTCCCAGCCCGCCGAGGGCCGGGTCGATCTGGGCGGCATCTTCGTGCCCGGCGTCGAGGGCATGGAACTGCGCGTGGAGGTGGCCGGTGACGCGATCGTCGCCGCGACCGTGGTGCTGCGCGACAGCGCCGTCCAGCTCCAGGCCTTCGCCGCGCCCAAGAAGGAGGGCATCTGGGGCGAGGTCCGCGAGGAGATCGCCTCCGGCATCACCCAGCAGGGCGGGATCATCGACGAGGTCGAGGGCCCGCTGGGCTGGGAGCTGCGTGCCCAGGTCCCCGTACAGCTCCCGGACGGGACGAACGGCGTGCAGCTGGTGCGTTTCGTCGGCGTCGACGGTCCGCGCTGGTTCCTGCGCGGAGTGATCTCCGGCCAGGGCGCCGTGCAGCCGGAGGCCGCCGGGCTGCTGGAGACGATCTTCCGGGACACCGTGGTCGTCCGGGGCGAGGGTCCCATGGCGCCGCGCGACCCGATCGTCCTCAAGCTGCCCAACGATGCCCAGATGGTCCCCGAAGGGGTCCAGCAGGAGAGCCAGGAGAGCTCGAAGTTCTCCGGTGGCATGGGCCAGCTCCAGCGCGGACCCGAGATCACCGAGGTGCGCTGAACGGGTCCGGGCAGCCGCCCGGCACAGCTTCGGCCGGTGGGCCGTATCCCCTTGCGAGGGGGTGCGGCCCACCGGCCGTTCTGCGTCAGGAGCGGTTTCCGGACAGTGCGACGAGCAGCGCACGGAAGGCGTGCGTATGGGGCGCGTATGGGGCACGTATGTGCGCCGTCAAGGGCCCGCCGTTCCCCGTAAGGAAGACATCAACGCAGGCCAGAAGGGGCGTGGCGGGAGGTTTGCTCAAGAGGTCCGAGAATCCGTACCTCATCTAGGAGCACACGATGGCCGATGTGGCCTTCGTCGTCACCACGATCGCGGTCTTCGCGCTGGTGGCTCTCGTCGCCAAGGGGGTGGCGAAGCTGTGACTGCCGAGAACATCGTCGGTCTGGTAGTGGCCGTCGCCCTGCTGGGCTATCTCGTCCTCGCCCTTCTGTACCCCGAGAGGTTCTGAGCGCGATATGAGCCCCGTCCTCGCTGGTGTGCTCCAGGTCCTCGCGCTCGTGGTGGCGCTGGGGCTGGCGTACCGTCCGCTCGGCGACTACATGGCCGGCGTCTACTCCTCGACGAAGCATCTCCGGGTCGAGAAGTGGATGTACAAGGCCGTCGGCGCCGACCCGAACACGCAGATGCGCTGGCCCGCGTATCTGCGCGGGGTGCTCGCCTTCTCCGCGGTGAGCGTCCTCTTCCTCTATCTGCTGCAGCGGCTCCAGGGCTCGCTGCCCGGTTCGCTCGGCTTCGCCTCGATCGACCCGGACCAGGCGTTCAACACGGCCGCGTCGTTCGTCGCCAACACCAACTGGCAGTCGTACTACGGCGAGCAGGCCATGGGCCACGTCGTGCAGACCGGCGGCCTCGCGGTGCAGAACTTCGTCTCGGCCGCCGTCGGCATGGCCGTGGCGGTGGCCCTCGTACGCGGCTTCGCACGCTCCCGCACCGGTGAACTCGGCAACTTCTGGTCCGACCTGGTGCGCGGCACCGTACGGATCCTGCTGCCGATAGCCGCGGTCGGTGCGCTGCTGCTGGTGGCGTGCGGCGCGATCCAGAACTTCGCCGGCATCCACGAGGTCGGGCAGTTCATGGGCGGCTCGCAGCAGTGGAACGGTGGCGCTGTGGCCTCCCAGGAGGCCATCAAGGAGCTGGGGACGAACGGTGGCGGATACTTCAACGCCAACTCGTCCCACCCGTTCGAGAACCCCAACGGGCTTTCCAACCTCCTTGAGATCTTCCTGATCCTGGTCATCCCCTTCGCGCTGACCCGGACCTTCGGCCGGATGGTCGGCTCGCTCAAGCAGGGTTACGCGATCCTCGCGACGATGGGCGTCATCTGGCTGGGCTTCACCACCCTGATGATGTGGACCGAATTCGCCCACCACGGGCCCGCGTTCGACATCGCGGGCGGGGCCATGGAGGGCAAGGAGACCCGGTTCGGGATCGCCGGCTCGTCGATCTTCGCGGTGGCCACGACCCTCACCTCCACCGGTGCGGTGAACTCCTTCCACTCCTCGTACACCGGCTTCGGCGGCGGGATCACCATGCTGGGCATGCAGCTCGGCGAGATCGCGCCCGGAGGCGTCGGCTCCGGCCTCTACGGGATGCTCGTCATGGCGATCATCGCGGTGTTCATCGCCGGGCTGATGGTCGGCCGTACGCCGGAGTACCTCGGCAAGAAGATCGGCACCCGTGAGATCAAGCTCGCGGCCTGCTACATCCTGATCACCCCGACGCTGGTGCTCTGCTTCACCGCTGCGGCGATGGCGCTGCCCACCCCGCCCCACTCGATGACCAACACCGGCGCACACGGATTCTCCGAGATCCTCTACGCCTACACCTCGGGCGCGAACAACAACGGTTCGGCGTTCGCCGGGCTCAACGCGGACACGCAGTGGTTCAACACCACGATCGGTCTCGCGATGCTGCTCGGCCGGTTCCTGCCGATGGTGTTCATCCTGGCGCTGGCCGGCTCGCTCGCCGAGCAGAAGCCCGTACCGGCGACCGTGGGAACCCTCGGCACGCACAAGCCGCTGTTCAGCGGACTGCTGGTCGGCACGATCCTGATCATCACCGGGCTGACCTACTTCCCGGCCCTGGCGCTGGGGCCGCTGGCCGAAGGGCTGGCGTCATGACCACTCGTACGGAGCAAGAGGACTCGATGTCCACTGTCACCCCCACCCGGGCACCGCACCAGGACGCGCCCACGGGTCACCAGAGCGAAGGACGCGTCGGCGCGGGCCTGTTCGACCCCGCGCAGCTGATCCGGTCCTTCCCCGACGCCGTACGCAAGCTCGACCCCCGGGTGATGGTCAAGTCCCCGGTCATGTTCGTCGTGCTGATCGGTTCGGTGTTCACCACCGTGCTGGCGTGCCTGGACCCGGGGGAGTGGTTCGGCTGGGCGATCGCGGCCTGGCTCTGGCTGACCACGATCTTCGCCAACCTGGCGGAGGCGGTCGCCGAGGGCCGTGGCAAGGCGCAGGCCGACACGCTTCGCAAGGCCAAGACCGACACCGTCGCCCGGCGGCTGATCGGCAGGAACGAGGAGCGGGTGCCCGGCACCGACCTGCACGTCGGTGATCTGGTGGTCTGCGAGGCCGGTGACATCATCCCCGGCGACGGAGACGTCGTCGAGGGCGTCGCGAGCGTCGACGAATCCGCGATCACCGGCGAGTCCGCCCCGGTCATCCGGGAGTCCGGCGGTGACCGGAGCGCCGTTACCGGAGGTACGAAGGTGCTCTCCGACCGCATCGTCGTCAAGATCACCACCAAGCCCGGTGAGACGTTCATCGACCGGATGATCGCCCTGGTCGAGGGCGCCGCCCGGCAGAAGACGCCCAACGAGATCGCGCTGAACATCCTCCTCGCGTCCCTCACCATCGTCTTCCTGCTCGCCGTCGTCACCCTCCAGCCCTTCGCGATCTACGCCGGGCAGCGGCAGTCGATGATCGTGCTGACCGCGCTGCTGGTCTGTCTGATCCCGACGACGATCGGCGCACTGCTCTCCGCGATCGGCATCGCCGGCATGGACCGCCTGGTGCAGCGCAATGTGCTCGCCATGTCGGGGCGGGCCGTCGAGGCCGCCGGGGACGTCTCGACGCTGCTGCTGGACAAGACCGGCACCATCACGCTCGGCAACCGGCAGGCCGCCGAATTCGTACCCGTCAAGGGCACGACGGAGGCCGAACTGGCCGACGCGGCCCAGCTCTCCTCGCTGGCCGACGAGACGCCGGAGGGCCGCTCGATCGTCGTGCTCGCCAAGGAGAAGTACGGGCTGCGCGAGCGCCACCAGGGCGAGCTGCGGCACGCCGAGTGGGTCGCGTTCACCGCCCAGACGCGCATGTCCGGCGTCGACGTGGACGGGCGCAAGGTCCGCAAGGGTGCCACCGGTTCGGTCGTCGCCTGGGTCAAGGAGCGCGGCGGCAGCGTCTCGCCGGACGCGCAGGTACTCACCGACAGGATCTCCGAGGCGGGCGGCACGCCGCTGCTGGTGGCCCTGGAGGACGAGCAGGGGGCCCGGGTCCTGGGTGTCATCCACCTCAAGGACGTCGTCAAGGAGGGCATGCGGGAGCGGTTCGACGAGCTGCGCCGGATGGGCATCCGTACGGTCATGATCACCGGCGACAACCCGCTGACCGCGAAGGCCATCGCCGATGAGGCCGGCGTCGACGACTTCCTCGCCGAGGCCACGCCCGAGGACAAGATGGCCCTCATCAAGCGGGAGCAGGCGGGCGGCAAGCTCGTCGCGATGACCGGCGACGGCACGAACGACGCCCCGGCGCTCGCCCAGGCCGATGTCGGCGTGGCCATGAACACCGGCACCTCGGCCGCCAAGGAGGCCGGGAACATGGTGGACCTGGACTCCAACCCCACGAAGCTGATCGAGATCGTCGAGATCGGCAAGCAGCTGCTCATCACGCGTGGCGCCCTGACCACCTTCTCGATCGCCAACGACGTCGCGAAGTACTTCGCGATCATCCCCGCGATGTTCGCCGTGGTCTATCCGGGCCTGGACAAGCTCAACATCATGCAGCTGTCCTCGCCCCAGTCCGCGATCCTGTCGGCCGTCGTCTTCAACGCGCTGATCATCGTCGCGCTGGTGCCGCTCGCCCTGAAGGGCGTGCGCTACCGGCCCAGCAGCGCCGATTCGATGCTCCGGCGCAACCTCGGGATCTACGGACTCGGCGGTCTGGTCGCCCCGTTCATCGGCATCAAGATCATCGACATGATCATCTCCCTCGTACCCGGGCTGAACTGAATCCAGGAATCGGCTGACCTCCATGAACAACTCCGTAGCAAACACCGCCCGGTTGCTCTGGGCCGGGCTGCGCGCCCTGCTCGTCCTCACCGTCGTCTGCGGCGTGCTCTACCCGCTCGCCGTCACCGGCGTCGCCCAGGGCATCTTCCCCGACAAGGCCAACGGCTCCGAGATCACCGAGAACGGCGAGGTCGTCGGCTCCGAACTCATCGGCCAGCGCTACGACCTGCCGCTGAAGAAGGGGCAGGAGACCGCGGCCCCGGACCTCAAGTGGTTCCAGCCGCGCCCCTCCAACGGCCTGGGCACCAACAGCGTCAACACCCAGTACAAGCTGATCCTCTCCGGCGCGACCAACCGCTCCGGCGACAACAAGGAACTCATCGACTGGGTGAAGGCCGCCAAGGCCGCCGTGGTCAAGGACAACTCCGTCCCGGGCCACACGGTCAGCCCCTCGGACGTGCCGGCCGACGCCGTCACCTCCTCCGGTTCCGGCCTCGACCCGGCCATCTCCCCGGAGTACGCGCAGCTCCAGGTGCGCCGGGTGGCCGAGCGGAACCACCTCCCCGTCGGTCAGGTGGAGAAGCTCGTCGAACAGCACACCGACGGCCGGATCCTGGGCTTCGTGGGGGAGCCGAGGGTCAATGTCCTCCAGCTCAACATCGCGCTCAAGCAGCTGGTGAAGTGAGCGATGAAGTGAGCAGGGCCTGAGAAGGCCGGACGTGGCGGGGCGCCGGGCCGGACCCGGCGTCCCGCCACGCCCGTTTCCCCGGTGACGGCGTCCCGTCACGCCTGCTTCCCCTGTCCCTGCCCGGCGCCGAGGACGGCCACATCGGTGTCCGGCGGTCGCCGGCCATTGTCGAGCGCTGTGTGCATTGCACATACTGGCCGACTACGGGGACCGAGCACGTTTACGGGGAGAGACATGACCGAGCGCACCGACCGGGCGGGCACCGACGGGCAGGGCGGTACCGCAGTCGCGGAGCAACCGGCCGACGGGCCCATGGTCCGGGTCGAGGACCTGCACCGTTCGTACGGCTCCGGTGCCGGAGCGGTGCACGCGCTGCGGGGGGTGTCCTTCGAGGTTCCGCGTGGTGAGCTGGTCGCGCTCAAGGGCCGCTCGGGCTCGGGCAAGACGACCCTCCTCAACCTGCTCGGCGGGCTCGACAGCCCCGACGGCGGCCGGATCACCGTCGACGGCACGGACCTCGCCGAGCTCGGCGAGGACGGACGCCTGGCCATGCGCCGGGACCGGATCGGCTTCATCTTCCAGTCGTTCGGGCTCATCCCGATCCTGACCGCGGCGGAGAACGTCGGCGTGCCCATGCGGCTGCGCAAGGCGGACCCGCAGGAGCGCGAGGACCGGGTGGCGCTGCTGCTCTCCCTGGTCGGCCTCGCCGACCACGCGGCCCAGCGCCCCGGCGAGCTGTCCGGAGGCCAGCAGCAGCGCGTCGCCATCGCCCGCGCACTCGCCAACCGGCCCGCCCTGCTGATCGCGGACGAGCCGACCGGGCAGCTCGACGCGGAGACCGGGCTCGCGGTGATGGAGCTGCTCCGGGCGGTGGTGCGGAGCGAGGGCGTCACGGCACTGGTGGCGACCCACGACGCCCAGCTGCTGGGGCTGGCGGACCGGGTGCTGGAACTGAGCGACGGCCACATCGTCGAGGACGCGTAGGGGGCGGAGCCGCCGGGCGCCTTCCGGGGCGCGCCAAGTGGCTGGTCCACGGCCCGGCCACGGCCGTCCGCGGTCCCTCCATGGCCCGTCCGCGGCGTCAGAATCCTGTCAATTCGGTCCCTCGCCCCACCCGCTGCCCCATTTGTCGACAATCTGCGGGGTAACTTCGAAGCGGCTGCCGCATCGGACGCAGCCGGGTTCAAGAGAAGACAATGGGGCCATGGCACGCGGCAAGCTTCGGATCTACCTGGGTGCGGCACCCGGCGTCGGCAAGACGTACGCGATGCTCTCCGAGGCCCATCGACGGGTGGAGCGGGGCACCGACTGCGTCGTCGCCTTCGTGGAGCACCACGACCGGCCACGCACCGAGGTCATGCTGCACGGCCTGGAACAGGTCCGGCGCCGCGAGATCGAGTACCGCTCCGCCGTCTTCACCGAGATGGACGTCGACGCGGTCCTGGAGCGAGCCCCCGCCGTCGCCCTGGTGGACGAACTGGCGCACACCAATGTGCCGGGCTCCCGCAACGCCAAGCGCTGGCAGGACGTCGAGGAACTCCTCCAGGCCGGCATAGACGTGGTGTCCACCGTCAACATCCAGCACCTGGAGTCGCTCGGGGACGTCGTCGAGGCCATAACCGGCGTACGGCAGCGCGAGACCGTCCCCGACGAGGTGGTCCGCCGGGCCGACCAGCTCGAACTCGTCGACATGTCGCCCCAGGCGCTGCGCCGCCGGATGGCCCACGGCAACATCTACAAGCCGGACCGGATCGACGCCTCGCTGTCCAACTACTTCCGCCCCGGCAACCTGACCGCCCTGCGCGAGCTGGCCCTGCTCTGGGTCGCCGACCGGGTCGACGAATACCTCCAGCAGTACCGCGGCGAGCACAACATCCGCACCACCTGGCAGGCCCGCGAACGCATCGTCGTCGGACTCACCGGCGGCCCCGAGGGCCGTACGCTCATCCGCCGCGCGTCCCGGATGGCGGCCAAGGGCTCGGGCAGCGAGATCCTCGCCGTGTACATCGCCCGCAGCGACGGGCTGACCTCCGCGTCCCCCAAGGAACTCACCGTCCAGCGCACCCTCGTGGAGGACCTAGGCGGCACGTTCCACCACGTCATAGGCGACGACATACCCTCGGCGCTCCTCGAATTCGCCCGGGGGGTGAATGCCACGCAGATCGTCCTCGGCTCCAGCCGCCGCAAGGCCTGGCAGTACATCTACGGGCCCGGGGTGGGCGCCACCGTCGCCCGGGAGTCCGGCCCCGACCTCGACGTCCACATCGTCACCCACGAAGAGGTCGCCAAGGGCCGCGGCCTGCCCATCGCCCGCGGTGCCCGGCTGGGCCGGGTCCGGATCATCTGGGGCTGGGTGGTCGGGGTGGGCGGCCCGGCCCTCCTCACCCTGCTCCTGAGCGGCCTCGGCAATGGTCCGGGGCTCGCCAACGACGTACTGCTCTTCCTCTTCATGACGGTCGCCGCGGCCCTGATCGGCGGACTGCTGCCCGCCCTCGCCTCGGCCGCCGCCGGCTCGCTGCTGCTGAACTACTGGTTCACCCCGCCCACCCACACCCTGACGGTGCAGGACCCGGAGAACTTCGTCGCCATCGTGATCTTCTTCGCGGTGGCGGTCTCGGTCGCCTCGGTCGTCGATCTGGCGGCCCGCCGCACCCATCAGGCGGCCCGGCTGCGCGCCGAGTCGGAGATCCTCTCCTTCCTGGCGGGCAGTGTGCTGCGCGGCGAGACGACGCTGGACGCACTCCTGGACCGGGTCCGCGAGACCTTCGGCATGGAGTCCGTCGCCCTGCTGGAACGCCGGAGCGACGTCGACCCGTGGACATGTGCCGGGAGCGTCGGGCCGGGCCCGGTGACCCGGCCGGAGGACGCCGATGTGGACATGCCCGTCGGCGACCACATGGCGCTGGCGCTCTCCGGGCGGGTGCTGCCCGCCGAGGACCGGCGGGTGCTCGGCGCGTTCGCCGCGCAGGCCGCCGTCGTACTGGAGCGGGAGCGCCTGGTCGACGAGGCGGAGGAGGCCCGGCGGCTCGCCGAGGGCAACCGGATCAGGACGGCGCTGCTCGCCGCCGTCAGCCACGATCTGCGTACCCCGCTCGCCGCCATCAAGGCCGCCGTCAGCTCCCTGCGCTCCGACGACGTCGCCTGGTCCGAGGAGGACCAGGCCGAACTGCTGGAGGGCATCGAGAACGGCGCCGACCGCCTCGATCACCTCGTGGGCAACCTCCTGGACATGTCCCGGCTCCAGACCGGCACCGTCACCCCGCTGATCCGCGAGATCGATCTCGACGAGGTGGTCCCGATGGCGCTCGGCGGCGTCCCCGAGGACAGCGTCGACCTGGACATCCCGGAGACCCTGCCGATGGTCGAGGTCGACCCCGGGCTGCTGGAACGGGCCGTCGCCAACATCGTCGAGAACGCCGTGAAGTACAGCCGCTACGCGGAACGCGTCACCGTGGCCGCCAGCGCGCTCGGCGAACGCGTCGAGCTACGGGTGGCCGACCGCGGCCCCGGAGTCCCCGACGAGGCCAAGGAGCGCATCTTCGAGCCCTTCCAGCGCTACGGCGACGCCCCGCGCGGCGCGGGCGTCGGACTGGGGCTCGCCGTGGCCCGCGGCTTCGTGGAGTCCATGGGCGGCACGCTGGACGCCGAGGACACCCCCGGCGGCGGCCTCACCATGGTGCTGACCCTCAAGGCGGCGTCGGGATACGTTCCGGTCAGCCCCGACCTGCCCGCACGGGTCATCTCATGACCGTGCGGGACACTTCATGACCACGCGGCACGGTCACCGCACGACCACGCAGTCCGTCGCATGACCATGACCACGCAGTTCACCTCATGATCTCCGGTACGTCCCGGGAGATCGCCGTACAGCAGAAAGGCAGGGCCCCCATGACCCGGGTGCTTGTGGTCGACGACGAGCCGCAGATCGTACGCGCCCTCGTGATCAACCTGAAGGCGCGCAAGTACGAGGTGGACGCGGCGCCCGACGGCGCGACCGCCCTCCAGCTCGCCGCCGCCCGCCACCCCGACGTCGTCGTCCTCGACCTCGGGCTGCCGGACATGGACGGCGTCGAGGTGATCAGGGGGCTGCGCGGCTGGACCCGGGTGCCGATCCTCGTCCTGTCCGCCCGCCACACCTCCGACGAGAAGGTGGAGGCCCTGGACGCCGGTGCGGACGACTACGTCACCAAGCCGTTCGGCATGGACGAGCTGCTGGCCCGGTTGCGCGCCTCGGTCCGCCGCGCCGAACCCGTCGGGCAGCAGGGCTCCGACGACGTCGTGATCGTCGAGACCGAGGGGTTCACCGTCGACCTGGCGGCGAAGAAGGTCCACCGCGAGGGACGCGACGTGCGGCTCACCCCCACCGAGTGGCACCTGTTGGAGGTCCTGGTCCGCAACAGCGGCCGGCTGGTCAGCCAGAAGCAGCTGCTCCAGGAGGTCTGGGGGCCGTCGTACGGCACCGAGACCAACTACCTGCGGGTCTACATGGCCCAGCTGCGGCGCAAGCTGGAGGCCGACCCGTCGCACCCCCGGCACTTCGTCACCGAACCGGGCATGGGGTACCGCTTCGAGCGTGGCTGAACGAGCGGCGGGGCAGGTGGGGCGGCCGGGTGGCCGGGCCGCCCCACCGCGATCGGCGAGGGCGGCCGGCCCGCCTTCCGGGACCCGTCCCCGGTCACTCGTTCGAGTGAGACCGTCGACACCCGCTCGGAGCAGCCGGGACCGGTACCCTTCGGGTATGAGTGCTGTTCCTCGATCCGACAAGTCCGGCAGGGCGGACAAGCCGTCCGGCCGCTTCCGGCGGATGCTCGACCGGCTGTCCACCTCCCAGGAGGACCTCGAGTCCGAGGAGCTGCAGGAGGACTCGCAGGCCTCGGGCTGCACGCGGATCTCCGAATGCACCGACCGCCAGATCGTGAAGGTGACTGGTACCTTGCGGACCGTCACCCTGCGGCCGCGCGCCGGAGTGCCCGCCCTGGAGGCCGAGCTCTTCGACGGCACCGCTCCGCTGGACGTTGTCTGGCTGGGCCGGCGCTCCATCGTGGGCATAGAGCCGGGCCGCAAGCTCATCGCCTCGGGCCGGATCGCCATGAGTCACGGGCGCCGGGTGCTGTTCAACCCCAAATACGAACTCCGACCGCTCGGCAAGGAGTAGCCGGTGACGTCTCTCGACAAGCCGACGTCCGACACGGACCGCACCACCCGCACCGATCAGCAGGATGCCGAGGCGAAGACGGTCACCGAGGCCGCGCTCTTCGAGGCGTTCGGCGGTGTCCGGGGCATGGTGGAGACAGTCCTTCCCGGGCTGCTGTTCGTCACCATCTTCACGATCAACAAGGATCTGCACAGCTCGGCCATCGCGGCCCTGGTGGTGTCCCTGGTCCTCGTCGCCGTGCGGCTGATCCGGAAGGACACCGTCAAGCACGCCTTCAGCGGCGTCTTCGGTGTGGCCTTCGGCGTGGTCTTCGCGATGATGACGGGCAACGCCAAGGACTTCTATCTGCCGGGCATGCTCTACACGCTCGGCCTGGCCCTGGCCTACCTGGTCACCACCCTCGCCGGGATGCCGCTGATCGGTCTGATCCTGGGGCCGGTGTTCAAGGAGAACCTCTCCTGGCGCACCAGGAACCCCGGCCGCAAGAAGGCGTACGCCAAGGCCAGCTACGCCTGGGGCCTGATCCTGCTCGCCAAGTGCGCGATCCTCTTCCCGCTGTACTGGTGGGCCGACACCACGCAGCTCGGCTGGGTCCTGGTCGCCCTGAAGATCCCGCCGTTCCTGCTCGCGGTCTATCTGACCTGGGTCTTCCTCGCCAAGGCTCCGCCGCCCATCGACGTCTTCGCCGAGATGGAGGCCGAGGAGCAGGCGGAGAAGGACCGCAAGGCGGCCGAGGCCGCAGCGGCGGCCGCGGCGCGCGACCAGCAGTTCTGAGACCGAGACCGAGCCGTACGTACGGGAGGGGCCCGGAACCGTGTCACACGGTTCCGGGCCCCTCCCCTTATTTGGGCCCCCATGACCCCCGGCGGGGGAGTGGTCCGCGTGGCCCCGGCGCCCCCACCGCCCGTCCT
>NZ_JBIATE010000010.1:0-180760 GCF_042891445.1 Streptomyces sp. NPDC001890 | reverse complement strand
GCGCCCCCCCGCGGGGCGCGCGCGCGCCCCGGGGGGCGCGCGCCCGCCCCCCCCGCGCGCCCCCCCCCCCCCGCCCCCCCCGGGGGGGGGGGGCCCCCCCCGGGCCCCCCCGGGCCCCGCCCCCCTCCCGTACTTCTGCCCCGATGCACGCCCTGCGGATCAGTCGTCCGAGTCGCCCCGGCGCACCGACAGCAGGTCCTCCAGCTGCTCCTCGCGTGCCTGCGCGGCCACGAACAGCAGCTCGTCGCCGGCCTCCAGGGTCTCCTCGGTGTTCGGCGTCAGAACCCGCTGCCCGCGGATGATGGTGACCAGCGAGGTGTCCTCGGGCCAGGCCACTTCACCGACCCGGGTGCCGGCCAGCGCCGACTCCGGGGGCAGTGTCAGCTCGACCAGGTTGGCGTCACCGTGGCTGAAGCGCAGCAGCCGGACCAGATCGCCGACGCTCACCGCCTCCTCGACCAGGGCCGACATCAGGCGCGGCGTCGAGACCGCGACATCGACGCCCCAGGCCTCGTTGAACAGCCACTCGTTCTTCGGGTTGTTGACCCGGGCGACGACCCTCGGCACGCCGTACTCCGTCTTGGCGAGCAGCGAGACGACCAGGTTCACCTTGTCGTCGCCGGTCGCGGCGATCACGACGTTGCAGCGTTGCAGCGCCGCCTCGTCGAGCGAGGTGATCTCGCAGGCGTCCGCCAGCAGCCACTCGGCCATCGGCACCCGCTCCACCGAGATGGCGGTCGGCGCCTTGTCGACGAGCAGCACCTCGTGCCCGTTCTCCAGCAGTTCGCCCGCGATGGAACGGCCCACCGCACCGGCCCCGGCAATCGCGACACGCATCAGTGACCGCCCTCCTCAGGACCCTCGGCGAAGGCCGCCTCGACCTTCGCGATCTCGTCCGTACGCATCATCACGTGGACCAGGTCGCCCTCCTGCAGCACCGTCTGCGAGGTCGGCAGTATGGCTTCGCCCAGCCGGGTGAGGAACGCCACGCGGACGCCCGTCTCCTCCTGCAGCGTGCTGATCTTGTGGCCGATCCAGGACGGGGTGGTGTGCACCTCCGCGAGCTGCACACCGCCGCTCGGATCCCGCCACAGCGGCTCGGCGCCGGAAGGCAGCAGCCGCCGCAGCATCTGGTCCGCGGTCCAGCGCACAGTGGCGACCGTGGGGATGCCGAGACGCTGGTAGACCTCGGCACGCCGGGGGTCGTAGATCCGCGCCGCGACATTCTCGATGCCGAACATCTCGCGGGCCACCCGGGCGGCGATGATGTTCGAGTTGTCGCCGCTGCTCACCGCGGCGAACGCACCGGCCTCCTCGATACCCGCCTCGCGGAGGGTGTCCTGGTCGAAGCCGACACCCGTGACGCGCCGTCCGCCGAATCCGGAACCGAGACGACGGAACGCCGTCGGGTCCTGGTCGACGACGGCGACCGTGTGCCCCTGCTGCTCCAGGGTCTGCGCGAGAGCGGCTCCTACTCGCCCGCAGCCCATGATGACGATGTGCACCTTGCGCCTACCTCGCAGTCCTGGTCGTCCGGCTGACCTGCGAAAACACCCTGCTCACACTTCTTTCTCAGCTTGCCGGGCAAAACAACGGGGCAACGGTGTGTCCCGTTGCCCAGGATGAGCTTATGCGGCCCGGAGTGCGAAGCCTCATCCGAGTGCGCTTTCGCCGCGCCCCGAGCGGCGGACGGCCAGGACCGCCGGTCGGGGCCGCGGACGAACCAACGAGGCGCCCCTTGAGAAGCGTCCCTTTCCGCACGGCGCGACCCTTGAGTACGAAGCGAACAGACATCTAACATGTCAGTTCATGGAGACCCTGCGCCCCGTCCGGCGGACCCTGTTGCGGGACACCGCCTACGAAGCGATCCGCGACGCCATCGTCCGCGGTGACATCCCGCCCGGTGCCCCCGTCCGCGACGCGGACCTCGCCGAACGCCTCGGCCTCTCCCGGGCCCCGGTCCGCGACGCGCTGTCGCGGCTCGCAGGTGAGGGCCTTGTCGAGTCCAAGCCGCAGAGCTACACCCGGGTGACCCGGCTGGTGCCGGGCGACGTCCGGGATGCCGCGGCCGTCGTACGAGCCATGCAGGAACTGGCCGCCAGGACCGCCGTCCCCCACCTCGTGGACGCGGACATCACCGTGATGCGCGCGGCCAACGACCGGTTCCGCAAGGCGGCCGGCCGCGGCGACGTGGCGGAGGCGCTGCGCGCCGACGACCTGCTCCACGACGTCCTCGTCACCGCCTGCGGCAACCGGGCCGTGGACGCCACCGTCGAGCGCTACACGCCCTTGATCCGGCGCCTGGAGTGGCGGCAGTTCGGCACGGCCGGCTCCGCGCACGGCTCCGCGGAGCTGCACGATCAGCTGATCGAGGCGTGCGCGGCGCGTGACGCCGAGGCCGCGGTCCGGATCACCGCCGAGATCTGGCGGGCGCTCGAAGAACTGGCCGACGAGCCGCTCGATTGACCCACCGTCCACCCCGCTGACCCATCGTCCACCCCGCCCCGACCAAGGGAGCCCCCGTGTCGATCTCGATCTCTTCGTACGACCGCTACCCCCTCCTCTTCGGCCCCTCGCCCGTGCACCGGCTCGACCGGCTCACCGAGCACCTCGGCGGCGCCGAGGTCTGGGCCAAGCGGGAGGACTGCAACTCCGGCATCGCCTACGGCGGCAACAAGACCCGCAAGCTCGAATACCTCGTCGCCGACGCCCTCGCGAAGGGCTGCGACACCCTCGTATCCATCGGCGGCGTCCAGTCCAACCACACCCGCCAGGTCGCGGCGGTCGCCGCCCGCGCCGGTCTCAAGTGCGTACTCATCCAGGAGAGCTGGGTCGAGTGGCCCGACGCCGTCTACGACAAGGTCGGCAACATCCTGATCAGCCGTCTGGCCGGCGCCGACATCCGTCTGGTGCACGCCGGATTCGGCATCGGGGTCAAGGAGAGCTGGGAGCAGGCGCTGCGCGAGGTGGAGGAGGGCGGCGGCCAGCCGTACGCCATCCCCGCGGGCGCTTCCGACCACCCGCTGGGCGGGCTCGGCTTCGCGAACTGGGCGTACGAGGTGGCCGAGCAGGAACGCGCGCTCGGTGTGTTCTTCGACACCGTGGTCGTCTGCTCGGTGACCGGCTCCACCCAGGCCGGCATGGTCGCGGGCTTCGCCGCGCTGGAGGAGGCCGGCGCCCGCCCACGACGCGTACTGGGCGTCGACGCCTCCGCCGAGCCCGCCCGTACCCGCGAGCAGATCGCCCGGATCGCGGCCTCCACCGCACGGCTCATCGGGGTCCGCCGGGAACTCGCCGTGGACGACATCGAGCTCGACGAGCGCTACCACGCGGGCACCTACGGCATCCCCGACGACACGACCCTCGACGCCATGCGGCTGGCCGCCCGTACCGAGGGCATGGTCACCGACCCCGTGTACGAGGGGAAGTCGATGGCGGGAACGATCGATCTCGTGGGGCGCGGGGAGATCACCCGGGATTCCACCGTCCTTTACGCACATCTCGGTGGTCAGCCCGCATTGAATGGATACAGCGCTCTTTTCGCGGACGCCTAGTGCAAGGATTTCGTTAAGGATTTCGTGGCTTTTTCGCCCGAGCGCAGGAGATTACGGGGCCACGGGGGTGGTGGGTCCGCGGCTTCCATACGGAACGCTTACGATCCTCTGCGTGTCCAAACTGACCGACGTGCCCAAACGGATCCTGATCGGGCGCGCACTGCGCAGTGACCGGCTCGGAGAAACGCTCCTGCCGAAGCGCATCGCCCTCCCCGTCTTCGCCTCCGACGCCTTGTCCTCCGTTGCCTACGCGCCCGGCGAGGTTCTCCTCGTCCTGTCCGTCGCGGGTGTTTCGGCGTACCACTTCAGCCCGTGGATCGCCCTGGCGGTCGTGGTGGTGATGTTCACCGTGGTGGCGTCGTACCGGCAGAACGTGCACGCGTACCCCAGCGGTGGTGGCGACTACGAGGTCGCCACCACCAACCTCGGCCCCAAGGCCGGCCTGACGGTCGCCAGTGCGCTGCTCGTGGACTACGTCCTCACCGTCGCCGTCTCCATCACCTCCGGCATCGAGAACCTGGGCTCGGCGATCCCGTTCGTGGTCGAGCACAAGGTGCTGTGCGCCGTCGCGGTGATCCTGCTGCTGACGCTGATGAACCTGCGCGGCGTCAAGGAGTCCGGCTCGCTCTTCGCGATTCCGACGTACGTATTCGTCGTGGGCGTCTTCATCATGATCGCGTGGGGTGCCTACCGCACTCTCGTGCTCGGCGACACCATGCGCGCGCCCACCGCCGACTTCCACATCAAGGCGGAGGAGGAGGGCCTCGCGGGCTTCGCCCTCGTCTTCCTGCTGCTGCGCGCCTTCTCCTCCGGCTGTGCCGCGCTCACCGGCGTCGAGGCGGTCTCCAACGGCGTCCCGGCCTTCCGCAAGCCCAAGTCCAAGAACGCGGCGACGACGCTGACGATGATGGGCGCGCTCGCCATCACCATGCTCGTCGGCATCATCGCCCTCGCCCTGGTCACCGACGTCCGGATGGCCGAGAACCCGGGGCACGACCTGCTGAAGAACGGTGTGCCGGTCGGCCCCGGCTATGTGCAGGACCCGGTGATCACGCAGGTCGCCGAGGCCGTCTTCGGCAACGGCAGCTTCCTGTTCATCGTGCTCGCCGCGGCCACCGCCCTGGTGCTGTTCCTCGCGGCGAACACGGCGTACAACGGCTTCCCGGTGCTCGGCTCGATCCTCGCCCAGGACCGCTACCTGCCGCGCCAGCTGCACACCCGCGGCGACCGCCTCGCCTTCTCCAACGGCATCGTGCTGCTCGCCGGCGCGGCCGCCCTGCTCGTCGTCATCTACGGCGCCGACTCGACCCGGCTGATCCAGCTCTACATCGTCGGTGTGTTCGTGTCCTTCACGCTCAGCCAGACCGGCATGGTCCGCCATTGGAACCGCCACCTGCGCACGGAGAAGGACGCCGACAAGCGCCGCCACATGATCCGCTCCCGCGCGATCAACGCCTTCGGTGCCTTCCTGACCGGCCTCGTCCTCGTGGTCGTCCTGGTCACCAAGTTCACCCACGGTGCCTGGGTCGCCCTGCTCGGGATGTGCATCTTCTTCGCGACGATGACCGCGATCCGGAAGCACTACGACCGGGTCGCCGAGGAGATCGCCGCCGACGAGACCCCGTCCGACGAGACGATCCGGCCCTCCAGGGTCCACTCGATCGTCCTGGTCTCCAAGCTCCACCGGCCCACCCTGCGCGCCCTCGCCTACGCCAAGCTGATCCGCTCCGACCGGCTGGAGGCGCTCTCCATCAGCGTCGACCCGGCCGAGACCAAGGCGCTCAAGGACGAATGGGAGCGACGCGGCGTCGACATCCCGCTGAAGATCCTCGACTCCCCGTACCGCGAGGTGACCCGGCCGGTCATCGACTACGTGAAGAGCCTGCGCCGGGAGAGTCCGCGCGACGTGGTGAGCGTGTACATCCCGGAGTACGTGGTCGGCCACTGGTACGAGCACCTCCTCCACAACCAGAGCGCCCTGCGCCTCAAGGGGCGGCTGCTGTTCACCCCGGGCGTCATGGTGACCTCCGTGCCGTATCAGCTGGAGTCCTCCGAGGCGGCCAAGAAGCGCGCCAGGAAGCGCGCCGAGTGGAACGCGCCGGGCTCGGTGCGCCGCGGCCCGGTGGAGCGCAGGCCCAAGGAACCCAGCGCCAAGAGCTGACCGCCCTGCCCGCTTCCGTTCGTGGTAAACGGCCGGACGACACCCACGTAGAATCGTAGGTTGTTGTCCGGCCGTTTCCCCTTGATCTCTGGAGCCACCCCCTCATGCAGAACGAACCCACGTCGTCGCTGGTCGGGGAGGAGTACGAGGTCGAGGTCGGCCCCGTCGCACACGGCGGCCACTGCATCGCCCGCACCTCGGAGGGCCGGGTCCTCTTCGTACGGCACACGCTCCCCGGCGAGAAGGTGATCGCCAGGGTCACCGACGGCGAGAGCGACTCCCGCTTCCTGCGCGCCGACGCGGTACGCATCATCGAGGCGTCCAAGGACCGCGTCGAGGCGCCCTGCCCGTACGCCGGCCCCGGCAAGTGCGGCGGCTGCGACTGGCAGCACGCCAAGCCCGGTGCCCAGCGCCGCCTCAAGGGCGAAGTGATCGCCGAACAGCTCCAGCGTCTCGCGGGCCTCACTCCCGAGGAGGCGGGCTGGGACGGCACGGTCATGCCGGCCGAGGGCGACAAGCTCCCGGCGGGCGAGGTTCCCGCCTGGCGCACCCGGGTCCAGTACGCCATCGACGAGGACGGCAAGGTCGGCCTGCGCAAGCACCGCTCGCACGACGTGGAGCCCGTCGAGCGCTGCCTGATCGCGGCCCCCGGTGTCACGGAGCTCGGCATCGAGAAGCGCGACTGGCCCGGCATGGCCACGGTGGAGGCCATCGCCGCCACGGGTTCCCACGACCGCCAGGTCATCCTCACCCCGAGGCCCGGCGGCCGGCTGCCCCTGGTCGAGCTCGACAAGCCCGTCTCGGTGATGCGCGTCGACGAGCGCGACGGCGGCGTCCACCGCGTGCACGGCCGCGCCTTCGTCCGCGAGCGCGCCGACGACCGCACCTACCGCGTCGGCTCCGGCGGCTTCTGGCAGGTCCACCCGCAGGCCGCCAACACCCTGGTCCGCGCCGTCATGCAGGGTCTCCTGCCCCGCAAGAACGACATGGCCCTCGACCTCTACTGCGGCGTCGGCCTGTTCGCCGGCGCCATCGGCCAGCGCATCGGCGAAAAGGGCGCCGTCCTCGGCATCGAGTCCGGCAAGCGCGCCGTCGAGGACGCCCGCCACAACCTGAAGGACCTGGACCGCGTCCGCATCGAACACGGCAAGGTCGACCAGATCCTCCCGCGCACCGGCATCACCGAATGCGACCTGATCGTCCTCGACCCGCCCCGCGCAGGCGCCGGCAAGCAGGTCGTCAAACACCTCACGGGCCTGGGCGCCCGCCGCATCGCCTACGTCGCCTGCGACCCGGCGGCACTGGCACGCGACCTGGCGTACTTCCGGGACGGCGGGTACCGGGTGCGGACGCTGCGGGCGTTCGATCTGTTTCCGATGACGCATCATGTGGAGTGCGTCGCGATCCTTGAGCCTGCTGAGAAGGGCCGCTGACCTGCGGTTTCTCGCGCGCCACTCAGAAGCGCAAGCGCAACTTGATGCGACTGATGGACGAGCACAGCCTGTGAAGCAGGGCCGAAAGGCCGTTCCGACGTTGCTCTGTCCCATGGGCCGACGGCCTCAGGTGGTGACCCGCTCGGGGAGGAAGGGGCTCGGGATGCCGTGCCAGGAAACACGCAAGGCGTCCCTCGCCCGCGTGCAGGCGACGAACAACAGACTCAGTTCACCCATGAGATCCTCCCGGTGCTGCTGGGGGTCGACCTTCTCCGGGGTGAGGGCGCTCTGCATCGGCACGACCGTGTCGTTCACACCGGCGACGGCCACGCAGCGGAATTCGAGCCCCTTCATGCGATGCATGGTCCCGATCCGGACTCCGTCACCGGCTGCCGCCGACGCCCCCAGGACGAGCGCGGGAATCCCCGCCTGCCCCAAGGCCTGGGCGATGTCCTTGCCCAGCTGGGCGTACCGCACGGCGACACCGATCTCGTGCGGTGCGACCCCCGTCCCGATCCACTCGGAGATCCGGGTGACCAGGCCCGCGATCTCCTCCGGCTTTGTGGCTGCGCCTCCGAGTTCCGGCCTGGCGCCCCGGTACGCGGACCGGTAGCCGACGAGTGAGTCCTGCCCGCCGTCCATGTCGTCCACGCTTGCGTCCGCGAGGAGCCGGATCGACCAGGTCAGGATCTCCTTTGTCGTGCGGTAGTTGATGCGCAGCCGGGTCGACCGGCCGGCCACCGAGATGCCGAGACCGCGCAAGGACACCCGGTTCCCGTAGATCCGTTGGTGGGTGTCGCCCGCGATGAAGAGGTCGTCCGGCCCCGGGGTGACCAGAGCGCGCAGCATGCGCCACTGGGCAGGGTGGAGATCCTGCGCCTCGTCGATCACCACATGGCGGAAGGGGCGGTCCCCGCCTCGGTCCTGAAGGATGCGCGCGGCCTCCGCGCACACCTGGAGGAAGGTCCACTCGTCGGCCCGGCGTAGCTCCTGGGTGAACGCTTCGACGGCGCGCCACACCTGGGCCCGCTTGAGCGGGCTGAGCGCGGCTCCACGCCCGGAGCGGGAAGCCTTCAGGTACGTCTCCGGCGACCGGAGGTCCTGGGCCAGGATGACGTGCCGCCATTCCTGGTCAAGGAAGACGTTGGTGAAATCGATCTCCAGCCTCTGGGCGGCCCGGCTCCAGCGGGCGAGGATCTCCTTCTGTGCGGCCACCAACGCCAGCGGTGCGCCGCGGTCCTCCCGGACGATCTGGTTGGCAAGGGCGTCCACGTTGACGACCCGGATCTTCGCGCGCAGCGCGGGCTCGGGGATCAGCAGTTCGAGGTTGCTGCGCAGGTCGGCCGCGAGGTCGCGGGTGAAGGTGGTCAAGAGGATCGACTCGTCGGGTGCGTCCGCCGGCAGCCGCCGAGCGAGGTGCAGGGCGCGGTGCAGCGCGACCACGGTTTTCCCGGTACCAGGACCGCCGGTGACGCGCGCCGGGCCCGTGTACGAGGAACGGTAGGCGAGCTTGCGCTGGCTGGGATGGAGGAAGATCCGCCAGGCGTCGAAGGGCCGGGACAGGATGTCCGTCAACTCGTCGGGGCCGGAGACGAGCGCGATCCGCCCCTGGGAACGTGCCATGGCCGCGGAGAACTCGTCCTGCTCGACCGGGGGCACGGGCGGCTCGGTCCGTGGCGCCCGGGCTTCGCGCGGGGTCGCGGGGCGCTGCTCCAGCTGTACGGCGACGACCTCGCGCCACACGTCCTCCGGCGTCATGCCCGCCGCAAGCCCGGCCAACACGTCGTACTGCTGCTCGGGAAGGATCTTGTGCAGTGCGTCGAGATGCGTCTCGGTGCCGAGATGTCGGACCAGGGGAAGCAGGTCGGCGTCGATGCCCAGCTTGATCAGGTCCTTGTCGGCGACCTTTCCAAACAGACCTCCGGTGTCATCGGCGGCCCCGGACGGATCGCCCGGAAGGGCTTCGACGCCGGCGGTGGCGCGTTCCAGAGCGACGTCGTCGCGCAACTCGATGCCGTGGGTGGCCGAGTTGACGGTCGCCCGGTGCTTGACCGCCCAGGCGATGGCATCGTCGTGAGGCATGACCTTGAGCAAGAGGAAGCTGTCCCCCACCTCCGGAGCCAGCACCACGCCGCGCATGAACTGGTTGATGCGGAGGGTCCGGATGCGCGGGTCGCGGGACTTCTCCATCTTCTCCAGGTGCAGGCCCGCGTGCCGGTGCTCCCGGAACTTGTCGAAGACCTCGTGCACTCGTTTCTGGACAGGCTTCTCCAGCTTGGCGAATTCCAGGAGGAAGTCCTTGTGGATTCCCAGTGTCGCCATCGTGCGCCCCCGGTCGTACGGTTGTCGATTCCGCTGATCACCGTACCCAAATACGGCACAATGGCGGGCCGACGGGGCAATAGTCGGGGAGGGGATGGGCGTGCACGCGCAGGAGACGACGTTCAGCAAGCTGGTCCACGGCGAGACGCAGTTCCAGGTCCCGCTGTATCAGCGCACCTACACCTGGCAGCGTGACGAGCTGCGGCAGTTGTGGGACGACGTGCTGGAACTCGTCGAGGACAAGCTGGAGGACAGGGAGCCGGCGGCTCACTTCCTCGGGTCGGTTGTGCTCGCGCCGGAGCGGGTCGCGGCGGGCGGGATGCAGCGCTGGCTCGTCGTGGACGGCCAGCAGCGTCTGACCACGCTGATGCTCGCCTTCACCGCCCTGCGGGATCATCACCGTGCTCGCGGGCGGAAGAAGAAGGCCGCCCGCATCCACGACCTCATCCTGGTCAACGGTTACCAGGACGGGAGCGACCACTACCGTCTCCTGCCGACGCAAGCCGACCGTGAGGCGTTCGTCGCCTGCGTGGAGTCACTCCCCACGGCCGGTGGCGCGGGCAACATCGGTGGCGCTTACCGGTTCTTCCTGGCAGCGCTGACCGAGGGTGAGGAGCGCGCCGCCGAGAATTGGACCGCCGCTGTGGAGTCCGTACTCAGGGACTTCCTCTCCATCGTGTCGATCACCGCCGCCGAGGGTGACAACGTGTACCGGATCTTCGAGTCCATCAACAACACGGGTGTCGGCCTCAGTCAGAGCGATCTGCTGCGCAACTACCTGTTCATGTGCCTTCCCAAGCGTGGCGAGACCGTCTACCGCACCTTGTGGCTGCCGATGCAGGAGCTGCTCGGCCCGGCCAGGCTGGAGCTGCTCGTCTGGCTCGACCTGGTCGTCGACGGCGACAACCGGGCCAAGCAGAGCGAGATCTACCGGGACCAGAAGAAGCGCCTCGAACCGATCAGCTCGGACGAGGACGCACTGGAGGCGGAGGTCTCGCGGCTGTACGTGCGGGCCGGTCGCCTCATGCGGATCGTCGAGCCGTCGCGGGAGAGCGACCCCGGTCTGCGCGAGGTCCTGGAGCGGCTTGCCCGCTGGGGCGGCCAGACCCACTATCCGCTCGCGCTCCAGCTGCTCGACCGGCTGGACGAGGGGCACTGTGACCCCAAGGAGGCGACCGCCGCTCTCGCGTACGCCGAGAGCTACATGGTGCGTCGTCTGTTCGCCGGCAACTCCACCACGGGCAACAACCGCACCTTCATGGAACTGCCCAAGGAGGTGGAGAAGGAGCTGGAGAACGGCCGCTTGCTCGCGGACGCGGTACGACGTGCTCTGTCCGCCAAGACGGGGACACGGGTCTGGCCCTCCGACATGGTGACGCGGGAGTCGATCCGCAGCCGCCCCTTCTACAAGTCGGGACGTTCGCACCAGCGCTTCGAGATCCTGCGCCGCTTCGAGGAGAGCTATGCCGCCAGCGAGCCCGTCGACTACGGCAAGGCGAAGCTCACCGTGGAGCACGTGCTGCCGCAGCACCCCGCCCAGCAGTGGTTCGACCTCCTCGCGGAGGAGGCCGGAGAGACCGAGAGCCCGGAGGAGCTGCACACCCAGCTGGTGCACACTCTCGGCAACCTCACGCTCTCCGGCGACAACACCCGCCTCTCCAACCACCCCTTCCACCGCAAGCAGCAGATCCTGGACTCCAGCGCCCTGCGCATGAACCAGCACATCGCGGCCCAGGAGCGCTGGGGGAGGGCGGAGATCCTCGCGCGGGCCGAGGAGATGAGCGACCGGGCCGTGGAGCTGTGGCCCGGACCGATCGACGGGGTGGTCCACGCCAACGCCGAGTGGGTCGGTTGGGGTGAGCTGCGCCAGGCACTGCTGAGCATGCCGGCCGGTACGTGGACGACGTACGGTGACCTCGCCGCTCTCATCGGTACCCATGCCGTTGCGGTAGGCAGTCACATCAGCACGCGTCCCGCGCTGCACGGGGCCTATCGCGTGCTGATGGCCGATGGCAAGATCTCGCCCGGTTTCCGCTGGCCCGAGGGACAGGAGAATGCGCCCGCCCCACGGAGCGTTCTGGAGTCCGAGGGCGTTCCGTTCGACGAGTGGGGTCGCGCGCGCCGGGCCCATCGGCTCACGGCGGCGGACCTGGCTGCTCTGGTGGGCAAGGACGACTTCGAGGACGAGACGCCGGTTCGAACCGCCGAGGGGGCGGGAGACTCCCGGGGCATGGTCGACGGGGAGACCGCGACGGCACGATTCGAGACCCTGCTGCGCGACAACCAGACTCCCGGCACGGTGGAGGGGGTGCTCGCGACCCTGCGGTTCTGGGATGAGCAGGGCGGCTCTTTCGACTACGGGAAGAAGAGCGAGACCAGCTGCTTCCCGATGCTGTCCCTGGACGGCGCTCGCGCCCGATCGCTCTGGCCCCTGGCCCTGTATCCGGTGACGGGCACCGCCGAGGTGGTCTTCCAGCACCTGAAGCGCCGGCCGCCCTTCGACGACGAGGTGCTGCGACGTGAGCTGATGGCGCGGCTGAACGAGGTGGAGGGCGTCGACCTCGCGGAGGCGAAGCTGGACCTGCGCCCCTCGTTCCCGCTGGAGGTCTTCGCCGACAAGGGCGAGGAGCTGCGCGGCGTCCTGGAGTGGTTCGTCCACACGGTCGCGCTCGCGGAGGCCCGCCGGCCTGTCGACGATGCCCCCGAGGGCGCCGAGTGAACCCGCCCTACGCGACCTGACACAGTCGAAGCCTCTGGCCGGATCTGCCCTTAACGCAAGATCACTGCTCGGTTACTCTGCCGGGCAGTGATCGGTGTCACTCCGGGGCGTGGGCGCGTGGCGGGTGGCCTGCGACCGGAGCGCGGGGGCGGATGGAGCACAACAACCACCAGGGGTGGTACGGGGAGACCTTCGTGGCCGCCATCGCCGCTGCGGCGGGCTTCCAGGTGGCTGTGCCCTATCCGGACATCGGCAAGGACATGATCCTCGGGCGGGATCACGAGGATCCCGAGCTCGATGTCCAGATCGCCCTTCAGGTGAAGACACGGAGGATGGGCGACCTCGACCTGACCGACGGCCTCAAGATCACCCTGACGATCGACCAGTTCAAGCGGTTGCGCGGCCGACGGCAGGTGCCGTGCTACCTGGTGGTCGTCCTGGTGCCACAGGATCCAGCCACCTACATCCGCGTGAGCGAGCTTGAGTTGGTCCTCTGGCACTCAGCGTACTGGGTCTCGCTGGAAGACCGCCCGCTTCCGATTCAGCAGGGACAGAAGAGTGTCACCGTCACTGTCCCGAGGGAGAATCTGCTCACGGTCGACGCGCTGCACGAGTTCTTCCACAGGGCGTGCGAGGAGGTGCCCGCACCATGACGGCAGTAGGGGTGCCCGAGCGTGAGTTGAAGCGGCTGCGGCCGCGCGACGTGGAACGTTATCTGTACCAGAGGGGCTGGCGCCCGGGCGGCCGCGTCCGCTACAGCGCCCGCTGGGAGCGTGAGTGGGACGGTAGGCCACGCCGCGTGCTGCTTCCTCTGGACCGCGAGCTCGCCGACTACACGGACCGCATGGCCGATCTGATCGGCATGCTGGCCGAGCTGGAGGGGAGGCCCCCGGCCGCCGTCCACCAGGACCTGACCCTGTCCGGGCTCGACGTGCAGTACATCCGCACCATGCCGCGCACGCCCTCGGGCACCATCCCGGTGCAGGCGGCGGTGCTCGCGGTCACGAGTGCGCGGGACCTGCTGATGGCGGCCGCGTGCGACACCGTTCTGGACGGGCCGAGGCTGGTCCATCCACGGCGTAAGCCCCAGCGGGCCAAGGACTTCGTCGACAGCGCCCGGTTCGGCCCGTCGGCGCCGGGAAGTTACGTCTTCCAGGTCCAGGTGCCGTTGCCGGAGGAAGGGCCGCAGGGACACCTCTTTGAGGACGTGCCCGAGTGGGACATGGCGCCGGAGCCGTTCGCCCGCCAAGTCTCCCGTCGGATGTACGAGGCGGTGAGCGCGGCTCGATCGGCGGCGTACGATGCCGACGATCTCGATGACGCGGACCCGTTCACGTCAGCAGTCGACGAGGGAGTCTCGGCCGACCTCTGCGAGGCGCTCGCCGGCATGGGAGGCCACGATGGGCGTGAGGGGCGGGACCAGGCGCCGCTGCACGGGTTCTCGCTCTCGTTCGGCTGGTCGCCGCGCTGGCCCGTGCCGTACGGGAGCGGCCCGTTGGAGTTCTCGCCGAGAGATGTGCGGATCCTGCGTGAAGGCGCGCAGGACCTGCGGCGTCAGGCGCCCGAGCGCGGCGTGACGATCGTGGGCCGGACCACGAAGCTCAAGCGCGCCGCCGACATCGGTCCCGGTGATGTGACCGTCGTGGCCCGGCTGATGCGGGAGAACGGTGACCTCGTCGGTCAGGAACGGCAGATCCACATCCACCTCACGGAAGCCGAGTACGACCGAGCCACTGACGCCCACCGGGACCGGCGGGACCTTCGGATCGAGGGCGACCTGACACGGCGCGGCAACTATCACGAGCTGTCCCGGATCACCGGTTTCGACGTGCTGTGACAATACCGGTACGCCGGGTGTCTGACCGTGCCGGAGTGGGGCCGGTGGGCCGCCGCCCACGTGTTTGAATGGCTGTGTTTGACGTATTCGCCCAGGCCGGGGCGGTAAGAGGAGTGCGCAGAGCGATGACGACGCCGACCACCGACCTGGCAGGTGTGGCACAGCGGGCGGTCCGCCGCAGCACCGAGGCCGCCGACGAGCGGGCGGTACCCGAGATCGGCGACCTCGTCGAGGTCCGGGGCCTGCGCTGGGCCGTGGCCGAGGTCGACCAGGTCGGGGCGGACATGGGCGGGACCGGCAAACCAGGTGCGGTCTCGCTCGTGACCCTCAACAGTGTCGAGGAGGGCCGCTACAGCGGCACCCTCTCCGTCATCTGGGAGGTCGAGCCTGGGCGGCGGCTGCCCGCCGGCTCCCTCCCCGATGTCTCGGCCGGCAAGTTCGACCCGCCGGAGCGTCCCTGGGCCCTGCCCGTGTCCTGATGGCCGACATGAGGCCTTCGCTGTCGGCACCTACCTGGGTCTGGACGGCATCGCACGTCGATCGCTCCAAGTACACGCAGACCGCTGGAACCAGTGGCAATGGCAGGAACGTCCTTGCTATACCTGCGGAAAGGCTGGCCAGGGGGAAGGCGGGACGGCGTGACACGGCCGTGGAAGATTGCGCTGATCGTGATTGGAGTGGCCTGCATCGCGGCGACGCCGATGGTGTGGTTGCTGAACGGTCCAGGGAGGGGGGAGCTGGTTGGGGCTTCGTTGCAGGCTGGTACCGGGGTTGCAGCGCTGGTGTGGGCGTGGTTGCAGCCCGGCCGTGGGGATTCGGCCACGGATACAGGCCAGGCGAAGGCGTCTGGTGGTGGGTCCGCGCACACCGGGATCCGTAGGCCCGGTGGGGCGGGCACGGGAATGGTGTGGGTGGATCGGACTGGTGACGCCAAGGCTGACGGTGCCGGTAGTAATGCCGGCACCGGGGTCGACTACAGCTAGTCTCCGGGAGCGAATCGATGGAGGACGAGAACGGGTTTGGCGACGCACGGCCAGGCGCCGAGGTGCGGGACAGCGGCGACGCCCGCGCGACGGACGGCGGCACCGCGATCACCGGAGTCAGCGCAGCGACAGTGCCCGGCGCGCCCGGCTCCGTCTCAGTCAAGGCGACGGGGGCGGCATACGCCTCGCACGGTGGGGTCGCAATCACTGGGAACGTGGCGGGCGACGTCCGTGTGACACTGCCCTCCCTGCAGTCTCGCTCGGTGCAGGACTCCGTCCTGCCCGGCGAACGGCGCTCACGCCTGTTCGGGCGCGAGGCGGAGATCTCCACCGGCCTTGACGTGCTGCGGCGCACGGACGGCGGCAGCCGGGCGGCGGTTGTGGTGACTGGGGCTCCTGGCATCGGGAAGAGTGACGTCGCCCTGCGCATGTCCCGGCTTGCCGCAGAGCGGTACCCGGACGGCCAGTTTCACATTAATCTCGCGCTGTTGACCGGCCCCACGGACCTCGTGTCATCGATTCTCCACGTGCTCTTTCCGCCAGAGCATCCCCTGCCGGATCGCCGTGACCAGCAACTAACGCTGCTACGGACGACGCTCGCCGACAAGTGTGTCCTGCTGCTCGTCGACGACATCGTTTCGGAGGAAGCGCTCCTTGAGATCCTCTCCATCGACGGCCCGTTCGCACTGGTAGGAACCAGCCGGGTCAAGCTCAGTGGGCTAAGTGGCCTGGTCCGCCTCATCGACCTCGGTCCACTGCCGGGCGCGCCCAGCGAGGAGCTCGTATGGTCGGTCGCCGGTCCTGGTCGGCTGACCGGCGAGCAGGCGACCGCGTTGTCCGCGGCGTGCGCCGGTCACCCACTCGCCCTGCACATCGCCGCGGCGCATCTGGCCCGGCGGCCCCGGGTGAACGCCGACCGCTACCTGTCCGAGATCACCAATCCGGACCGTAGTGTCAAAGCCCTTGTCGCCGGTCAGACCGCGCTGCAGCCTGTGTTCCAGCAGAGCTTCGACGCACTCGAACATGACCAGGCGCAGGTCTTCTCCGCGCTCGGCGTCCTGCCGCACATGTCGTTCACCGTCGATGTCGTCGCAGCGGTCATCGCACAGCGTTCGCTGGACGAGATCAACGACGACGACCTCACGGACACAGCCGCGCTCCTCGACTCGCTGGTCGAGCTCAGCCTCATCGAGCAGATCGACGACGACCGATTCGTGATGCACGAAATTCAGCACCGCTTCGCCCGGCTGACGTCCGAGCCGTGGTCGGGCACACAACGGGCGGATGTTGTTCGTCATGCCTGTCTCGTCACGGCCGTCCGTGTGCGGTCGTCTACCGATGCGATCGGTTTTCTGGACGAGGAGGCGACCGTCCCTGCCGAGAGCAGTCCCGCAGCGCTGCGGTCGCTGGACGAGGACCGTCCCGGCGCTGTCGCTCTCGTCGAGATGGCCCGGCAGTACGAGGCCTGGGACCACCTACTGCTTGTCGCCTTCACGCTCACCGAGCACTTGCGGGTTGCTAGTCACTGGAAGGAGCTGGACCGCGTCTACCAGTGCGTACAGGAGGCCGGGGAGCTGGCCGGACACCCCAACTGGACGGCCACTGCGCTGCACAACCGGGCCGTCGTTGCCGCACACCTCGGTGAGAGCCAGGATGCGGCTGATCTATTCCACCATTGCGCTGAAACGGCGCGCGCGGCCAACGAAGCCGAGCAACTTTTCATGGCACAGCTCGGTCTGGGGACACTGCTGATCAACTTGGGCCGGCCTCGTGACGCCATCAAGTACCTGCGAAATGGACTGCCCTACTGGAGGACCGCCGGGCATCATCAGGCACTAGCGCTTGCCCTAGGCAACCTGGGCCAGGCGTACCTGGCGGTCGGACAGATCCGCCGGGCCGAGAACTACCTGCGCAACAGTCGGGACCTGAGCCGGAGCAGTGGCTTCGGTGAGATGCTCGCTGCGCGGTCGGTCGCCAGACTGCTCAGCAGCATGGGCCGCGAGGCGGAGGCGGCGGAGGAGTCCGTCCGGGACATCGAGCGGGCACGAGTCATCGGCAGCCGGGAGTGGGAGGCGCAGGCGCTGATGGACCTTGCGGCGGTCCCGGCCAGCGCCCGGCCGGAGTCTGCTCCGGCCGGGCCGCTTGAGGCAGCCCTGTCTATCCATCAGGAGACGGGTGACGTGCAGGGCCAGGTCCGGGCGTTGTTCCGGCTCGGTGAGGGTGCCGCGCATCGCGCTGACCTCGACCGGGCCGCAACCTACCTCGCGCAGTGTGCCGAGCTCGCCATCGGAATCGGAGACCACCAGCATGCGGCGCGCTCCCTGACCTATCTCGCCTCGTACAGCGGCGGTATCGGGCACCACGACACGGCGGAGTCGCAGTTCGCGATTGCGTCGGACATGGCCCAAGAGTCCGGCAACCCGATCCTTCAGGCAGATGTCCTGCGGAAGCGAGCCCAGTTGCTGTGGCACCGCGGGAGGATCGGAGACGCCGTCCGCCTGCTAACTGAAGCGGAGCAGTCTCTCGCCGCCACTGACGAGAGTCGGGCGCTCGCCCAGGTGCGGGCGGCGCTGGGAGAGGCCCTGGTCGTCGCGGGGCAGTGGCAGGACGGCGCACGCATGCTGCGGTCCGTAGTCTCCGACTTCAGCGACGCCGCCTCCCCCTGCACCCGGGCCCGGGCGACGCGCGCTCTGGCTGTCCTCCACTCACGACGCGGCCAGCACACCGAAGCCCTGTCCGCGATCACAACGGCACTCAACGACTGCGAACAGCACGACGACGTCGAAGGCGTCCTGCACTGCCGGATGGCACTGGCCAACATCCACGCACGGGCTGGGCGATGGGACGAAGCAGCCGACCAGTACGAACAGACTGCGCGAGCCGCTGCCGAGCACAAAGATCTCCATGTCCTCCTCTCCGCCCGCGCGCAGGCCGCGACCTGCATGCTGGAGACCGGCAACCGGGATGAAGCCGTTGCCCTGATGACTAAGAACATTCCGCTCGCCGAAAAGCTCGGCATGGACAGCGTGCTGACATCCCTGCACACCAACCTCGGCTCCTGCCACGCCGAGGTCGGCGACCACACCGTCGCGGCAGCATCCTTTCGTACGGCCTTGCAGATCAGCGAACGTCTCGGCGATGGCCCGCTGCGCGCCACCTGCCTGTTCAACCTGGCCCGCGCTGAGAAGGCCCTCCACGCATCGGAGGCCGCGCGTTCCCGCGCCCGTCAGGCCTTCGCGCTCCATCAGGCGCTCGGCAACTGGCCCGAGGCAGGAGAGACTTTGGTCTTCCTGAGTGCACTCCACCACGAGACGGACCCGGACGGCATTGTACCGAGCCCCGTGGAGCTCGTGGGTGCCAGCCCGGTCGACCTGCGCGTCCTCGAATCACTCCGCGCTCGCGTCCTCCGGGACGATCGCGACAATGCAGTGGTGCCGTCCCCCACCCTGCCCCGGCTGCGAAGCGTGCGGATCTCCGATACCGTGCAGCAGGCGCTCGCCGCATTCGACCTGGATTCGCTCACGCTCCGGTTCGCCAACTCCCGGCAGTACTGCACTATATGCAATCTGATCATCGACGAGTCCGGCGAGGCCGAACTCCTCTACCTCCGCCACCCGGCTGTCGACCACCTGATGCTCCGGCTCGCGCACTCCCACTGTCACCTCTCCGAGGTGATCGAACTTACCGGCCCGGCCCCCGATCGCTCACCGGAACGCCTCGACGCCGAGTGCATCCTCTTCGGCGGCGACCGCGCCGGAATCGTCCTCGACTGCCACGGCGGCTGGGGAGCGATCAACGGCAGCCGCCGCATCGAGGACGTCATCCTCCGGCTCTTCCTGGAGTCAGGCTTCACCAACTTGCGCACCTTGTACACCGATAACGGTGGCAAGCCCCTCGACCTCCGCGACCTGCCGCCCGTCCCCGGCCGGGACCTTCAGGCCCGCCTGGTCGACAACAAACTCACTCTCAGCAGCCCTCACGGCGACCTCCTGCCGGGGCTGCCGCTCAACTTCCTTCCTCGCTGGTACGAGCGGGCCCACCATGGCTCGCTGATCGTTATCGTCGGCCGGAACCTTCCGGGCATGGTGGCCGACGACCCCACGTACCTCAATCGGGCCATCCTCCTTGGGCAGGCTGTTGGCGCAGCCGTGCCGCTATCGGTGGTGCGGCCACGGAGGAATGCGCCGTGTCCATGCATGATGCGGAGGGGGCGGAAGTTCAAGCACTGCTGCAGCGGGCAGGAGGGGAAGGCAGTGTCGGCGAGCGACGGAGGAGGGTGATGTGATCCCCCGGCCGTAATAGGCCCTGCTTTCCTTGCCGTTGGAGACCGCTGCGAGTTTGATCCGGAGCGCGATGCCGATTGTCGGCTTCTGGGGTGTGCAACGTATCCACGATGCCTCTGGCCGTTCCTGGGCCGGCCTATTCGTTGGCGATTCCGGTGACGGCTTTGGAGCCGGGGCCGGAGGCTTCCGCGTCTCCGGTATGCGCGACCTTCGACGCGCCGGGACGGTTACCGCCTGCGTTCCGGATTCCTGTGATCGCCCTGCCGCCGTCGCGGGCTGTCGCGTTGCCGGTGTCGATGGCTGTGTCGCCGACTGAGGTAGTGAGGTATTCGAGGAGTGCACGCAACTCTGCTGCTGCGCGGCTCTGTTCGGCCCCGTCGAGGCGGTCCAGTAGGGCTTCGAACCGTCCGGCCCACAGCCCTTCCTGTCGCGCCCGCTCTGCGTCGGCATCGCCTGATGATGGGGGCGTCAGCGCTTGCGCGGTGTGATCGAGCCGCACAAGCTCCGCCTTCACTCGCTCGGCGTCACCACGGCCGACCAACTTTGCGGTGCGACGCTGCGTCACGGGCCAGAACGCGGTACCCACGGCCCGGACCAGTGCCTGTCCGCTTTCTGTCGCCAGCGCCGTCAGCTCTTCAAACAGCATGTTCGCCCCCAAGCGCGGTCAGAGGTCGCAGGGCAACCTCTCACGACTTACCCGTGTACCCGCTCAAAGTTATCTGGGACGGAGAGACGGAGTGCAGCCCGACGCCGGTGAGCGGAGAATCTGGCTTGCACTTGTCGCTCAAGTCACTGTCTTGCACGACTTTGGTGTGGCGACGTCGGCCCTCTGGTCCGAGGCAGTAAGTCAGGCGCCCGTGACGCTCAGTTGACGCTCCAGGCCCGGGGCGACACCCGGACAGCGGCTGACAACCCCATCTGACCTGGGCTTTCTTTGATGGCTTGGAGTTGTACACGTTATCGATGACGCATCATGTGGAGTGTGTGGCCATCCTGGAGTTGGTTAATTAGGGCTCAGACCTGCGGTTTCGCGGGTTGGTGGTATGCGTCGTGTCGGCGTTATGGGCAGTATCCTGACGCTCGTTCTGATGGAGAGTCAGGCGAATCTCGAGGAGAGGCCGGGCCGTGGTGCGCACCGATGAAAAGGCGCACTGCGGCGAAAGCGACGAAGCGCGGCGAGCGAGGCTCGTCGGCTCCGTTCGCTCTTGTGCACTCGATGAGGAAGCACTGCCGAACATTGCCTGAGAAGGCAGTGCCTATCGCCTCGACGCGCGGCTAATATCCAGCTTTCAGGTACCGGCATGCGTCCGGCCTTTGGCCTGCTGCACGTTTGAAGGAGATCGGGAGCCCG
Organism: Streptomyces sp. NPDC001890; assembly: GCF_042891445.1. Lineage (NCBI taxonomy): Bacteria > Bacillati > Actinomycetota > Actinomycetes > Kitasatosporales > Streptomycetaceae > Streptomyces > Streptomyces sp. NPDC001890. Next base: position 160,117 of record NZ_JBIATE010000010.1, on the reverse strand, counting down.
GTGAGCAGTGCTCGTTCTGGTGGGCGGGTGCTGGTTGCCCACCCCGGTGACCCCAAGCGCGTTGGCCCCTACCGGATCATCGGACGCCTCGGTTCAGGGGGCATGGGCACGGTGTTCGCCGGCCTCGACGCCGCTGGTCTCCGGGTCGCGGTCAAGGTCGTCCACCCTGCTCAGGCGGACGACGCGGAGTTCCGGGCGCGCTTCCGCCGAGAGGTGAAGCTCTCCGTCCGTGTCCAGGGCCCCTGCCTCATACCCCTGATTGCGGCTGACGTCGAAGCACCGTCGCCGTGGCTGGCCACTGCCTATGCCCCAGGGCTCACCCTCGATCGGTTCATCGCCGCGCACGGGTCGCTGGCCGGTGGCACCCTCTACGCCTTTGCTGCGGGCACAGCCCAGGCTCTCGCGACCATTCACGCCGCGGGTGTCGTCCACAGGGACGTCAAGCCGCAGAACGTCATCCTGACCCCGGCCGGTCCCCGCGTCCTGGACTTCGGCATCGCTCACGCCGCCGACGGCACATCCGTGACGCGCACCGGCATTCTGACCGGCACCCCAGGATGGATCAGCCCTGAGCACTACCGTACCGGAACGACGGGTCCCGAGGGCGACATGTTCGCCTGGGGTGCCCTCATAGCCTTCGCGGCCACCGGTCGCGTGCCCTTCGGCGGGGGAGCCCCCGACTCGGTCGCTTACCGGGTCATGTCCGAGGAGCCTGATCTGCGTGGTCTTCCCGGTGAACTCCACGCCATCGTGAGTAGCGCTCTTGCCAAGGAGCCGGGTGACCGAGCCACCGCGAGGCACGCTGCCGAGGCATGTACCGTCCTCCTAGCAGCACAGGCCACGCAGGTCGCGCCGGCCGGCGTGGAACCGACACTGGTGGGCGATCTCGTCGCAGCCCGGTGGGACCTCCCCATGCTGGACGACCCGAACTGGAGACGTCCTGCCCGTTCACGCAGGCACATCATCGGTATCGCGGTGGCTGTGGGCACTCTCATCGGTGGTCTAGCAGGTGGAGCGCTGGCTCTGCAACCCGACAAAACGGGGACGACCTCGTCAAGTTCCGGCCCTCATGCCAGTGCATCCCCCACCAAGGCCGCTGCCGCGTCGCCCTCCGCTCCATCCGTAGCAAGTTCTCAGGCTCCAGTGAGCGCGGCGTCGACTCCCTCTTCTGCGGACGCAGATGAGGCAACGATCGCCACGTGGCGTGCGGCTCGCCGCGCCAAGGGAGAGGCGGAGATCGAGACCGGGGCCGCACTCGGGCACGATGTCAGCCTCGGTGTGGGGGAGGAGTACAACTACAGCGGCCGGTACGACGTGAGCTACGCCCCATCCCGGAGAGAGCTCTACATAGCCATCAGTGGTCCGATCGTGGATACACGCGTTGTGCAAGGAGTGGCCAAGAACGCCTGCTTCACCCTGCGAATGATGGCAGACATATACAAGGACCTTCCGTACGACGAGTACGTCCTGGTCGACAACACCGCGTCCACGGCACCGGCGATCGTGTGGGAGGACGACTTCCGTGCCAACACCGGCTGCATCACGCAGACCATCGACCGCACTTCCACCGACCTCGGGCAGGCATCGAGCTGGCACCCCACTGAAGAAGGACTGGCCGCGGCCCGGATCCCCAGCGTCGACCAGCGCGAGATCAGAGTGGCAACCGAGGCGGTCCACCAGCTCTTTGCCGACTGGAACGCCAACTCCCGGCTGGTCGAGAACCCCCGCTACATCAGCGACGAGAACACCAGCATCGGCTTCGCTCCGCATGAAGGTGTGATGTACGTGTGGGCCACGAAGCCCGAGTGGGACCGGAACACGCGGGACGAGTGGGGAGAGGTCGCCGCCGGCGCAGCCTGCCGGACGGTTCTCGCGGAATCCCGCGCGGGGCAGGAATGGGGCTACGCCCAGTACGCGGTGGCGGTCCTCGACAGCGCTGGAGGCACGGAGTTCCTCCGCTGGGGCACGGCCGGCAGCTGTACGAGCTGACCTCGGCTCAGGCCATCATCGTTGCGCTGGGTGGTAGTCGCTGAGCGTGAGATGCCTTCGGGACTGCTGTCGGACGCCGAACACGGGCCTTGGGCCTGCCGGACCAGCGAGTATCTCTCCAGGCTCGCGTCGGGATTCGGCGCGGTTCAAACCGCGGCCCCATGCTTATGGGAGTGGCTCTGACCTGTGCGAACGCGGCCGGTAGTTGGGCGTTGCGGAAGGGTTCGGGCGTTTTCGGGACGGCAAGTCGGTGGACGGCGAAATGCGAGGGAAGCGACGGGCCTGTGAGAAGAGGCAGAGGCGTGCTCCACGCCTCCCCATGAACCGTCGTGCCCTGCGACTCGTTCATCTCCGTCACGGTGTCACTCATGATGTGCTGGCCTGCTGGTTCGTCATGGACCGCGCCACCGCCACCCGGACCATCGGTAAAGTGCGGCCCCTGCTTGCCGAGCGGGACTGCAAGTTCGAGAAGGACGCCCCGACTGGTACGAGGAGATGTACGAGCGACAGCGCGAGGAGAACTCCTCACGACGCATTCGGGTACGACCGTGACAACCGCTGGATCACCTTCGAGTACGACGAGACAGGTGCCCCGACGTCGATGCGTTGGGCGCAGCGACCCATTTCGAATACGACCCTTATGGCCGCCTGTTGTCCCACACGGATCCGCTGGGCCACGTCAGTCGCTTCACATATGACGAGAACGGTCGGCTGACTGTGATGGAGTGACCGGACGCCACTAGCGCGAACGAGGCCTGACGGGGCTCGCTTCGAGTTCAGTCACGATGCCAACTTGCGTATGACGGGTGTCATCAATCCCCAGGGCCTGGAGTGGCACTACGAGTACGATCCGGCCGGACGCCTCATATCCGAGTGCGACTTCGATGGTCGCACCGTGACGTACACCTACGACGCGGCCAACCGGATGACCTCAAGGGCGAACAACCTCGGCCGGACTGTCCGGTTCGAGCACAACAGCCTTGGCAAGGCAGCCGTCAGGGACATTGACGGTGAAGTGACCACCCGATGGCTACAGCTACTGCATGCGCCGACTCTAGGAGTAGCGTGATGAATGAAAGGTCGACGGAGGCACCGAATACAGATGAGGCATGGTCCAGGCTGACTCCGTCGGTGATCGCCAGCGTCTCTCAATACGACGCCTGCCGATTGGAAATCGAGCGATCTCGGGTTTCGCCCAGCATTCGTGAGAAATTTGCAGATCCACTGTATTCCGTGAAGAATCTGTTCTCGTTTTGGGAGCATCTTGTGCGCAGGATGGAGTCCGGCTGGCAACTGCCAGGGCAGTACCCGATCAGCGCATACATCAATGATCTGGATTCGCGTGATCAGTTGCAGATTGCCATGGGCACGCTGACCGACGAGGCCCAAACGGAGTTGTCTGCTCTGCTGGCAGCATTGGATGCGCGCTTCGTGCACCAGTCGGTGCCGGACGAGGTGGGGGAGCTCCGGCCGTGGCTGAAGCCGTCCTCGGGTGAAGAGCCGCATGGATTCTGGCTGCGCAAGCCTCGTAATCACCCTTGGTAGACCGAAAGCCCGCCTCCTGGTGGTGGGGGGCAGGGATTGCCTTGTGAAAGGGACTCACCGCGCCCCGTGGTGCGTCTCCGCGGAGCTGTCGACCTCCTGGGGGCGCTACCTTCGTTCTCGTTCTCGTCTTTCAGCTCTTTCGGTGACGTCTAGGGCCGGGTGGCCGTCGCCATCGACCGGATGCGCGACGAGAACGGGACACCGGACGACCTCGACATTCTCGAAGGCGAGGTCGTCCGGCGGCACGGGCCCGGACCCGGCGCGAGAATTCTTGCTGGAGATCACCGAATGGGGCTGATCAATGTCGAACCGTCTGTCATGCCGGTCGACGATTCACCCAGGGCCCTGCGGGCCCACCGTGATCGGAGGTTGTGGTGGGCCCGCAGGGCCCTGGAGGGTCGCCCGCCTCCCTGGAAGGCTCTCGCCAAGCAACACGCGTAGAACGCGTGGAACTCAAGGAGGACGGGACATGTGTGAGCACTGCGGTCCGGCCGACGGAGCCGCTGGGGAACTGATGGGTCTGCGACCGGCGGGTCCGTCGCGCAGAAAGCTGCTGCTCGGCGTCGGCGCCGGGCTCGGGGTGGTGTTGACGGGTGTGCCGGCCCTGACCTCGTCGGCCGCGGCGGCGACGCTCAAGGACGGCCGGTGGTGCAACCCCGCGCGGGGGCACTTTCCCGCAGGCGGCTACTACGGGGCCCCGCGCGGCCCCTACCCGCACGCGGGTCAGGACGTCACCAACTCGACGGGTACCGCCGTCTACGCCGCGGCCGCCGGCACCGTCGTACGTCGCGGCACCGGTGTCCTGTCGGGGCGCACCGGGAACGGCCTGGTCATCGCGCACGGCGGTGGGCGGTACACCTACTACGGGCACCTCAGCGCGTTCCGGGTCCCGCTGAACGCCAAGGTCGCCGCAGGGCAGCGCATCGCCGACATGGGTGCCACGGGCAAGGTGACCGGCCCCCACCTCCACTTCGAGACCCACAGCGGAGGGCTGGGTTCCACGGTCAACCCGGTGTCGTACCTCGCCGCACGGGGTGTGGACCTGGGCGGCGGCTGGCCGGCCATCGACCCCGGCGCCGTGGGCGCGACGGTGAAGGCCGTCCAGTACCTGATCACCCGGCGCGGCACCGCGCTGGTCGCCGATGGCAACTACGGTTCGGTCTCGGTGAAGGCGGTCAAGAAGTTCCAGTCCTCCCGAGGTCTGGTGGCGGACGGTCAGATCGGTCCGAAGACCTGGCCGAGCCTGGTCTACCCGCTCCAGCGGGGCAGCTCCGGAGCGCATGTGCGCGGCCTTCAGGCGGTGCTGAACAAGCACAGCGCGGGACTTGCCGTCGACGGAGACTTCGGTTCGGTGACCAACTCGGCCGTGCGCGCCTACCAGAGCGTCAACCGCCTGGTCGTCGACGGCAAGGCGGGCCCGAAGACCTGGGAGGCCCTCGTCGGGTGACGGCGGCGCCGGCCGACACCCGTTCCGGCTCACTGGTGACGCGGGGACCGCGCCGCGCCGAGTGCGTACCAGAACGCGGCTTCCTCCTCCTCGCCCTCCGCGTGCGCGACGTCGCCCAGGAGTGTGAGCAGGGCCGTGGGGAGCGAGTGCGGGTGCGGTGCGGGGGCAGAAGCGGGGGCAGAAGCGGGAGGGGATGGAGTGGGGGTGTGGGGGTGGTGCGGCTCGGCGGGGGGTGCCGGTGGTGCGTGCAGGTCGCGGGCCCGCGACTGATGGCCCTCGCTCAGCAGTAGTTCCGCGTAGACCTCGCGCGCCTCGGCCGCGGTTTCGGTGTCCGCGCACTCGATGGCCTGCTCCAGCCAGGGGTACGCCTCCTGCGGGCGGCCGTCCGCGGCCAGTACCCGGCCGAGCAGGAGCAGTGCCTGCGGGCGGTGCTCGGTGTCCTGGGAGTGGGCCAGCGGCAGCAGGGTCCGTTCCGCCTCGGGGAGCAGGCCCAGGCGGAAGAGGGTGCTGCCGAGGTAGCGGCGGGCCAGTGGGTCGACGGACGGGTCGCCTGCGGCGAGGGCGTCGGTCAGCAGGCTGCGGGCCGATTCGAGGTCGTTGACGGAGCGCCGGACCACGCCGAGCAGCGCGCCGGCCCAGGGGGTCGTGCGCGGGCCCGCCAACTCCAGGACCGCCTGGAGCAGTTCTCCGGATGCCTGCACCTCCCCGGTGTCCAGCAGATACTCTGCCGCACGCAGATAGGCGAGGGCGAGGCCCTCCTCGTCGTCCGAGTCCTCCTCCCGGACCAGCAGTTGGCCCGCGGCGCCGGGCTCCCGGTGCAGCAGCCGCACCGCCAGATAGGCGCGGGCCACCTCGGTGACCTGGGACGGCTCGCCCCCGACGACGGTGCGCAGCAGCTCCTCGGCGGCCTCGCCCTCGCCGTCCTCGATCAGGCACTTGGCCAGGTGGAACCGTCCGAACTGGGAGGCGGCACCGGCGTCCGCCGCTGCCGCGGCCCGGAACTCGCCCAGCCCTTCCTCCCGTCGGCCCATGGCGACGAGCACCGTGCCCAGCACTGCGCGCGCCCAGACCACGGCCGTGGCGTCGTCCGCGTCGGCCACCCCCCGCAGCAGGCCCTCCGCCCGCTCGTGGTCCCCGGCACCGGCGAGCATGACGGCCAGGTCCATGCCGGCGATCAGCGACCACTGCGGATGGCCGGAGTCGATGGCGACGCGGTACGCGCGCTCGGCCTCCTCGACGCGGCCGTCCAGGGCGAGGAGGTCCCCGAGGAAGTCGGCCGCACGGGGGCCCTGATGCGGGTGCGCGGAGTCGATGACGGCAGTCAGCAGGGCTGCTGCCGCCGCCCCGTCGCCCTTCTTGTTGGCGAGCAGGACCGCGAAGTCGACCTGGGCCGTCCGGGACCAGTGCTGGTGTCCGGAGTCGATGGCGGTGCGGTACGCCCGCTCGGCGTCCTCGACGCGGTCGTGCAGGGCGAGGATCGCGCCGAGGACGGCGGCGGCGTACGGGCCCAGGTTGGGGTGGGCCGAGTCGACGACGGCCGTCAGCAGTTCCGTCGGCCGGGTCAGGTCCTCGTCCAGGGCCGCGAGCACGACGGCGAACTCGATCCGGGCCATCGCCGACCAGTCCGGATGGCCGGTGGCGATCGCGCGCCCGAACCATTCCTCGGCGGCGGGACGATCCCCCTGATTGGCGTACCACTCGCCGAGCCCGCAGGTCGCGCGCGGCCCGTGGCCGGGATGGCCGGAAGCGGCCGCCTCGTGCAGCAGGGCCATCCCCTGCTCGATCCGGCCCTGCGGGTGCAGCACCACGGCCAGCAGGATCTTGGCGTACGAGTCGAGCAGGGGATTGCCGGAGGCGATCAGCTCCCGCAGGATCCGCTCGGCCTCCTCGGCCCGGCCGCGGACCATCAGCAACTCGCCCAGGCCCACCTGGGCCAGCGGCACCGCGTGCGACTGTCCGCCGGCCAGCACCGAGCGCAGCACCTCCTCGGCACGGTCCAGCTTTCCCCGGCCGGCCAGTACCCCGCCGAGGTTCGCCCGTGCCACCGCGGTGACCTGCCCCGCCATCGACTCGCCCATCGCCCGGGACAGCGCCCACGGCTGCTCGACGGGCTCCGCCGCACCGCCGCGCGAAATGCCCGTACCCACCCGGGACTTGACCCGGTCCGCGCCCGCCACGTGCCCGGTCCGCACCCCGGCTGCTTCACCGGCCCCGGTCAGCGCGTTGACCAGCTGTGCCTGCGCCCGGTGCGCCACCTCGTGGTCCCCGGCGGCGACGATCGACTCCAGCAGCCCCTCGGCCCGATCGCTCTCGCCCTCCGCGAAGAGCAGGGCCGCCAGGCTGACCTGGGCCATCTGGGAGAGCTGGGGGTCGAGGGCGCCCACGGCGCTCTCCAGCAACTGCCGCGAACGGTCCCGGTCACCGGCCATCATGAGGATCTCGGCCAGCATGACCTGCGCCAGCGGGACCACACTGTCCACGGTGGTGGCGGCGGCGCGTTCGAACCGGTCCGCCGCCGCCGTGAACTCCGCCCGGTACAGATACATCTCTCCGAGCACCAGCATCGCCCATGCCGCGCCGTCCCGGTCGTCCGAGCCGTCCGCCACCCGCAGCAGCATCCGCTCGGCGGTCTCCGACTCGCCCCGGACCAGCGCCGTGTACGCGCTCGGCAGGAGTTCGGCGGCCGTCCGGCGGCTCGCCAGGTACTCCCAGGCGAAGCGGGGCACCGCGGCCGAGGGATCGTCGTCACGGGTGTCCAGGTACTCCGACATGTACGGAGTGCCGGCGTACTCCGCGGGGCCGTCGGGCGCCCCCGTGCGGTGAAGCAGCGCGATGGTGCCCGTCACCGGTTCGCGGGCCCAGGCCAGACCGATGCGGTACGCGCTCTCGTCGGCGTCCAGATCCGGGCGGTGCTCGGCCAGATAGGCGGCGAACAGCTCCCGCAGCGCGGCCTCGGGGACCGGCTCGGCCACCCCCATGCGCAGCCAGTCCAGGGCCACCCTGGCCAGCGCCCACCCGGCCGGGCAGCTGTCGATCCCGTCCGCGAAGCGCTGCTCCAGGCTGGGCGCGGCGACCATGAGTTCGCCGATGCCCCGGGCCGTGAAGTCCTCCTCGGGGTACGTCTCACGGGCGGTCGCCGCGTCCTCGGGGGCGAGCAGCGACGGCAGTTCGACGGTGCTCGCCTTGTTCAGGACAGTGCGCGCGATACGGCCGATCTCGCTCTCCATCCCGGTCAGCGCGGCCCGTTGCGCAGCCGGGATCGTCGCCACGACGGTGACGGCCGGTTCCTGCCGGGCCAGCCGGTCCAGGATCTGCAGATCGAGGCCGCCGGGCCGGAGATAGCGGTGCAGATCGTCCAGCCAGAGCACCACGGGGTCGGATCCGGTGGGCAGCCGGAGCCGGCTGAGATCGTCCAGGACCCGGCGCCCCGAGTCGTCCGGGCGCGGCACGACCAGCCGGGCGCCCGGCACCGTACGGACCAGCGCCTCGTACAGGGTCCGCGACTTGCCCGCCTTCGAGCGCCCGACCAGGACCACGAACCGCCGGCCCGCGACGAGTTCGCCGAGCCGGTCGTCCTGGGCACGGCGGGGAACGTACGGAGCGCCGGCGCCCGGACCGCCGCTGCCGGAGCCGCCGTACTTGGAGCGGGCCACCCCGATGTCGTACGGGTCCACCTCGTCGACCCGGGGGATCTCGCCGTCCCCGGTCAGCGGGACCCACAGCAGGCTCTCCAGCCGGTCCCGCAACTCGGTGCCGCTCGCACCCTTGACGTGCTGCCCGAGCTCCGGCCAGTAGCGGACGAGCGTCTCGACCCTGATCGCGTACGCGGTGCGCCGGTCCACCGAGGTGACCCTGTCGCGGGCGACCAGCATGCCGACGACGCCCCCGCTGTTGACGTCCCACACGGGGGAGCCGGAGAAGCCCTTCTCCAGCCCCCAGCCGGTGTGCGGGGCGGCCTCCACCTGGAGCCACTCGCTGCCCGCGTGGCCGATGATCTCGCCCCGCACCGGGATGCCCCGGCGCCGGTGCTCCTCGGGGTAGCCGTAGGCCCGGAAGCGGTGGTCCCAGGTGCCGGGGTCGGTGGTCCGCAGCGGGGCCGGCCGGGCCTCCGGGGGTGCGGGCGCGCCGAGTTCGAGCACCGCGACATCGCCCGTCCCGTCCCCGGTGTCGGGATGCCAGCCGCCCGGCACCACGCAGGCGGGCAGCGGCTCGTGCTCCGACGCGTACTGGAACCCGACGAAGACCGGCTGCTCGGGCACGTCCGGAGCCCTGCCGGGACGTACGACATGGGCGCAGGTCAGCACGTGCCGCGGGGTGACCAGCAGTCCGGCGCCCACCGGGTCGCCCTGCCCGGTCCTGCGGATGCTCACCAACCAGGGCGGACGCTCCCAGTCGGGGGACACCGGGCTCAGGCCGTACGGTCCGGGTCGGGCCGGGTCCAGCGGACCTTGACCGCGAAGTGGCCCTCCACCGCCGTCTTGGCGATCACCACCCCGGACTCGGCGTTGAACTTCATCCCGAACTCGATCTCGTACTCGTCCGGCCCCAGCGCCCGGACCGATTCGACCACCGACCGGATCGCGGGCCGGGCCTGGGCGAGGGCGTCCTCCAGCCGGCGACCGGCCCGGACGACCTCGCCCGACTCCCGGGAGATCCGTTCGAGCCCCGGTGCGTCATCGGCCACCTCGACCTGCAGCGAGGCCCCGTCCGGTCCGTCGAAGGACACTACCTCGGTCATCAAGTCCCCTTGGAATGAAGGTGATTGAGCGGAGCAAGGGATTTCGGTGGGTCGATCATAATGGCCGTGACAGCGGACCGGTGCAGGATTCGGGGATGCGATGATGCACCTTCGGTGCGGCCGGGACGGCCTCGCCGAGTCGGCGTACCCGGGGGACGGAGACCGTCGTGAACGATGCCGGAGATGAGATCGCCGGGCGTGGGGCCGCCGCGCTGGAGTACGCCGGGACGGGCGGGGCGAGCGGGACAGGCGGGGCGGGCGGGACGGAAGCCGCAGACGCGCTGCGGGAGCTCGGGCAGGCGTTCCGGCGGGCCGCTTCGGCGCTGGGCGCGGTGGACGGCGGTGCGGGCGGTGCCCATGCGCTCGCCGCCCTGTACGACCTGGACGAGGCGCTGGAGGAGAGCCGTGCGCTCGCCGACGTGCTGCCGGGACTGCTGGCCGCCGCCAGGCCCGGGGACCAGGTCGCGGCCGGCACCGAGGAGCTGATGCGGCAGCTCGCCGAGGTCGCCGACCGGGTCGGGAGCGAACGTGCCGCGCTGGACGAGCTCGCCGCTGCCGAGGAGGAGCTGCGTGACCGGCTTGCCCGGCACGGGGCGCTGCGCCGGCAGGTCGACGAACTGCGCCGCCTGGAACGGCTGGTGCTCGCCCTGGACGCCCTCCAGGAGCAGCAGCAGGTCATCGCGGACCGGCTGGCCGCCCTGCGGGGCCGGGACACCGGGGTCGACGAGGCGCTGCGCACCAGCAGCGACGCCCTGGTGCGGCTCTCCGACGACCAGCTCGCCGCACTCACGCCGCAGACCCGGCAGCTCCTCGAACGGGCCGCCGCCGCGCAGCACGCACTGGCCGCCGAGGAACACGAGAGCCAGGACGCGGCCACCGAACTCGCCCGGTCCGAGGAGCGGTTGACGCAGATCCGGGACGCGTGCGGTGCGCGGATCGCCTCGTTGCGGAAGTACGCGGCCGTCGACCGGGAGCTGGCCCGAGCGCTGGCCTCGCCCCAGGGGGCGGCCGCGGGCACCGGCACCGCTCGGCAGCGGCTCTCCCTGGCGGAGGTGGAAGCCGCCACCGCCGACATCGAGAACCGGCTGCGCGCCGCCGACGAGGCGCTCCGGCAGGTACTGACGGAGCGTGAGGCCCAGGACCGCGAGGGGCGATTCACCGTCCCGTGGGCCGGCTAGCACTGCAATCACGGTTACTGGCAGGGCGGTTGTGAGCTCTACCGGTGACTGTGGTGATGTTCTGCTGTGTGTCTGTGGATCTCAGGTTGGGCAGATCGAAGCCCGGCAGAGCGCGGGGTGGCGGAACTCCGGGAAGGTGGTGCGGTGCGCGTTCCGACTCGCGGAGGCGAAGGCCTGGCGGCCGCTTGGCAGTCAGCGCGCGACGAACTGCGTCAGAATCGCCTGCACCTCATAGATGTTGACCCCCTTGGTGAAGGTCTTCTCCATGGGTGTCGCGCTCCCCGACACCCAGATCTTCAGCTCGGCGTCCAGGTCGAAGTGGCCGGCCGTCTCCACGGAGAAGTGCGTGATGCTGCGGTACGGCAGCGAGTGGTACTCGATCTTCTTGCCGGTCAGTCCCTGCTTGTCGATCAGGATCATGCGCCGGTTCGTGAGCAGGACGGCGTCCCGTATCAGCTGATAGGCGCCGTGGACCTGCTCGTCCTGGCCGAGCAGCCGGGCGTACTCCCGCGCCGCCTTGCCCGGATCGATGGTGTGCGCGTTGCCGAACAGTGCCACTGGGGTCCCCGTCATTCGCCCTGCAGATCTATCCTTCGGTCGTTCAGTGAACGGGCGAGTTCGCGGGCGAGTTCCCCGGCGCTCCGGGACCCGCTCGCGGGCGTGTGAGGTATCCCGGTCCGAATTGTGGCGCGGTCGCCCCCGACGCTGTCGGGCGGCCGTGGGACGGACACGGGGCAGCGATCGATCACGCGGTGATCATCTTCGGGTGCCGAACGTGGCCGACGAGGCCGACGAGGCCGATGACGCAGTTGATAGCGTGACTGAAGTGGCCGACGGGTAACCGGCGTTGGCGGTGGAATGCCACGGGGGAGCAATGAGCGGTGAAGGTGGCGGACAGTCCCGCCTGCGAGCATCCAGCGACCGGCTGACGAAGCTCGCCAATGACCTCGACGACATGCAGACGTACCTGGACAAGCAGGTCAAACGCATGGACGAGATCGTCGACAGCATCGAGGCGGGGTGGCGCGGCCCGGCCGCGAAGACCTACCGGGATCTGCACCGAGGAGTGGCCGAGGACGCCGTACGGATCCGCATGGTGATCCAGCGCCTTGAGCAGGCTGTGCGTCTGAGCCGGGACGGCTTCTCGGAGCAGGATCTGGACATCATGGAGCAGCTGCGGCAGGTCCAGACCGGGACGGATGTGAAGGCGGAGGTGGACGAGCTGTCGACGCCGAACACCGCACCGCCGACGGCTCCGAGCAGCCGGCTCGCCGAGTTCTGAGTACGGGGGAATGATGACGGACAACGAGCACATAACGGTCGACTTCGCGACGCTGCAACGGCTTTCCGGCGATCTTGAGGGCATCCTCAAGAAGCTCAACGAGCAGCTCGACCTGCTGTACGGCCGGGCCGAGAAGGCTGTCCTGACCTGGGAGGGCGAAGCCCGCGAGGTCTTCATCGACGAGCTCGACAAGTGGGACCACTCCGCGGACGACCTGCGCGCGGCGCAGAAGTGGCTGCACGAGGTCGTCACCACGGGGCACATCAACTACGCGGCGGCTCACCAGGCCGTGCTGCGGGGTTGGGGCGCCGCCTGATGAGCACCCCGCCCTCACCGTCGGCGAACGGCGGCTACGACGTCCAGCCGGTGCACGTCCACCATGCGGCCGACCTGCTGAAGGAAGCCCAGTTCGCCCATGCGGAGCGAGCGTTCCTCCTCGTCGACGTACTCAACGAGTACAACCAGAGCGCCGGTACGGGCCGGGGCGCGGACGCGTTCGCCGACGCCTACATGGAAGTCGCCTCGAAGTTCCTTGAAGTGTGGGGCCGCAGCGTGGTCAGCGTCGGCGGGGCGTCCATCGGCCTGAACCACACCGCCAACCACTACGTTCTGGCCGAGTGGCAGGTCGGCGGTGCGAAAGGTGCGCAGCCGAGGAATACGCCGGAGCCGGTGGTGATCAACAAGCCGCCACGGTACGGACCCGTCAATCCCATCAAGTGGTCGGGCACCGGGGAGGACGTCGACTCCTGGTGGATCTCCGGGGTCATCGGCGAGTTCCCGGACTTCCTCGCGGACATCATCAGACCTGCCATCGAGAAGGGTCTCCGCCTCGGCAAGGTGCACGAGATCACCCCGGGCATCAGGGAGGACGAGGTCCGGGACATGGCCAAGGCGTGGCGGAAGATCGCCTCCGACGGAGTGAAGGCCTCCGACGACTGCAACGCTGCCATCGCCGGGATCACCGATCCCAAGGACAAGGGCGAGTGGCAGGCGGCCATGCGGTCCTTCGGCCAGACGATCTGGGGCACCACGGCGTGGGGCCGGCAGCTGGACACCGCGGGAGAACGAAGCCAGACGGGACGCCAATGGCGTACCAGCAAGGACGTCACGCCGGACAAGAGGCGGCCCATCATCGACGTCCTGAAGAAGTCGGCGGATGAGATCGCGAAGGTTCTCGACCATCTGTGCGACGTAGGCGACAAGACCACCGCGTTCACGAGTCAGGCGGGAATCAACGCGGCGAAGGCCACGGCTTCGGAACTCACCGACCTGAGCTTCTCGAACCTGACCAGGCTGGCGGTCGGCGGGATCGTCGGGCGGATCGTGCTCTCATTCCGGTCCCACATGGACAAGGCAGGGTGCGACAGGGTGGTCGCCGAGTACCACAAGGAGTTCACCGAGGCCGCGGGCACGCTCAAGGCTCTTCTCCCGGAACTGGAGATCGCGAGCACGAGCGCGCCGACCTACCACGCCGAGATCGCCCGTGCCAGTGCCTTCGGTGCCCGCTCGCTCAACGAGTTCAAGAAGGAGCACCGGTGGCAGATCGGCGGGGAGAGCCCATTCCCGTACATGTACTCCCTCGATCTGGCGACGAACGAGGGGCTGAACGGCGCCCACACCATCGACAAACATGTGGGCAAGACGGACGATCAGCTTCTGCAGCGGATCAAGGACGAGCAGCGCGCGAACGGCAGGTACAACATTCTCACCGCTTCGTCCTTCCCCGACCTGGAATCGGCGCAGAAATACACTCAGTACAACATTCGCGAGAACACCCAGGAGATCCAGGACTGGCTGAAGAATCCGCCTCCGAACCCCTTGAACAAGTCCTTCACGGTGTCCGAGGTGACCGGTGAGGGCCCGCTCGCGGGGAAGGCCGTGACCGGGACCACCGTCGAGGTGGATGAAGAGAACGACGTGGTTAAGCCCGCCAGGGCCGCTCACGGGGTGACCACGAAGCTCAAGTACGACCCCGACCTCGACCCGCCGTTCGTCGTCTACACCTCGGCGCCTGAATGATGGAGCGAACCATGGAGGAAGACATGCTCGACGCTCAGGCGTGGTCGGATGCTCTCAAACTGTACGAGCGGCTGTGCACGTTCGTCGGTGTCGGTGCACGCGAACACGATGAATGGTGGCTGGACGCAGGGGCGATCATGCGGCTCGATTTCCAGGACCCGCGGGGCTGGGAGTCCATCGACCCGTACGAGGGAGAGGAGGAGCGCCTGGAGGACCCGCTGTTCCCGTGGCTCGGTACACCGGCGACCCCTGAAGATGTGGAACGCTATCGGTCGATGGTGTGGGAACTTCCCCGTTCGTCCGTGCGGTCGCTGATCGTCCTGCTCGGAGCCGGAACCAGCCGTACGGACCTCACGGAGTCGCTGAACTGGGAGAAGCGCAGGCCGGAGCGGGAGCGCCGGGCGGATGTGATCCTGTCACGTTTCGCTGGCGGCACCCGCTTCTACACCAACCTTTCCTGGAAGGGCGACCACCCCGACTTCTACCGCCAGTCCAGCCGGGGGTACAACTCCTTCAGCCAGTACGACTGGGACGCCGGGCTCATCGTCGTGAACGACGACGAAGTCGCCGTTCTCTGGAACTTCCTGTCCACCTGATCGCAACCAGCCGGGAAGCCGAGTGCTCACCAGATCCGCCACCTACCCCGACCGCGAAACCGCCCACTGGGCAACTCAGCAGGTCGTCACCCGCAACGAACAGCACATCCACCGCTGGCTCGCCCAGGGCACCCGCTCCCGCCTCACCATCGAGGCCGCCTGGCCGTCCCGCGACGAGCCGGTGGGCCGGGTCCTGCTCCAGGCGATGATGCTCGCCGGACGCGACCCGGTGGACGTACGGGCCGCGCGCGTGGTCCTCAGGCGTGAGCCGAGCAGCCCGCACGGCTTCGTCGTCCTCACCACCGTCCCGATCTACCTGTAGAGGCTGCGCCACCGTGTCCATGAAGCCCCTTGAATTCGACCGCCGCTACGGTGAGTTGGACCAGGTGATCAGCGCCTACCTGGGCATGTCCGCCGCCGAAGAGCCCGACAGGCCCAGCGAGGCCCTCCACGCCTACCTCCGCCACACCTGGCACACCCGCCCCTGGGCCCTGGCCACAGCCGAAAAGCAGATCCGCGACTACGCCCGCAATCCACCGGGCCGCCTGCGTCTGAGCCTCGGAGAGTTCTACCCGGTCCCGGACGTCGGCCTGCCCGAATCGGATGTCCAGAACTGGCTGTTCACCGTCGCCGACCACATCAAGCAGTCGATCGAGGACGGTGCGGCCCCCAAGCCCTCGGCCCCCCTGACCCATTGGGAGTGGCACGCCCGCTTCCCCGAACTGGGCCAGTTCCTGGGCGGCTGGTTCTCCCAGGACATGCCGGACGAGTTCGCGGACCACGAGGAGGCCGTGCGCGACTACTCCGAGTCGACCGACCCCCGACTGGTCGCCCGACTCGTCGGCGAACTGCATGAACTCCTCGCGCTTCACCTCGACGAATCCGATTACGCCCTCGCCGTGGCGGAGCTGGGGATGGAAGTGGACCCGCCACAGCCCTGCACCCCTGGTGACTGGCTGGCGGCTGTCGCGGATGAGCTGGGCAGGTTCCGGGCGGAGTACGAGGGGCCGGACGGGGCTGCCTGAGGGCTGTCCCGCAATCACCTTTCTGGTGCAGCGGTTGAGAGCTCCGCCGCACTCACCGCGATCCGTGCCCGCGGGCTGCGAGCAGGGGCCGCCGCTCAGGGCGGCGGTTCGGGGACGTCCTCGGGCAGGAACTCCGTGGGGACGGCCTGGCCGGCGCCCCCGGAGTCGTAGCGGGCGGCCATCCGGGCCTCCATGAGCTCCAGCAGGCCGCGGACCGTACGGGCGTTGCCGAACTCGGCCGGGCCGGCCCGGCGGGTCGCCTCCAGCCAGGCGGCGGCGCGGTCCGGCACACCGGGGGCCAGGGTGCAGCGCTCGCTCGCGGCCATCCGGCGCAGGATCTCGACCAGGTCGCCGATGCCGTAGTGCGGGAACTCCACACGGGTGGTGAAGCGGGACGGCAGGCCGGAGTTGGCGGCCAGGAAGGCGTCGATCTCACGGGGGTAGCCGGCCGCGATCACCACGAGGCGGCCCCGCCGGTTCTCCATCTCCTGGACCAGGGTGTCGATCGCCTCCTGGCCGAAACCCCCGTGCCGGGCGTCGCTCACCAGGCTGTACGCCTCGTCGATGAACAGCACCCCGTCCATCGCTTCCTCCACCGCCTGCCGTGTCTGCCGTGCGGTGTGCCCCAGATAGGCACCGACCAGGGTGGCGCGGCCGGCCTCCACCACATGGCCCTTGCGCAGCAGCCCCAGATCGCGGAACATCGCCCCGGCCAGCCGGGCCACGGTGGTCTTGCCGGTCCCCGGCGGACCGGTGAACAGCAGATGCGGCGGGGCGAACGCGTCCTGGCCCCGGGCCTGCCGCAGCCGCAGCCGCCCGGCCAGGTTCGTCAGCACCTCGCGCACCGGTCCGAGCCCCACGTACGCGTCGAGTTCGGCGAGCAGCTCCGCGGGGTCCGGCGCGGGCCGGCGCAGGAATGCGCGGTAGCTCGCGGGTACGTCCTCGGGGGTGACGGGTTCGGCGACCCGGCCGCGCACCCGGCGGGCCCACCGCTTGAAGACGCTGTCGGCGAGGGTGCGCATGTCGCGGGCGTTGCCGAAGGAGTCGCCCCGGACGTGGTGCATGCCCGTGATGATCTCCCGCAGGCTCTCCTCCGTCTCGTCCGAGGGCTGGCCGCCGCGCTCCGTCAGCCGGCGCAGTGCGATGGTGTGCAGGGTGTCCGGCGGGTAGTCGGGGAAGCGCAGGATGTTGTCCTCGGCGAACCGGCTCGCCAGACCCGGGTTGGCGGCCAGGAACTCCGCCATCTTGTCCGGGTACCCGGCGACGATCACGACCAGCCGGGCGCGGTCGTTCTCCATGCGCGTGAGCAGCGTCTGAACGGCCTCGTCGCCGAACCCGTCGCTCTGGTCGCTCAGCCCGTACGCCTCGTCGATGAAGAGCACCCCGTCCAGCGCCTCGTCGATCGTCGCGTCGCTCAGCCCCGCCGTCTGACCGACGTAACCGGCCACCAGGTCCCGCATCCTCGCCTCGACGACGTGCCCCCGCTCCAGCAGCCCCAGATCGCGGTAGAGCTCCCCGGCCAGGCGGGCCACCGTGGTCTTTCCGGTGCCCGGGTTGCCGGTGAACACCAGGTGCAGGGAGGGTGGTTCGGCCTGCTCGACCCGGCCGTCGGCGCGCAGCACCGCCACCGTCTCGACCTCGGCCCGCAGCTGCTCGAAGTGGTCCCGGACCACGTCCAGTCCGGGCATCGCCGCCAGCTGCTCCCACGGGCCGCGGGCGTCGGCCGGGGCGACGGAAGCGCCCGCCTCGCGCACCGCCGCCGCGCTCAACGCGGAGCCGGGCGAAGCGGCCAGCGTCTCCAGCGTCGCCATCCAGTTGCGTGCCTTGCGAGGATGGGTCGCCATGGCCCGGACCATGGTGTCCAGCTCCCGCCAGTCCTCGATCCGCAGCCCCGTGCGCAGCCGCACGGCGTGGATCAGCCGCTCCGTCTCGGCCGCCCGCGGACAGTCGATCCTGGCGGTGCCGGGCCGTCCCGGCTGCCGGGCCTGCTGGCGTACGTACGTCTCCAGCAGCGGGTAGTCGTGACACGTCTCCACGAACCTGGCCACGTCCTCCAGCGTCGGTTTCGAGAAGACCAGCACCCACAGATTGCCGTTGTCGTGCTGTGCGGCCCAGTTGGCCATGGCACCGGCCAGCGGCCGGGACGCCCGGTTGTAGCGCAGGTAGTTCTCGGCGTGCGGGACGACGACGGCCGTACGGATGTCACGCTGCCTCAGACAGTCGGCCAGCGTCATGACGGCGAACGGATCCGACAGCGCGGATGCCGGACGGGGCGGACCGGCGGTGGCCTCGGCACCGGTCCGGGCCGTGGGGCCGGGGCCGCTTGCACCGGTCACCCGGAGGTTGCCCATCGGGCCCCGCATGCCCGGGGTGCGCATGGTGCGCGGCCCGGGAGGCGGGAGCTGTTTCCGGGCGGGGTTGCTGCGGGACAGGTCGCGCGAGGCCGCGTCCCGGAAGTACAGCGGATGGTCCGTCGAGCTGAACACGATCCGCTCGTAACCGGCGGCCCGCAGCCGCCGCCACAGCACCTGCTCCAGGGTGCACACCTGGTAGGCGCTGTCGACGAAGACATCGCTCACCCCCGGCCCGTAGAAGATGGTGAACGGCTCACCGCTGCGCAGGTCGGCCCCGTCGAAACGTTCCACGACCGGCCCGGGGAAGGCGGGCGGTCCTTCGGTCATGCGCCGCCCTCCGCCGGACGCCGCGGCTGTTCGCGGTGGCGTGCGATGTCGGGCAGCCTCGGGTCGGGCGCCCCCGGTTCGGACACCGGCGCCGCCGGCACCGGATGGCCGTCGTCCTGGATCGCCCGGCTGACCATCTCGGCCCGGTCGTGGAGCTCGGCCTCGGCGGTGGTGTCGTGGTCGTACGACAGCACCCGCACCACGTGCTGTCCGGAGTCCCGGTCGGTCTGCGAGATGTCGAGCACGATCTCGTTGCCGTTCGCGTGGCGGAGCTTGGCGTAGTACGAGCCGCGCGGGTCCGAGTCCTCGTACTCGCCGTCGACGAACTCGTAGTAGGCCATCGCGGACAGGGCCTGGGTCACCGCGTCCGCCAGGTTCACCCGGATCTGCGAGGACAGATGCCGCAGACACGCCTGCCCCACGGTGTCGCCGAGCGCCTTCTCCAGCCTGGGCGCCTCCTCCTCCCGCAGCCGGCGGAGCTCCTCCGTGCCGGTCCGGTCGTCACGCGCGCCCGCCAGCCCCTGTTCGGTCTCCTGCCGCAGCCGGTCCACCTCGCCGTCCGACCAGTAGCCGACGTCCACCGTGTACCCGTCCAGTGGCTGCCCGTCAGGACCCACGACCGGCTGGATCCGGCTGCCCTCGATCGCGTTGGCCACCGTGACCAGGGCGTCGATCGCCGCGATCTGCGCCGTGCAGCGCTCCAGCTCCCGCTGCTCGGTCTCCGCCCGCAGCTCGCTGAGCGAGTGGTACGTCTCCTGCGCCATCGCCAGCGCCGCGTCGAACCTGCCCTGCGCCGCGTTCTGCTCCGCCGTCGTCAGCCGGCCCGTCAACCGGTCGAGCCCACCGGGCGCGTACCGCTCGTGGAGCCCCGCAGCGGTGATCGCCCCGGCCATCGCACGGGCGTCGGACAGCCAGGCCGCGACCAGCTGCCCGGCCCGGGTCCGGTCCTCCTTCCACCACTCGATCTCCGCGGACAGCCGGGCCGTCTCGGCCCGCCGCTCGGCGCGTTCGGCCGCGATCGCCCGCCGGGTCCGCTCCTGCTGTTCGGCCAGCCGCTGCCGGGTCTCCTGCCGGAGCTGCCCGGCGGACGCGGCCAGCTCCCCGCGCAGCTGAGCGGCCTGGCGGCTGAGCTGCTGCGCGGTGTCGGCCTCCAGCCGCCGGGTCTGCTCGCTCAGCTCCCGCACCACCGACTCGTGCCGCTGCTGCCGCTGCTCGACCTCGGTGAACACCCGGTCCAGGTCGGCCGCGGTCTGCTCCCGCACCGCGTCGACGAGGCGGGGGACGCTCCGCTTCACCTCCTTCAGCTGCTGCGCCTGGCGCTGGATGCGGTACCACTCCGACTCGTCGACCTGGATGCGCTTCCTACCGCTCATGGTGGGGTTCCCGTCCTTCGGATGCGTGGGGAGGCACCGGGCCGGCCAGCCGGGCGCGAACGGTGTCGACCGCGTGGTCGAAGGCGCCGATCAGGCCGGGCGGCGGCACCCCGACGAGCAGCGCCTCCGGTCCGCTGACGGCTATCTCGGCGGCCCGGGGCCGGCCCACGAAGTCGTAACCGCCGTCCGCGTACCGTGCGGTGAGCAGATGGACGCGCTGGTTGGAGCTGCCGCGCAGCCCCCGCCCGTCGTCCAGCGCCGCCACGTACGGCCCGTCGATCAGTACGTCGGTCTCGTCGAGGAGCCGGCGCACGCCGGGGCCGGGCGGCCGGCTCCGCAGCCGTTCCAGCCGGTGGCCGGTGAAGCAGATCACCGACACGTCCCGGACCGCCTTCGCCGCCCTCGCCACCTCGGCCAGCCCGGCCGCCTGCGCCATCGGCTCGCCGCCGGAGAACGTCAGGCCCTCGACGCGCGGATCGGCCAGCAACTCCTCGGCCAGCTCAAGCGGTTCGGCGCTCCGGGCCGGCCGGAAGGGAATCCAGTCCGGCGCCATGCACCCGGCGCACGACAACGGGCAGCCCTGGACCCACAGCACGGACCGCACCCCCGGCCCCAGCACCTCGGTGCCCACCCGGGTCGCCGCCACGTTCAGCGCGGTGCTGGTCACCGGGCCCACCCGTCGGCCGGAGCGGGGCCCGGGTCGGCGACATAGGTGAACGACACCCCGCCGACGACGACCCTGCCGCCCGGGGCGCAGGTGGCGACGGTCTCCCGGGCGGTGGAACCGTCCGGCGTGTACCAGATGCGCAGATCGGTCCGCGGCCCCTGCTCCGTGGACCGGAGCCTGCCCACGACCCGGCCGTGCCCGCCCACCGCGGGCGGCCCGAGCACCCCACGGCGGCCCGCCAGCACCACACGGTCCGGGAGCTGCTCGCCGAACGCGGGCGCCACCAGCAGCACACCGTGCAGCGGCGGCCGGTTGATCCGCCGCCACCACAGCCACGCCCCGACCGCCACCAGCACCAGGGCGGCCGCCAGCGCGGGCAGCAGGACCACCGAACCGGCGGTCGCCCGCAGCGGCACCGTCTTCCGCTCGACGTGCACCGCACGGGGTATGCCGAGACCGACGTCCGGGGCGAGCGGCCGCTCCCACGCCGATCCGACCCGGCCGGTCAGCCGCAGCGTGGCATCGGCGCGTTCGGTACGCCGGTACGGCAGCGGGCTCCCCGCCAGCCGGCCGGTCAGCCGCACCTCGAAGGTGCGGGACTCGCCCGGTTCCAGGGTCACCCGGCCGGGCAGTCCGGCGATCGCCACGGACGGACCCGTCAGGGAGGCCCGCAAACCGTCGACGGTCAGCGGCAGATGGCGGGTGGTGGACCGCAGGGTGAGCTTCGCGGTGGCCGATCCGCTGCTGAGATCGGTCCCGCCGGTGTCCTGCCAGTCGGCGCGCACGCCCCGCTCCGCGTCCCCGGCGAGCAGCCCGGCGGCCTTGCGGGCCCGCGCACGGTCGCCGGCGCGCGCCAGGTACCCGCCGAGGTCCTGGATGTTCTGCGGCCGGAGCACCGAGGTGTCCTCGACGACCTTGCCCAGCAGATCGGCGCCGGTCGCCCCGCTGCTCAACGGGAGCGCGTATCCCGCGAGTTCGGTGCGGGCGGTGAGGGCCTGCGCCCGCTGGTGCAGCTGGGTCCAGGGCGTGCCCGAGGCGGTGGGGTAGCGGGAGCCGCGCGGCGGGTGGTGCTCGCCGTCGGTGAGCAGCACGACCGAGGCCACCGGGGCGGCGCCGTCCCGCCCGAGCTCGGTCAGCGCGGCGTTCAGCGCGGCGCCGATGTCGGTGTCACCCGCCGGGTTCGGCCCGGACGGCAGCGACGCGACGATCCTCGCGGTGTCCCCGGCCGCGCCGATGTACCGGGGCTCCGGCCGGGAGTCGAACGTGAACAGCGCGACATGGTCCTTGGGCGTGAGGCCGTCCAGGAACCTGCGCAGGGTCGAACGCACGGTGTTGTAGCGGCCGCCCTGCGCCATCGAGCCGGAGGTGTCCACGAGGATCACATGGTCGCCGGGCGCCTGGTCCAGGGCCAGCGCCCGGTAGATCTCGGCGCGGGTCGGGTCCTGGCCGCCCGGTGCCGCGTGCGCGGCCGTCACCGGTGCGGCCAGCAGCGCCGCCGCGAGCACGACGGCGCATCCGCGCCCGAACCGGAACGCCCATGACGGGCTGGTGTGCTTCACAGACGCACTCCCTCGGGATCGGTCCTGAGATCGGTCGGCAGTTCGCCGAGCGGGAATTCCGTGGGCGGCCCCGCGCCCAGCGGACGCAGCACCAGCCGGGCCGTCCCGTCCACGGCGAGGCGGACACCCAGATGGAAACGGTCGTCCTCGGCGCCATCGGGCAGCGCCAGGGTGCGCACGGGCACGCTCACGGCGCCCTCGGGATTGCGCACCCGTACCTCCATGGGCCGCCCGGCCGCTGCTCCCGCCGGCCCGGTCCGCACCCGCAGCCGCTCCCCGCCCGCCTCGGCGAAGACCGCCGCGCCGCCCGGCTCCAGGAGCCCGGCCCCGCAGACCAGCAGCTCCTGGTTCTCCGTCAGCCCCGCCACGGTCCGGTGGGCGCCCACGCACACGGCGTACGGATAGCGGTCCGCCGGGTCGGCCAGGCCGGCCGCGACGAGCGCGGCGCCGTACACCGCGGCGAGCGCGGGATCGGTGCCGGCGGGCAGCGTCACCAGCGGCCACCCGCCGCCCGTCAGATGCCGCAGCAGCGGCGCGAACCGGGCCGTGCCGCCCACGGCGACCAGCCCGCCGACCGCCGCCCGCGCGGGCGGCCGTGCGGCTTCTTCAGCAGGAGAGGCTTCTTCCGCGGGAGCGGGAGCGGGAGCGGGAGCGGCGCCGTCCAGCGCCTCGGCCGTCGCCAGGTCCAGCCCGGCCGCTAGCCGGCGCAGGGCCAGGCGGACCGTGCCCGCGGTGATGTCGCGCCCCGCCACGCGGTGGACGGCGGTGGCGTCGTAGCGCTCCGGGTTGCGTCCGGCGCGGTCGAGGGCCAGGTCCAGACGGAGCGCGGCGCCGTCCTCGGCCCGGACCCCGGCCAGCACCCGGCGGCCCGCCTCGTCGCAGGGCAGGCCCGCCTCCGCCAGGAGAGCCGCCTCGAAACCGGTCCCGTACCCGTCCGCGGGCGCGTGCCGGGCGGACCCGGCGACCGCGACCGCACCGGCCGTCACCACGCACACCGACACCTCGGCCGCCGCCGCACCGAGGTCGCACACCACGTACCGGCCGGCCGTCGCCGTCCCCGCGTGCCGCAGCAGGGCCAGCACGGCGTGCGGGGTGCTCAGGACGCTCAGCGGCGGCGTCCGGCCGGCCCCGTGCAGCCAGGCCGACGCGTCGGCCCCGAGACCCGGCGACGGCCCGGACCGGTCCCGCCGCGGAGCGACGACCACCATCCGGCCAGGGACGCCGTGCTCCCGGACGTACGCGGAGCCGGCCGCGCGCAGGGCGGCGTCACGCCCGCCGCCCTCCCCGGCCGGAACCGGCAGCCCCTCGCCGGGGACCGCCCCCGGCAACTCGACGAGCTCCGGCTTCCCGTGCGCGCCCACCCGGGCGATCCGGGCGTACCGGGAGCCGATGTCGAGGGCGACGCCGCTCATGGACGCCCCCGTTTCTTGAGCCGGCCGAGGAGGCCGCGGGGCTGGTCGTCCGCCTGGTACTGCTGGGCGACGGTCCGGTCGTCGGGGTGCTCGGGGTGCGCGGCGTACCCGGTGGGCGGCTGCGGTTGCGACGGGGGCGGCGCGGCCGGAGCGGCGCCGGGGACGGGGCCGGCGGCCGGGTTCGGCGGCGGACGGTACGCGGGGCGCTGGGGCGGCCGGTCGTGGCCGGGAGCGGCGGCGCGCAGCGCCCCGAGGATCCGGCGGTGGCGGTTCTCCTCGTCGGCGCTGTACCGGACCAGCCGGTCGCGCACCTCCCGGTGGAACGGGCTGCTGCCCAGCGCCTCGTACACCGCGAACCCGAGACCGGGCAGCCGCTGGTCCAGCTCCGTGGTGAGCTCGAAGGCCCACCACGCCCCGAAGTCCCCGATGAGCGAGGCGATCTCGTCCAGCAGGGGGCCGGAGAACCGGCGGTCGGGGCAGGCGTCGGCGATGATGCGGCTGAACTCGCTCACCTCGGCGCGGCCGCGGGCGGCGACCCGCAACCGCTGCACCGGGCGCAGCCACCCCAGGCCGCTGCGGTAGACCAGGCTGTCGACCAGGTCGTCGGGGAGGTCGATACCGACCCAGCGGGAGTAGTCGGCCGAGGCGAGCCGCCGGGCCAGCCCGTTCCGCACGGTCTCCTCGGTGCTGGGCTGCCGGCGGATCCACCAGGACAGCACCGCCCAGGAGTTGCCGGGGTCCGGCTCGTCGCCGAGCAGCGCCTCGACCACCCGGTCCTTCAACGCGGGGTCGCTCTCCGTCCGTCGTGCGACCGCGGCGGCGTAGGCGTCGAGAACGGCGGGGTCGGGGGAGAGCCGCCGCAGCCGGGACATCGACAGGGCGAGCCGGGAATCGGCACCGTTCAGCCCGGCCAGCACCCGCAACAGGTCGGCGTCGGCGGCCGCTTCCGGCAGCAGGTCCGGTGCTCCGGGCGGCAGCAGGGCGTCCAGCAGCGGCAGTACGTCACGCTGCCCGCCACTGCCGACAGCCTGCCGCAGGACGTCCCACATCAGGCCGAACACGCCCGGCCGGCCGTGCTGACGCGCGGTCTCCAGAGCGATCCGCCACGCGTCCTCGTGCGCCGAGACGAACTCGGCGGCGTCGCCCGGAAAGACCTCGGCCGGACCGGTCTGCCCGGTCAGGACCCCGGCGAAGCGCAGCCAGCCCGGTCTGTTCTCGACGCGGACCTGCCCGGCGAGCGCCACCAGGCGCGACAGCGGCCGCAGGTCGCGGACCCGGTTCTGGTCCCGCAACAGCATCTGCAGCCAGGCCAGTCCGGCCTCGCGCGAGTCGACCAGGATGCGGTCGACCGCCTCGGAGATGTGCCCGAACTTGCTCTCCACCATGTACGCGAGCGACCCGACCCAGGCGGGGTCGTACCTCTCGGTGGTCGCCAGAGCGGTGAACAGCCGCTCGAACGAGCCCGGATACGGCCCCTCAAGACCGCGCAGCAGCTCCAGGTACCCCCTGGCCAGCGTGAGCGTCTCCTTCGACGCCGCGCGCGAGACGACATCGGCGGCCAGCAGGTCCGGGACCCGCGGTGTCCAGTGCCGGGTCAGCACGGCCCGCGCGGCCGCGCCGTCCGGTCGCCGGGCGCACTCGGTCAGGAAGGAGACGAGGATCCCGAGCCGCTGCTCGTCCAGCGACCCGGCCGCCTGCAGGTCCAGCAGCCGCTGTACGTCGTCGACCCTGCCGCGGCCCAGCCGGATGTCGTTCAGCACGGAGTCCAGCAGGTCCAGTTCCTGGAGGACGCGTACCGCCGTGCCGGGCTCGCGCAGCGCGACGGCGGTGGTGGCGGCGAGCAGATGGGCCACCACGTCGGTGGTCGACTCCCGTTTCGCCCGCACCCGCAGCAGCTCGCCGAGATAGGTGCGGGCCGCTTCGCCCTGCGGGGCCGGCGGGCGGCCGGTGCGCAGCGCCACCTCCTGCTGCCCGGTCCGCGCGGCGGCGGCGAAGACCAGCCGCAGACCGTGCTCGGCCTTGCCGGCCCAGGTGGCGCCGCTCAGCCAGGCACGGCAGCCGTACGGCAGCAGCGAGCAGACGGCGTCCAGCATCCGGACCCGCTCCGCGACGTCGGGGACGGCGCCGCCGGGCGGCGGAGTGATCACCAGCTGGTGGCCGTCCAGCAGCAGGGCGGCCATCCCGGCGGCCCACTCGAAGCCCAGCCGGTCCACGGTGTCCGCCAGTTCGGCGGCGGGGGTGCGCACCGGGGTCACGGTGGCGGCCCGGGGAACGGAGTCGGACGCGGCCAGGGAGACGGCCCGGTCCAGCGCGGTCCAGGTCACCCCGGCGCGACTGGCCGCACTCCATTCGAGCAGCAGCAGCCGCCAGGTGTAACTGGGCCTGCCGGTACCGTCCTTGGAGCCGTCCCAGCTGGTGTCCACCACGGCGCAGACCGAGCCGGTCTCTTTCTCCGCGCCGCTGAGGAACACCCGCCAGGGCAGTCCGCCGGCCGGCTCGCGCGCGTCCGGGGTCCCGGTGGTGGCGCTCCACAGATAGCGCTGGGCGCGGGTGTTCGGCAGGCTGCCGGCCAGCACCTCGTACCCCATGCTCTGGCCCGGGTGCTTGCCCAGGACCGCCCACTCGGCGGGCAGCCCCGCGGCGCCGGACCGGTCGCTCACCACGGCCGCCGCCTGCGCGCGGCCGTCCGGATCCGGCTCTCCAGCTCGGTCAGCGGTTCCAGGACGTTGATGGGTACGGGGGAGGTGCGGATCCGGGGGACGTGGTCGACGGTCTCCACATTGAGGTAATTGCGGTAGTCGAAGATGTGCTGGGGGTTGAGCCGGAAGCCGATCGCGGAGGAGACGTAGTACGAAATGCGCTGCGGGTGGAAGAAGTTCAGCAGCCCGTCCCGTACGAGCCGGGCGTTGGAGCCCCGGAATTCGTCGCACAGCCACTGGAAGTAGGGGGCGGCCTGCTCGGCGGGCACCCGGGGCAGCCGGGAACCCACGGAGTCCTGCGTCACCCAGCCCGCCTCCACCGCCGGGCGGAACACCTTGGGGTCGTCGAACTTGGTGACGCAGACGGAGACGTGGTGCGGCAGCCGGTTGCGGTGGAGCCGGCCCGCGTTGCGGACCCGGGTGTTGAGCTCATTGAGCATCGAGTAGAGGAAGTCGAAGCTGTTGGTCGACTGCTCGCCGTCGAGCAGCGGGTCGAAGAGGTAGATCAGTCCCTGGGAACGGGTCAGCTGGTCGAGGACCCGGGGGCGCAGGGCGTGCTCGACGTCCCTCCCGTACACCTCGCCCGCCACGTCCTGGACCTCCAGTACGAAGCCCACGTCGCGGCGCCTGCGGAACGAGGCGTTCGCCGTCTCCTCGCCCTGGAAGGACCAGGACAGCGACCGCACGCCCACGGTGGCCTCCGGGAACACCCGGTCGCTCGCCAGCTGGGTCACCCCGGAGGTGAGGAACTCGTTGGACTCCGGATTCATCCCGCTGATCACCCAGTTGGGGCGGCCCTGGCGCTGCTGCTGCATCGCGGCGATGGGCATCGCGGCCAGATAGGACGTCTTGCCCGAGCGCGGAGCGCCCCACAGCGCGATGCGGATCCGGTCGTTGCCGGCGGCCGCCATCCCGCCGGGGGGCCTCGGGACCTCCTCCGGTTCCAGGGAGCCGTCGAATCCGGAGTACGAGGGCTGCGAGGCGGGGTGGTCGGGGTAGTACTCGGTCCCCGTCTCCTCCGGGCGGTCGGCGGACCGCGGGGCGGGGTCGGGCCAGTGCAGGGTGGTGTCCTCCGAGAAGGAGCGGGGCGGCTGTGGGTCCTCCGGTGCGGAGGGGGCGCCGGGGTCCTGCGGGTCCTCGTTGGGGTCGTAGTACGGAACGGACATGGTGTTTCTCCTCGTACCGGAACGGCGGATCACAGCAGGGGAGTGGCCAGGGCCAGGCGGCAGGGCGGGCCGTCCCACCGCCATGCGGGAGCGAGTGCGTCGGCCACGGCGGCCGCGCTGTCCTTGCCCCGGAGGAAGGGACGGCCGTCGGAGAGCGTGTCCCACGCGGCGGCGGTGTAACGCTGCACGGGACCCGCGGGGCCGTCCACGTGCGGCTGGGCGCGGTCCAGCCGGGTCATGACCCGGACCCCCCGGGCCCGCAGGCTGTTCAGCTCGGTCCGCCAGTCGGCGCCGAGCGGACAGGACGGCACCACGTCGTGCTGCGCGGGCAGCCCGGGCGGGCGGCGGCCGACGATCAGTACGGCGCGCTCGGCACGGGGATGCGGGGCGTTGTCCGTACCGGCCAGGGTGAGCCGGACCTTTCGCAGCGCGTCCTCCAGCGAGGAGGCCGTGTCCTGTTCCCGCCGCGCGGGCCGCCAGCCGGCCAGGGCGGACCGGGCCGCCGTGGCGGGTCCGGGCGGGACCGTCAGCAGCAGCACGGAGCGTGGGGTGTAGCTGTTCTCGTGGACGACGTGGTCGTAGTGGCCCACGACGCCCACGCGCAGGCTCCGGCCGGAGCCGGGGCGGCGGGCCAGGGCCGCGATGACTTCCCGGGCGAACGCCAGCCGTTCCGCGGTCTCCGCCGGTTCGGCACCGCTCATCTCCACGGTGAGGACGACTTCCAGGGCGGGGGGACGGATGATGCCGCGAGGAAGACGGCCGACCAGCACGGAGACATCCGCCGGGCGGTCGCCCGCGGCGCCGCCCGTCGCCCCGCCGTTCGGCCGCCCGGACTCCGGCCCGCCCGTCGCCCCCGTGTCCGGCGCCCCGGACTCCGGCCCGGCCAGCGTCACTTCCCCCGGGCCGCGCAGCACGAACGCCAGCCGCGCCGGGGCGAACGCGGTGAGCGCGGTCTGCCGGGCGGACAGCACCACTGTCCCCGAGCCGCCCCGGGCCGCGGCGGCCAGCACCGGCAGCACCACCGGCACCCGGTCGGCGGGCCCGCCGAACACGGTGATCTCCGCGGTCGCCGTCTCCCCGGGCCGGAGCCGGGAACCGGCGGGAAAGAGCACATGGGTGTGGGTGCGAACCGTGCCGGTCCCCTGATCGACCCGGGCGAGCAACAGCGTGTGGTCGGCCCGCAGCGGCGCCGTGCGCAACGCCTCGCGCACCACGTCCCGGGTGTCCCTGCCCGGCGCGCCGTCCGCTCCCGCGGGCGCCGGGCCGATCTCGGCCCGCGGCGGGTACGCGGCGCGGAGCAGGGCCACCGCCCGGTCCAGCAGGGCCCAGCCGGAGCGGCGGTTCAGCAGCACGATCGAGCGGGCGTACGGGGGCGGGACGAATTCCCGGAGCCACCGTGTCACCGCCGTGTCGAAATCCCGGCGGCCGGATACCGGGAGCGTGCCGATTCCACCCGCGAGCTGGAATCGGAGAAATTCCGGACGGTGGTCGAGCGAAGGAACGACCGACGACCACTTCGTGGTCCCGGCATCGATCTGTTGGGGTATTCCGTACGCGTCGGTGACGGCCTTGATCACGTTTATGCAATCGGGAGTGAATTCGACGAAGAACAACGCGTCGACGCCGCCGTCGATCAGATCGGCGAGGGCCTGCCGGCCCTGTGCGGAGTCATGCTCCGGGAGTCCTCCCGGGTGACGGGGCCACCGCTGCCGAGTCCGCTCCCCGGGCTCGGCCGGACCGCCCCGCAGCAGCGCCGCGGGCCGCGCCGCGCCGTCCTCGCCGGCGAACGCCAGCTCCGCCGCCCCTGCGTCCCAGGCGCGTTCCGCCGCCCGCAACGCGGCGGTGGCGGACTCCTGTTCCTCCGCGGTCATTTCCCCCAGGACCGGATCCCCGTACATCCGCCATCCGCAGAGCACACAGAGAGCCGCGCCCTCGTCAGGTGTTCCGCAGACCGGACATCCTCGTTCGATCCTTCCGGTCAATGACCCCTACCCCCTGATCGCACGGTCGGCCGACCCGATGAGGACCTGGTCGCGCGCCGATCGCCGTTCGGAACAGTTGCCGGTCCGGCCCGGTTCGGCCCGGTCCGGTTCGCTCCGGTCCTGTCCGCACGCATCCCCCTGCACAGGGACGCCGACTCGAATAGCGCGGTTCCGGAGGCTTCATGCTGGCATAGGGCGAGCGGAATCCGTGAGGGTTTGGATGCGAAGAGTCAGTAGAACTATTTCCGGGTTCGAAACGGCTTGAAACAGGCGCTCAATATATTCTCATCCCCGCAGAATGTTTCATTGATCAAAAGTGTCGCCTTGGTGCCATTTGGCCCGGTTTGGTGCGGCGCCGGACGAGGCGGAACAAGGCGGATCAGGAGCGGAGCAGCCGGTCGAGGGGCCCGTGGCCTGCTCTTCGACGGGACTTCGGACGCCTGGACGGCTGTGCGAAACTCGACCGTGCGCCATGCCGCACCGGCCGGGCCGCCCGCTCCCCGCCGGCCGGGTTCCGGTCAATCGGGTGCGGCGGGCCGCCGCGGGGCGACCCCGGCCCTGATCCGCCGGACAGGCCCGGGCCTGTCACCTCGAAGGGAAGCTCTCCGGATGCGCATCGGGATCGTCGGCACCGACAACAGCCATGTCGACCAGATCGTCCGCCACCTCAACGTCGAGAAGGCCGGCGGCGACGCGCGCGTCGTGGCGCTCAGCGGCGGGCGCGGCCGGCGCAACGTCACCCTGGCCGGCACCGGAGGGATACCGGCGATCGTCGACGAGCCGGCCGCCCTGCTCGGGCTGGTCGACGCCGTCGTCGTCGCGGACCGGGACGGCGCGAACCACCGGGACCAGGCGGTCCCCTTCCTGGCCGAGGGCCTTCCGGTCTTCGTCGACAAGCCCCTCAGTCGCACCGTCGCGGACGCCCGGGTCATGATCGACACCGCGCGCGCCCACGGCGCGCCGCTCACCTCGTCCTCGGCGCTGCGCTGGATCCCCGACACCGAGGCGCTGGTGGCCCGGTCCGCACCGGGAGGCCGGCCGGAGCTGGTCGTGGTGTCCGGGCCCGCCGACCCGGCCGGCGACCACGGCGGGATCTTCTTCTACGGCATCCACGCGGTGGACATCGCCCTCCGGCTCGCCCCCGGCGAGATCTCCGGCGTACGGACCGACATCACCGGCACCACCGTCGTCGCATCGTTCACCGCCGGTGACACCCGCGTCGTGGTGAACCTCGTCAGGCCCGGCAGCGCGGATCAGATCCCCTTCCACGCGATGACGTTCACCCGGCAGAGCATGGTCCAGCAGACCCTGACCCCGGGCGCCGACTACTGCCTGCCCGGCCTCGAAGTGTTCCTGGAGATGGCGCGCACCGGCACGCCGCCGATCGGCCACGGGGACCTGCTGCGCCCCATCGAGGTCTTGGAGCCGGTCGCCGGCGCCCTGCGCGAGGCATCCGGCACCACACCGCGCGAGGCGTCCGTCGACGCCCGCTGAGCCGCGCGCATCCCACCGCCGGGCCCCGGGGTGCGGTGCTCCGTGATGCCCGCACCGGGTTGCCGGCGGGCGAAGGGAAACGGTCCGACAGGCGTACCCCGCAAGGCGGTTGGCGTCCGGGGGTCACCGTACGCGCGCGTCGGTTGGCCTGGAGTGATACCGCTGTGCCCTGGGTCACAAGATCCTTGACAGTCGCCGGACAGGTGCCGAAAGCTCGTCCATCATTGGTCTGGACCAAAACGGATGGGCGGGGTTCATGTTCGAGCTGTCACGCGCTTGCGCCGTGGAGGGCTGATGGACCGGCAGCTGTCCGACGTGCGGCTGGCGTTGTGCGAGCTGTGGCAGGCGTTCGGCGCCGCCGCGCTGCTGGTCCGGTTCGGCCCCGACGCCCCCTGGCCGCACTCCTCCTGGGCCCGTGAGGCACACGGTGCGCTGACGCCGCGGCTCAGGTCGATGGTCGCCCTGGCCCGGCCGCGCGGGCGCATTCCCTCGTTCCTGACCGGGGGCGTCACCTCCCGGAAGGCGAGTGTCGCGGACGAGCTGGACGGCCTGGCGCGCGCCTCGGCCGGTCTGGTCCGCGACGAGCTCGCCCGCGAGTACCCGCAGGCGTTCAGCGACCCCCTGATCGCCGCCATGATCCGCGAACCCGAAGTCCAACTCCGTTACCTCTCCTTAGAGTTGGCCAACTTCTGGCGATCCGCGATCGAGCCCCGCGGGGTCGGCCTCGCGCGCTCGCTGGAGGAGGAGATCCTCTTCCGCTCGCGCACCCTGGCGATGGGAGGGGGAGCGGCACTGCTCCGCGATCTCGGACTCCCGGTCGAGCGCACGGACGGTGCGGACCGGGTGACCGCCGTGCCGATGCTCTACGCGGACGGCACCCACTGGTGGTCGGTCGCCGGCGGGCGGACCGTGGTCGCCTTCGCCGCGCGGGGAGCGGGGCTCCTGCACACCGATCCGGAACGGGGCGGCGCCGCGCCGACCCCGCGCGAGGACCGGCTGGCGATCCTGCTGGGCCGGGGGCGTGCGTCCGTGGTCCGTGAACTGGCCGTACCGATCACCACCTCCGCGCTCGCGGACCATCTGGGGCTGGCCGCGAGCACGGTCTCGCAGCACCTCTCGGCCCTCGTCTCCGCAGGTGTGGTGCAACGCCACCGGGCCGGCACCCGGGTCCTGTACGAGCTGAACCGCTCGGGTGTGACGCTGACGCAGGTCCTGATGAATCAGTGAGACCGGCGGCACCGTCGAGCACGTGTGACAGACAGTCAATTCACGTGCCGAAGAGGCCGTTCCGAGGTGATTCGGCGTACACCGAAAGGCTTGTCTGCCGTCTTGCGGTCGACAAAAGTCGAGGTGGGGAGCTGCTCGGGCCACGTCCGTCACCTGGTCCCGACGCCCCGCACCGACGCCCGCCGGCGGTGCCGGCCGCGCCGAGGCCGCTCCCCGGCACCCACTGCGGTGATCGGCCCGGACCGGATGCGCCGGGGGGAGCGACCGGTCCGGGCCGATCACCGAGAACTTCGAGCCTGGAGTGAGCGCATGCCGACGCCCGTCCCGTATCTGCACCGAGCCCCCTCGGACCTCCCGTACTTCAGCTCGGACGGCGAGGCGTACCTGGCGCAGACGCCGCTGAGGGACATCCGCAAGTCGCGGGAGCTGAGAGTGCTGTCCCAGGAGGACTTCGACTTCTGGCAGACCTATGGGTACGTCGTCGTCAAGGAGGCGATTCCCGCCGCCGCGGCCAAGCGCCTGCTGGACTTCACCTGGGACTTCCAGGGGCTCGATCCGGCCCGGCCCGAGAGCTGGTACGAGGACCGGCCGTTCCGGACCGATCTGGACCGGGAGCTGCACGTCTACGGCTTCGTCGAGGCGTACCACCACCAGCTCATCTGGGACAGCCGGCAGGCCCGGCGTGTCTATGACGCGTTCGTCGACGTGTGGGACTGCGAAGAACTGTGGGTGACGCTGGACCGGCTCAACCTCAATCCGCCCAACATCAAGAACCGTGACCGCGCGCTCATCGCCCCCACGGACAAGGGCTTCGACATCGAGCTCCACTGGGACGTCGACACCACGCTCGGAGTACTGCCCCAGAGAGTCCAGGGGATCATCGCCCTGAACGACACCCGGCCCGAGCTGGGCGGCTTCCAGTGCTCGCCCGAGCTGTTCCGCCGGTTCGAGCAGTGGAAGACGACCCAGCCCGAGGACCGGGACCCGATCAGGCCGGACGCCGACCGGGCGGAGTTCCCCGTGGTCCGGCCCGAACTGGGCGCCGGTGACCTGCTGATCTGGAACGGGCTGCTCGCGCACGGGGTGGCGCGCAACACCTCGCAGGACGGTGTGCGCGCGGTGCAGTACCTCTCCATGATGCCCGCGCTGGAGTCGCACGAGGAGCTGAGACGGTCCCGGATCGATTCGTGGCGCCGGCTCGGCACACCGGACTGGAACGGGACGCTGGTCGGCGACGCCGTCCGGCACGAATCCCTCAGATACGGCACTGCCGCGCTGAACGGCCTCGGCGAAAGGCTGCTGGGGCTGAGGTCCTGGAACGAGCAGGAATCCGAAAAGGCGACGGGAGAGCCGGTATGCGCAGAATCTGCCTGACCCTTCCGACCAACAGGGCCTGCGCCGAGACGATTTCGGCGATCGGCGAGGAAGCGGACTACGCGGCCGACCGCTTCGGCGTCGAGGTCCACCTGCTGATCCTGGACTCCTCCGGGACGCAGACGTACACCGAGCACGCCGAGGCCGTCGCCGGGGCCCGCCGGGCCCGGAACGTGATCACCCACCATCTCGACGAAGCGGAGCAGCGGGACTTCCTGCGCCGGGTGATCCGGAGTTCCGGTGTCGTCAAGCCGGACCTGATGCTCGACCTCATGCTCCCGTCCGGGGTCTCCTACGGTGCCTGCACCAATCGCGCGTTCCTGATCGCCGCCGCGCTCGGCTGCCGCTCGGTGCACCGCAGGGACTCCGACAGCAGGTACCAGACCCTGAACGGCGAGACGGTCTTCCCCGTCCACCATGAGCTCACCTCGCTCGGGAAGACCGCGGCCGACGCGGCGAACGGGGTGTCCGAGACGGTGCTCGCCCCGGAACACGCCGCCAAGCCCGTGGCGATGGTGGGCAGTTCGTTCGTGGGCGAGCTGTCGGTGGACATCGGTGAGATCTCCCGGCTGGACAGCGGCATCTACCACGACGTCGTCAGCCTGTGGGCTCCGCGTCACTGGCCGGACGAGCGGAAGCGGGAGCTGGTCGAGGAGTCCTTCCGGGGGGCGGGCACCGACCCGTTCGTCCGCGACCACTCGACCCTGACCCATGTCGATCCCATGCGGGTGGACATGTGCAACATCAGCTTCCTGGACGAGGTGTACGAGCGCGTGCCGCTGCCGCCCGCGACCGACACCATCGGCAGCGACTACTTCCTGATGCACCTGGTCCACGACGGCACGCTGCCCGGCGTGCTGCACAACCGCAACATCGTGAACTACTACACGGCCGAGCGCCGGACCGACGCCGGATTCATGGCCTACCAGCTGCGGTTGACCAAGTTCTTCCTGTCGATGCTCCACTTCAACCTCATCTACGACCGGATGGCGGCGGCCGGTGCCACGCTGCTCGACGACGATTTCCACGTCCGGCCGGAAAGGGTGGCCGAGCTGGCGCGGGAGAGTGCCGGGGCGGACCGCGAGGAGAACATGCACCGGCTGGACGTCCTCAACCGTTCCTACCGCGAACTGGGCGGCAGATACGCGGAGTTCGCCGACATCCTGGAATCGCGCGGCGGGCAATGGCTCGAAGAGGCACGGGCGGACATCGAGGACTTCGCGCTGCTGACCGATGCCTGGCACTCCCTGGTGCGGGCGAGCCGGTCCACCCCTCTGCGGACCGGGGCGTCGTCATGCGTCTGAACGCCCGTATGCGCGCCGCGCTGGAAGCCGCCGACGAGGACCGGATCGTCTTCGACCTCGCCGGAATCGAAGCACAGTACGCGTCACTGCTGAGGGAGTTGCCCGGCATCTCGGTCCGGTTCGCCATGAAGTCCTGCCCCGTGGACGAGGTGCTCGTCCGGCTCGCGGAGAAGGGCGCGGGTTTCGACGCGGCGAGTCCCAACGAGATCGCGCAGGCGCTGCGGACAGGTGTGCCGGCGAGCCGGATCCATTACGGCAACACCATCAAGTCCGACGAGAACATCGCCGACGCCCACCGCCTGGGCGTACGGACCTTCGCGACCGACAGCCCGGAGGACGTGGCGGCGATAGCGGCCCACGCCGCCGGAGCCCGGGTCTTCTGCCGACTGGCCACCAGCGGCGACGGGGCGCTCTGGGGGCTGAGCCGGAAGTTCGGCTGTTCCGGAACCGACGCGGTACTCGTCATGGAGGCCGCGCGGGCGGCCGGACTCACACCGTCCGGCCTGTCCGTCCACGTCGGCTCGCAGCAGATGACGTCGGAAGCCTGGCAGGACGCCTTCGAGCGCCTGGCCGAAGTGCTCACGGCCTTGAACCGGCGGGACATCTTTCCCGACCACATCAACCTCGGTGGCGGCCTGCCCGCCCTCGGCTATCTCGACAGCCGGGGAATCCCGTTGGACCCTCCGGTGGACAAGATATTCGCCGTGATCCGGGACGGGCTGCAGCACCTCGCGGCGGTCTCGGAAGCCCCGCTGGACTTCGTCATGGAGCCGGGCCGCCATCTGGTCGCCGACCACGGCGCGATCAGGGCACATGTGGCCCGGCTGTCCTCCCGGAGCCGGCCGGACGGCGAACGCGAGCACTGGCTGTATCTGAGCTGCGGAAAGTTCAACGGGCTCTACGAGATGGACCAGTTGCAGTACCGGCTGCTGTTCCCCTCGGGCTCCGGAACGGAATATGTCCCGGCTGTCGTCGCGGGCCCCACGTGCGACAGCGACGACGCCTTCGACCACACGCACCATCGCGTCTCCGTGCCCGCTTCCGCCGCCTCGGGAGACCCGGTCTGGGTTCTCTCCACCGGTGCCTACGCCACCGGCTACATGACCCAGGGATTCAACGGATTCGATCCGCTTCCGTACACCTGTGTCCAGGGCGAACAGGCGGAAACATGAGCAACGACCTGCGTATACGTCATATCTCGGACGGTGACTGGGACGCCGTCGTGGATCTGGAGGCCGGTGCGTACACCGCTGCCGGACTCTCGGAGGGACGGGTGGCGCTGCGGTCCCGGGCCGATGCCTCGCCGGCCACCTGCTTCGTACTGGACCACGGGAACCGGACGGTGGGCTACCTGCTGGCACTGCCCTATCCGATGTTCGAGTACCCGGACCTGGACCGGTCGGAGGACATCGTCTTCCACTCGCGCAATCTGCATCTGCACGATCTCGTCATCGCCGGGGAGCTCCGCGGCAGGGGCCTGGCGAAGCGCCTGCTGCGGCACTTCACCGCAACGGCGGCGGCCAAGGGGTACGAGGGAATCTCCCTGATCGCCGTGTCCGGCAGCGACACCTTCTGGTCGGCGAACGGATACCGGGCCCACCAGGACGTCACACCCCCGACGGGCTACGGCGCGGACGCGGTGTACATGTCCCGGGCCCTGCCGGGCGCCCGCAGCAGCGGAACGAACCTCGCCCACGCGTCATCGCACCGGGCACCTCTGGAAGACGAAGTGGGCTGATTACCTGTGTTTGGCGTCACCGATCCATTCCGCCGGGCGCAGCTCGCGATCGCGGCCCTGTTCTGTTTTCTCGGCTTCCAGTACGCGACCTGGGCGTCACGGCTTCCCGCCATCAAGACACGGCTGGACCTGTCGGAAGCGGAACTCGGCCTGTTGCTGATGGCCTGTGGCGTGGGTGCGGCCGTTTCGTTCCCGCTCGTCACGGTACTGATGAGGCGCATGGGCTCGCGCCGTCTCGCGGTCCTGTCGGCCGTGTGCCTGAGCCTGCTCCTGCTCGCGCTCGCGGCAGCGCCCAACTACCCGGTCGCTCTTGTCGTCATCTGCTGCGACGGGGTCGCCGTCGGCAGCCTGAACGTGGCGATGAACGCTCAGGGGGCCGCCCTCGAAGTCACCTACCAGCGCACCGCCATGGCAAGACTGCACGCGACGTTCAGCGCCGGTTCGCTGTTCGCCGCGCTCCTCGCGTCCGGTGTGAACCTGGTGACCACGGACGTCGCGGTGCACTTCGGCGTGGCCGCGGCCCTGCTGCTCCTGCTGGTCGGACTGACCCGCGCGGGCCTGCTGACCGAGGACCGGCAGACCCCGGCCGAGACCGGGGCCGGGAGCGGGGCCGGGGCCCCGGCCCCGGAGAAGCGCCGTCGCAGGCTGAGCATGCCGGCCCGGGTGACGGTCTGGATGGGCTGCGCGATGGTGTTCGGCACGGTCACCGAAGGCGCCATGAACGACTGGTCCGCGCTCTACATGAAGGACGTGGTCGACGCGGCGTCGGAACTGGCGCCCATGGGCATCGCGGTGGTCTCGGTCATGATGGTGCTGGCCCGCATCTTCGCCGACGGCTGGCGCAGCCGCTGGGGCGACGGGCGCATCGTCCGCGTCGGCAGCGTGGTGGCCGGCGCCGGGCTGGCACTCGCCCTGCTGACCGGCGGTGTCGTGCCGACCCTGATCGGCTTCGCCTGCGTCGGCCTGGGCGTCGCGGCCGTGACACCGTGCATCTATGTGGCGGCGGCGGCGCAGGGCACGGACGCACTGGCCCTGGTCGCCGCGATGGGAACGACGGGCCTGCTGGCCGGACCCGCGCTCATCGGCTTCATAGCGAGCGCCAGCAGCCTGGTCTGGGGCATGGCAGCCGTCGCCGCCTCGGCGATCCTGGTGTCCCTGTGCGCCACCCGGATCCGCTGGCCGGAGCTCGCCGACTCCCGGGCCGTCCTGGCCCCCGAGTCCTGATCCCCGCGTTCCGGACCACGCGTTCCGGACCACGCGTTCCGGACCACGCGTTCCGGGCCATGAGTTCATGGCCCGGGGCTCCGTGGCCACCGGGCGGTTGGGCGAGCTCCCGGCACCAGGCAGGATGGTGCCGTCCAGCCGGTAAGGGGAGATCATGATCGAGAAAATTCTGCCGTCCCGGGTAGCGGTGGCAGAGGCGTTCTCCGACCTGCCCGGCGCCGTGCTCATGCCCGGAGAGGAGGCGCTGACCCACGGATTCGTGGCGAAGCGCCTCGGGGAGTTCGCCACGACACGGCACTGTGCCCGCCGAGCCCTCGGATCGCTGGGCATCGCCCCCGTCCCCATCCTCAAGGGCGAGCGCGGCGCCCCGCTCTGGCCGGAGAACACGGTCGGGAGCCTGACCCACTGCGCTGGCTACCGGGCCGCCGCCGTGGCCCGCCGGGCGGACGTGCTCACCGTCGGCATCGACGCCGAGGGCGACGCGCCGCTGCCCGGCGACGTGCACGGCAGCATCGCGCTGGTGACGGAGCAGCGACGCGAGCGCGAACTGCGCCTGGAGCACCCGGGGATCAACTGGGACCGTCTGCTGTTCAGCGCGAAGGAGGCCGTGTACAAGGCCTGGTTCCCGCTCACCCACCGCTGGCTGGGTTTCGAGGAGGCCGACATCACTCTCCGCCCCGACGGCAGCTTCACGGCCGAACTGCTGGTCGCGGACCTGGAACCGGCGGCCGGTACGGGACTGACGGCGGTCCCCGCCCGTTTCGGCGGCCGCTGGCTGGCCGAGGACGGTCTGCTGCTGACCGCGATCGTTGTCGGGAACGATCCCGCCCCGTAACCTCTGTCCGCATGAGCGGAGATCACCCGGGCGAAGGGCGCATGCGCGCACGTGAGTTGGGCATTCCCCTGACCGGTGAGCCGGGGAGGTGGAACGCGATCACGGATGTGCCGGGCGTCGAGGTCGGATACGTCACCCTCGTCGACGGCGACGACGTACGCACCGGAGTGACCGCGCTGCTGCCGCGCGGCCGGGGCGGTGTGGGCACCCCCTGCGCGGCCGGCTGGCACTCGTTCAACGGCAACGGTGAGATGACCGGCACCGCGTGGATCGAGGAGACCGGCTCGCTCGCCGTTCCGGTGGTCATCACCAACACGTACGCGGTGGGCCCGGTGCACCGGGGCGTGGTCGAGTGGGTGCGCGCCAACTGCGGGGGCATGGCGCCGGAGTGGCTGCTGCCGGTCGTCACGGAGACCTGGGACGGCCACCTCAACGACATCCACGGCTCGGCCGTGGAGTCCCGTCACGCGGGGGAGGCGATCGGGGCGGCGGCGTCGGGCCCGGTCGAGGAGGGATGCGTCGGCGGCGGCACGGGCATGCGCTGCTACGGCTTCAAGGGCGGCTCGGGGACCGCGTCGCGCGTGGTGGAGTACGGCGAGGACCGGTACACCGTCGGAGCCTTCGTCCAGGCCAACTTCGGTGCCCGGCGCGAACTGCTGGTGGCCGGTGTGCCGGTGGGGCGCGAGCTGACCGACCCGGTCGGGGCGCCGGCTCCCGAAGCGGCGCCCGGAGCGGCGCCGGACGGGGAGCGCCCGGTGCCGCCCGGCGCGGGCTCGGTGATCGTGGTCGTGGCGACCGACGCCCCGCTGCTGCCGGGGCAGTGCAAGGCGCTGGCCCGCCGGGTGACGCTCGGTCTGGCCCGTACCGGCACCACCGGCAGTCACTTCTCCGGGGACCTGTTCCTGGCCTTCTCCACGGCCAACCCGTCCGCGCTGACCAGTACGTTCCCCGAGGACGACGGCAGCGCGCCGTACGAGTCGATGAGGTTCGTGCCCTGGGGCCGGATGGACCCCTTCTACCGTGCGGTGGTCGAGTCGGTGGAGGAGGCGGTGCTCAACGTGCTCACCGGCGCGCACCCGATGACCGGCCGGGCCGGCCACCACGTCCCGGCCCTCCCGCTGGACCGGGTGAGCGAACTCCTGGCGGCGCGGGGAGCGGCTTCGTAGCCCGTCACGGGGACGGTTCACAGGTGTTTCGGGGCGGGCTCGTTGGCCCGGTACAGGTTCGTCGGCCATACTGCCCGCCGTGGAGCAGCGCATAGATCCGAACACTCAGCCCGGATACGCCGCAGGGACAGACCCGGCGTTCATCCCCGGTCTCACGGCCCCCGTCAAGGCCAGGAAACCGGACACGAGCCTGGAGCAGCCAGACCTGGAGCAGACAGAACCGGAACAGGCGGAGCAGGAACAGCCGCAGCCGGAAGCGGCGCAGGAGGGAGCGGCTGACGCCGCCGCCCCCGACGACGGCGACGAGACGGAGGCCGTGTCCGATGTGGCCGACGACAAGGAGGCGGCGGACGGCCCCTCGTTCGAGGTGAGCGACCGTCGCGGCTCGATCACCGCGGACCGTGCGGGAGTCCGGTTCCAGCTGGACGACCAGGAAGCCGATTTCCGGTGGGACGAGATCGGCGCGGTCGAGGTGAAGCTGCCCCGGTTCGGCCGCCGGTTCACCGTCACGGTCCACATGTCGACCCGCCGGTGGTTCAACGCCGAGGTGGAGGCGCCGGCCAGGGGCAGCCTCAAGGAGTGGGCGGCGGAACTCGACGAGGTTCTGGACGCCTACTTCGAGGAATCCTGACAGGAGTCCTGACCCGAGGGCCGGGTGGGCGGGGCCGGCGGCCCGTCCTCGCCCACCGGCCTCCGCACGGTCCTCAGGCCGGGCCGTGCGTGCCGCGCAGCGCGTCGAGGATCCGCGGCCAGGCGGCCGCCCCGAGCGCCGCGTCCGCCGCGGCCGAACCTCCGTACCGGAACTGCGCGGAGGCGGGCGCCGGGCCCTCGCCGGGCAGCCGCGGGCGGTGGCCCGCATCGGGGCTGCCGACGACGCGTACGGGCAGGCCGGCCGCTCTGCGGCGGTCGGCCAGCTCCTCGGCGAAGGGCAGCGAGGGCCACATCGCGTCGTCGCCGCCCGCGACCAGGACGAGCTCGGCGCCGGACCTCTCCACCGGGATCCTCGCCGCGTCGACGCGGTCGGCGAACGTGCGCCGGCTCTGTTCGTACCAGCCGCGAACGGCGACCGGACCGCCCTCGGGCCGTGCGGGCGCGGGTGCCCAGGAGTCGTCGTAGGGGACGAACGGCAGCGGCTCACCGCGCCAGGTCCACGAGGACCGGCACGGCCGGTCCTGCCCATCGGCTCCGGGCCCGACGTTCGCCCAGGTGAGGGACGTGGGCGAGAGCGCCACCACGGCGTCCACGCCGGACAGGAGCACCGACAGGTGCAGAGCGGCCTCCGCGCCCTTGGACGTACCGAGGACGCCGATCCGCCGCGCGCCGCCCGCGCGCAGCACCTCGATCGCGGGCTCGAACGTCTCCAGCGGGACCTCGCAGATGCCCGGCGGCTGTCCGGATCCGCCGAACCAGCGGATCGACAGCGCGGTCATGCCCTCGCGGGCCAGGATCCGGCACCGCTCGTCCTCGATCCGCCCGCTGGACCCGGACAGCACGAGCACCCCGACCTCCGGGTCGCCGGCCGGTCCGTGCTGCGGCCTGGCGAGAAACCCCTCGCGAACGCCCCGGTGAAGGGCTTCGCGAGGGGTCCCCATTCCTTGAGCAGCCCCGGCAGCGGCTCCGCGAGCGTCTTCGGCAAAACCGCCTTCGCCGGGACGGGGGCCGCCGAAGGCGCGCTCGACGATGCGCATCGGCCGGTCAGGCGTCCGTGAGCACGACGGAGCGGGTCAGGTGGCGGGGGCTGTCCGGGTCCAGACCGCGGGCGGTGGCACGGGCGATCGCCAGTCGCTGCACGCGCACCAGGTCGGCCAGCGGGTCCAGGCCGCTCTCCACCCAGCGGGCGCCGGTCGCCAGCACCTGCTCCGCGAGCCCCTCGGGGGCGGTGCCGAACATCCAGGTCGCGGTGCCGGCGGTGGCGATGCTGATCGGACCGTGGCGGTACTCCATCGCGGGGTACGACTCGGTCCAGGACAGCGACGCCTCCTTCATCTTCAGCGCCGCCTCGTTGGCGAGCCCCGCCGTCCAGCCGCGGCCGAGGAAGGTGAACTGGGTGCACTCCACCAGGCCCTCGGGCAGCGGCTCGGCCAGCGCGGTCTCCGCGTCGCGCACCGCTTCCTCGGTGTGCAGGCCGAGGTGGGCGCGGAGCAGGGTGAACGCGGTGGTCGCGAACCGGGTCTGCACGACGGACTGCTCGTCGGCGAATTCGAGCACGACCACATCGTCGGCCGCCGTCATGACCGGGGTGTTCGGGTCGGCGGTGATGGCGACGGTACGGGTGACACCGCGGAGCCGGTCGAGCAGTTCCAGCACCTCGGTCGTGGTCCCCGAGCGGGTGAGGGCGACGACCCGGTCGTAGCCGCGGCCGAACGGGAACTCCGAGGCGGCGAAGGCGTCGGACTCGCCCTGGCCGGACCCCTCGCGGAGCGCGGCGTACGCCTGAGCCATGTAGAACGAGGTGCCGCAGCCGACGACCGCGATGCGCTCGCCGGTGGCGGGCAGCGCGGCCGACTGCGTCTCGGCCAGCTCGGCGGCGCGACGCCAGCATTCCGGCTGACTGGCTGTCTCGATCTCGACAAATGACACTTTTGCACTCCGTACTCGTAGTGGGATGCTCGTTTACGCACGTTATACGCGATGTCCAAGCATTATCAAGCATCCTGCGCGCAGGAAGCTTGACTGGGCGGAGCCTTGTGCGACGCTTGCGCGTGTCCGGTGACCGTACCCAAGGGGATGGGTGCCCGAAGCCCGGCCTGTGAGGAGAGGTGCCTTGTCCAGGGATGCCCGGTGGAACGCGCTGCTGGAACTCGTCGGTAAGAACGGCCGGGTGGACGTCGAGGACGCCGCCATGACGCTGGACGTCTCGGCCGCGACCATCCGGCGCGACCTGGACCAGCTCGCCGAGCAGCAGCTGCTCACCCGTACCCGCGGCGGCGCGGTGGCGCACGGCGTCAGTTACGAACTGGCCCTGCGCTACAAGACCGGGCGCCATGCCCCGGAGAAGCAGGCCATCGGCCGCGCGGTCTCCGAACTGGTGGCGGTCGGAGAGGTGGTGGGGCTGACCGGCGGTACGACGCTGACCGAGGTCGCCCGTTCGCTGGCGGTGCGCTCCGACGTGGTCGGTGAGGGCGCGATGGGGATGGGCGGGCAGCCGACCCTGACCGTGGTCACCAACGCCCTCAACATCGCCAACGAGCTGGTGATCCGGCCGCAGATCAAGATCGTGGTGACCGGCGGGGTGGCCAGGCCCCAGTCGTACGAGCTGACGGGCCCGCTGGCCAGCGGGGTGCTGGGCGAGATCACGCTGGACGTCGCCGTGCTGGGCGTCAACGCGATCGACACCGAACGCGGTGCGTACGTCCACCACGAGGGCGAGGCCAGCATCAACCGCCTGCTCGCCCAGCAGGCCCAGCGCGTGGTCGTGGCCGCGGACTCCTCGAAGATCGGCAAGCGGGCCTTCGCCCGGGTCTGCGATCTGGCCCAGGTCGACTTCCTGGTCACCGACGAGGGGATCACCCCCGAGGCGACCGCCCGCTTCACGGAGGCCGGGGTCACGGTCATCGCGGTGTGAGCGCCGGCCGCCCGACGGCGGGGAGTCGTCCCGGACGCGGGGCGGCGCCCCGCCGTTTCTTCGTGCAGGCTGCGTCTTTGCTCGTACTGGGGCAGATGAATGCCAATTCATGCTCGTTAAGTCCGTGAAACGAACAACTCTTGCCACTTGCGTGCGCTGTCGTGAACTATGTGAGTGCCGCCGTGCAGGAGTATCGGCCGCACCCGTCCCCGTACGAATCCGCCCGCACCCATCCCCGTACGAACCCCGCCCGCACCACCAGCACAACCAGAAGGGACCCCCGTGTCAGACCTGCGACTCGGCGTCATCGGGCTCGGCCTGCGCCGTTCCATCGCGACCTCCGCCCACCACCCCGGACAGGGCTCGGCGATCACCGCCGTCTGCGACCTCGACCCCGAGGTGCGCCGGCGCGAGGCCGAGCAGTTCGGTGCCGAGGTCGCGGTCGAGGACTACAAGCAACTCCTCGACCGGGACGACCTCGACGCGATCATCGTCGCCACCCCCGACGACACCCACGAGACGATCGCCATCGACGCACTGCGGGCCGGCAAGGCCGTCTTCGTCGAGAAGCCGCTCGGGATCACCGTCGAGAGCTGCGACAACATCCTGCGCGCCGCGTACGAGACCGGGACCCGGCTGTACGTCGGACACAACATGCGCCACATGGGCGTCGTGCGGCTGATGCGCGACATCATCGCCCGCGGCGACATCGGCGAGCCCAAGGCCGTCTGGGTGCGGCACTTCGTCGGATACGGCGGTGACTACTACTTCAAGGACTGGCACGCCGACCGGACCCGCACCACCGGTCTGCTGCTCCAGAAGGCCGCGCACGACATCGACGTGCTGCACTGGCTGGCCGGCGGCTACACCCGCCGCGTCAACGCGCTCGGCGACCTCCTCGTCTACGGCGACCTGCCGCGCCGGGAGCCGGACACCCCGCGCCCGGCGAACTGGCTGCGCGAGTTCGACTGGCCGCCGACGGCCCGCAAGGACCTGCACCACATCGTGGACGTCGAGGACGTCTCGGTGATGAACATGCAGCTCGACAACGGCGTCGTGGCCGCCTACCAGCAGTGCCACTTCACCCCCGACTACTGGCGGAACTACACCGTCATCGGCACCGAGGGCCGCCTGGAGAACTTCGGCGACGGCCCCGGCGACGAGGTCAAGGTCTGGAACACCGGCCCCAGCGGATACCGGTCCGAGGCCGACATCACCTACCGGGTGCCGGAGGCCAACGGCTCCCACGGCGGCGGGGACAGCCGGATCATAGAGGAGTTCTGCCGGTTCGTGCGCGACGGGGGCG
Organism: Streptomyces sp. NPDC001890; assembly: GCF_042891445.1. Lineage (NCBI taxonomy): Bacteria > Bacillati > Actinomycetota > Actinomycetes > Kitasatosporales > Streptomycetaceae > Streptomyces > Streptomyces sp. NPDC001890. The sequence continues at coordinate 115,526 of NZ_JBIATE010000010.1, read as the reverse complement.
TCACCGACACCTCGCCGGTCGCCGCCCGGATGAGCGTCGCCGCCGGTGTGCTGGCGACCCGGTCCCTGCGCGAGGGCGGCACGCCGTTCGAGGTGTCGGCCCTCGACCCGGAGCTGATCGCCTACTTCGAGGGCGGCCAGGTCAGGTAGCGCACGACCGGTGCGACCGGTGCGACCGGTTCGTGGCCGCGGAGACCTTCGGGGACGGTGCCTTCCGGCGCCGTCCCCGAAGGTCTCCGCGGAGGTCTTTGCGGAGGTCTCGGTGAAAGTCTCCGTGCGATTGTTTTCGGTCATGCTCGGTGGGTGATCGGCTCATTCGCGTTTGGTGGCCGCCCGATGGGTATGGGGCCGGATGCGTGACGTCGGCAGGTGAATTGGGGGCATTTACCCGGAAGGTGACGAGTGAGGGCGAGGTGCGTCGGTCTCGCAGGGTTACCGCGACTGTGCCGCCTGGAGGTGTGAGCGTCGATTTTGCGCCAATGGAATCATGGAGTGGCCGAGTTCGAACGCATGGCCGGATCTCGGTCGGCATAATCGCGTCCATGGCGATCACGGGTGGAGACGTCGTTGACCTGGGCCGGGGCCTGTACGCATGGCTCCCGCCGAAACGGGGCTGGGGGCTGGCCAACTGCGGTCTGCTCGTCTCGCCCCGGGGCGCGCTCTGGATCGACACCCCCTACGACACCGTGCTGGCCGGTCAGTTCCTCGCCGAGTCCACGAAGCGGCTGCCGGACGGTGTCCAGGTCGACCGGGTGATCGTCACCCACGCCAACGGGGACCACTTCTGGGGCGCGGGCGTCCTCCCGGACGCGGAGATCATCGCGACCCGCGAGGCCCGCGAGCACATCCACTACGAACCGACACCGCAGCAGCAGCACGCCCTCGTCGCGGCCGGCGATCGGGCCACCCCGCTCGGCGCGTATCTCGCGCGTCACTTCGGCCCCTTCGACTGGTCGCGGACCGAGCCGGTGGTGCCGACCACCTACTTCACCGGCGAGCTCGAACTGACGCTGGGGGAGTACCCGGTCCAGATCTCCGCGCTGCCGTCCGCGCACACCACCGGCGACCTGATGGTCCATCTGCCCGCGCAGGGCGCCGTGTTCACCGGGGACATCATCTTCTCCTCCACCCCGGAGCAGCCGGGCGACCACCCGGTGCACTGGGCGGGCCCGCTGAGCAATCTGATCTCGGCCTGCGAACGGGTGCTGGACACCGGCGCCGAGACCTTCGTCCCGGGACACGGCCCGCTCCTCGACCGGGCCGGGGTACGCGACCACATCGTGTACCTGGAGTACGTGCGCGAGCGCGCCCACGCCTTCCACACGGCCGGGATCCCCGCCGTCGAGGCCGCCCGCCGGGTCATCGCCGAGGGGCGCTACCCGGAGCTGGGGCTTCCCGAGCGGCTGGTGGTGACCATCGGCAGCGAGTACCGGCAGCTCGACGGCTCCGAACTGCCCGGTGTGCTCCAGGTGATGACCGAGGTCGCCGTGGTAGCTCAGGAACTGGAGCGGCCGCATGAGCCGGCCGGACCCGCGGAGCGGTAGGGGCGCTCCGGCCGGCGGACCCACCGCTCCGGCCGGAAGGCCCACTGCTCCGGCCGGCGGACCGACCGCTCCGGCCGGGGAACCGGCCCTTTTCCCCCTTCCCCGGACGACCGGTCCGACAACAGAAACGCGGTGACGGCATGGGATGGATAGTGGCGGTGATCGCCGTCGCCGCCGCCGTGGCGGCGATGGTCCACGCGGAGAACATGGCGCGTGCCCAACGCATCGCCGTGGCCCGCGCCGAGTTGGCCGAACGGCAGTTGAAGGCCGCCGAGGCCCGTACCGCGGCGCTCACCGACGAGATCCGCCAGCTGGCCCAGGAACGGATACCCGTCGCCGCGCTCGCCCTCTCCCACCCCACCGCCAAGGTCCCCGGACTGCGGGAGGCGGCCGAGATCGACGGCGATTCCGCGCGGCTGCTCACCGAGGCGGTGCAGGCGGCGCGCACGGCCGTCCTGGAGGAGCGCGGCCGCGTCGACGCGGCCGCCCGCGCGGCGATGCGCGGCACCTCCGCCAAGATCCAGTCCCTGCTCAACCAGTCCCAGCAGCTGCTGCACGAGCTCCAGCACGAGTACGACGACCCGCGCATCCTGCAACTGGACTTCCGCAACGAACTGGCGCTGCGACGCACCCAGGCCACCGCGGTGCTCTGCGACGCCTGGCCCGGCCTCGCCCGCCAGAACTCGCCGCTCGTCGAGATCGTGCTCGGCGCCCAGTCCCGGGTCGCCGGCTACGAACGCGTCAAGGTCGCCAACCACCTGCGCGACGAACGGCTCGGCCTCGTCGCCCGCGCCGCCGAACCCCTCGCCATCGCCCTGGCCGAACTGCTGGCCAACGCCACCGCCTACTCGCACCCCGACACCGATGTCCAGGTAACCCTCCAGCAGAGCGGCGGCCGGGGCGCGTTCCTGGTGGTCGACGACGCGGGCATCGGCATGGACGACGACGCGCTCGACCGGGCACGGGCCCTGGTGGCGGGCCCGCCGGAGATCCTGCTGACCGAGCTGGGCGACCCGCCGCAGACCGGCTTCGCCGTCGTGGGCCGCCTGGTGCTCCAGTACGGCTTCAACTGCCACATCGAGGAATCGCCGTTCGGCGGCATGCGCACGATCCTGCGCGTCCCCGCACATCTGCTGACCGTGCTGGAGGACGACCGCAGCCTCTCCGCCCTCGCTCCGAAGCCGGTGCGGACACCCGCCTCGCCCACCGTTCCCGCGCCGTCCGAGCAGGAGACCGCCCCCGTGCCGCAACCCGCCGGCGGACAGGTCCCCGCGCTGCCCAGCCGACGCCGTCGCACACCACGCCCGGCCCCGGCCCGCCCGGCGCCCGCCGACGTCGCCCCGGAGCGCGAACAGGTGTCCCGTACACCCGAGCAGGCGGGGGCTTCCTGGGCGGCACTCCAGCAGGGCACCCTCAACGGCAGGAGCGTCGCCGGGCCGCCATCCGCCCCGGCACCGGACGACCACGACCACCCGGACGACCGGGACGAGCAAGGAGAAGACCAGACGTGAGCGCCCCCACTTCCACCACCGGCGACCTCGCATGGGTGCTGACCCCACTGCTGGAGCTGCCCGGAGTCCAGCACGCCGTGGTCGCCACCGGAGACGGCCTCGTCGAGGGCGCCTCGCCCGGCCTGGACCGGGCCTCCGGCGAACGGGTCGCCGCCATGACGGCCACGCTGCACGCCGCGGCACGCGCCTTCACCACGGCCTTCACCGACGTCGAGGTACCGCGCCTGGCCCAGACGGTCGTCGAGTCCGACCAGGGCTTCGCCATCGTCGTACCGGCCGGGAACAACACCACACTCGCCCTGTTCGCGGAACCCGGGGCCAAGCTCGGTGACATCGCGTACCAGATGCAGGTGCAGGTCACCGCCCTGACCCGGGCGATGAACGCACCCGCCCGCCTGCCGGACACCGCCGCCCGGCCATGACCTCCGGCCCGGGGCGCCGCCTGATACCCGCCTACCTGGTCACCGGCGGCCGGACCCGGCCCACCGGTCCCGCGCTCGACCGGCTCGACATACTCGTGCGCGGCGACACCGAGCTGCCCCCGGACACCGGCTCGGAACAGCGCAGACTCTGCGAGCTGCTCGAACCGGGGGCGCTCACCGTCGTCGAGTGCGCGGCCCACCTGGACCTGCCGGTCAGCGCCACCGTCTTCCTGGCCGCGGACCTCGCGGCCGCCGGACATCTGCACACCCGACCGCCCGTCCCCAGCGCCGGGGAGATCGACCGGTCGCTCGTCGAGAGGCTGCTCGTTGGACTCCGCTCCCTCCACTGACCGCACCGGCATCGGCTATCTGCCGCCCACCGCCCGGAACCTGATGAAGATCGTCGTCACGGGCCCGTTCGGCGTCGGCAAGACCACCCTGATCCGTACGCTGTCGGAGATCGCCACGCTCCACACCGAAGAGGCGATGACCCAGTCCAGCACCCGGCTCGACGACACCGCGGGGCTGCCGGACAAGACCACGACCACCGTCGCCGTCGACTTCGGCCGGCTCACGGTCCTGGACGACCTGGTGCTCTACATGTTCGGCACCCCCGGCCAGCAGCGGTTCCTGCCGCTCTGGGAGGACATCGCGCGCGGTGCGCTCGGCGCGGTCGTCCTGGTCGACACCCGCAGGCTCGCCGACTCCTTCGCGGTCATGGACATGGTCGAGGAGCAGGGCCTGCCGTACGCGGTCGCGGTCAACCGTTTCCCCGATGCCCCCGCCCACACCGACGAGGTCCTGCGCAAACACCTCGACCTCGCCCCCGAGACCCCGCTGGTGCAGTGCGACGCCCGCGAACGCCGCGGCAGCATCGACGCCCTGATCGCGCTGGCCGAGCACGTACTCTCCAAGATGCCCAGGCCCGAGGACCCGTCATGACAGCGTTCGCCCAGCCGCCGGAGCCCCTCGCCCTGTACGGTCCGGAATTCGCCGCCGACCCGCGGAGCCACTACCGTCGCCTGCGCGAACACGGCCCCCTCGCGCCCGTCCGGCTCGCCCCCGGCATCGACGCCCTGCTCGTCACCGACTACCAGGCCGCCGTCGATCTGCTCCGCGACACCCACACCTTCACCAAGGACCCGCGCGCCTGGCAGGCCACCGTCCCCGAGGACTCGCCGGTCCTGCCCATGCTCGGCTACCGGCGCACCGCACTGTTCAGCGACGGCGAGGTGCACGCCCGTTACCGCGGCGCCATCAACGACAGCCTCGCGCTGATCGAACCGCACGCCCTGCGGGCCGAGGTCACCCGCGTCGCGGGGCGCCTGATCGGCGAGTTCGCCGCCACCGGAAGCGCCGACCTCATCGCCCAGTACGCCCGACGGCTCCCGCTGCACGTCCTCGCCATCTGTTTCGGCGTGGAGCCGGGCGACGGCGAACGCATCGTCAACGGCATCGCCGGCATGTTCAACTCCGCCGAGAACGCCGCCGCCGCGTACGCGGACCTCGTCGAGGTCGTCACCGCACTGGTCGCCGACCGCCGCGCCCACCCGCGCCGTGACCTCACCTCGTACCTGCTGGGTCACCCGGCCGATCTCGACGACGACGAGACCGTGCGTCAGATCACTCTGATCATGAGCGCGGGCCACGATCCGACGACCAATCTGATCGGCAACGCGCTGCTGCACATGCTCACCGACACCCGCTACGCCGGTTCGCTGCACGGCGGTGCGATGACGGCGCACGAGGCGGTCGACGAGGTCCTGTGGCAGGACCCGCCGCTGGCCAACCTCGCCGCCCACTACCCGCGCCACGACACGGAGTTCCACGGTGTGCGGCTGCGCGCGGGACAACTTCTCCTGGTCTCCTACGCCGCGGCCAACACCCGCTCCGAGTCCGGTCCTTCGGACTCCGCGGTCCGTTCCGGGGCCGGTGCCCATCTGGCCTGGTCCGCGGGTCCGCACCGCTGCCCGGCGAAGCAGCCGGCGCTGCTCATCGCCATGACCGCGATCGAGCAGCTCACCAGTCAGCTCTGTGACGCGGAACTGGCCGTCGAGCCCGGTGCGCTGAAGTGGCGTCCGGGCCCCTTCCACCGCGCGCTGTCCCGGCTTCCGGTACGGTTCACCCCCGTCGACATGAGTGCGGAGACCCATCTGCACAGGGCCGACGGGGAAGCGACGGACGGGCCGCCGGCGGTGTCGATCGGCCCATGAACCGTGTCGGTGGTACGCCGAACGGGTGAGTGGCGAGAGAATTGCCCGATGAACAGCGAGCGCAGCCGGCGCAACGCCAACCGAAGCACAGACGGGGTGGTCCGGTGAGCAGGTACGACAGGTACGACGTCACGGACGAGCAGTGGGAGGGGCTTGCCCAGGTCGTGCCTCTGCGCAGCCGCAACGAGTGGCCGTCCAGGGTGGATCACCGCACGGTCCCCGACGAGACCGAAGCGGCCGAACAGCGGCGACTCGTCGTGCTGCGGGTCCAGGTCTTCGCGGACGCACGGGAGGTGGCCGAATACCTGGTCGCCCAGATTCCGGTGCTGCTCGATCTGACGAGCGCCGAGACGGATGTGGCCAAGCGCATCCTGGACTTCACCAGCGGGGTGGTCTTCGGCCTCGGCAGCGGAATGCACCGGGTCGACCGGAATGTCTTTCTGCTGTCGCCGGTCGGCATGGAGGTCGAGGGCGTCACGGCGGCGGGTCTTCCCGGTTCGTAGGAGGGCCGCGGGGCGGGCGGTGGCAGGGGCGCACGAGGTGGGACGCGCGAGGTGCGTGGACGTACCCCGATCGTAGGAAGGTCGTTCAGGCGGAACGGTTCTGCTGATGACGGCCTGCATACCGTCCGCCCATGACCACACTCCGCCCCGAAACCTCCCCCCTGCCGTCCACCGGTTCGACCGCGCCGGACGGCACACCCCCCGGCGCACGCGTGCGGGTCCACCCCGCCGGGCCCGTCGTCACCGAACTGCGGCTGTCCGCCTTCGCCTCGCACCGGGGCGCCGCTTTCCCCATCGGCCCGGTCACGCTCTTCGGCGGTCCGGGCGGCAGCGGCAAGTCGAGCGCGTTACGGGCGTACGAGGCGCTGGCGCGGCTGGCCGGCGGAGACCCGCTGGACGAGGTCTTCCCCGATCCGGCGGCCTGCGTACCGGAGGGGGCCGCGGCCGACGCGCAGGGCCGCCGCGGCTTCCGGATCGGCTGCACGGCGGACGGCCCGGCGGGACCGGTACGGCTCGATGTCGCCGTACAGGCGGAGCCCACCCTCCGCATCGTCGGCGAACGGCTGACCGGCGGCGGCGAGACCCTGCTCACCACCGCGCTGCGCGACCCGGGACGCGCCACGGTCCAGGCGGCCTGGCACACCGCGGGCGCGGTCCCGGTGACGCGGGCGCCACTGCCGGACGACCGTCTCGGCACGGCTCTGCTGCCGCTGCGGGTCGCGGGCCGGACCGAGGGGCAGCTACGGGTCCTGGCCGCCGCCGAGCAGATGGTGGTGGCCCTGCGGTCGGTCTTCGCCTGCGAACCGCAACCGCAGCGGATGCGGGCCTCCGTGCCGGCCGGTGACGGCAGGCTGCGGCGCGGCTGCGAGAACCTGGCGGCGGTGCTGGAGCGTACGCACACGCAGTGCGTGCAGCGCCATGCCCGGCTGGTCGCCGCGGCGCACGCCGGATGCGCGGGGCCGGTGACCGCACTGGGCGTCGAACGGCTCCCGGACGGGTCGCTGCGGGCGGTTCTCGGCAGGGGCGGAGGACCGGCCACCCCGGTCGGGCGGCTCGGCGACGGCGAGCTGAGGTATCTCGCCCTCGCCCTGGTGCTGCTCACCGGTCCCGGGGTGCTGGCGGTGGACGCCGCCGGAGAGGTGCCGCCGGCCATGCAGACCCTCACCGTGCTGGCCGACGGATTCGACCGCGACCTGGATGGACGGCAGTTGCACGAGCTGCTCTCCCTGGCCCTGTCGATCGGGGCGGCCGGGCATCTCAGGCTGGTCGGCACGGTCACGGAGGCGGGTGCGGTACGGGCCCGGGAGATGCCCGGGGTGACGGTGGTGGCCCTGGGGCCGTGACCGCACTCGATGTGTGGCGGTCATTGCGGCACTCCCTCCGATGACCAGAGCGGCCGAGGCTGCTAAGGGCTGTCCCGTGATCCCTGGCGGGCGCGCGACGACGGCCACGGCACCTCGCCGCGTTGTCGGAACGCCCGAATACATCCAGTATTCGGGCGTCCCTCCGCCTTGCGATGCACCGCGTCCGACGCCGCACGCTGATCCACCAGGGATCAAGGGACAGCCCTTGGCGTCACGCATTGTTGCATCCGAGAAGCGCGATATGCGGACACTGTGCTCTCCCTGAGGTCTCGCACCCGGTCCGGCATTCATTTTGAGGCGGGCCGGCGTACAGATGGTCTCTCTCCGTCGACGGCGCAGTTTTCCATAATGGCATGAGGGAGTGGGGATGTGCGACAGGGGGACGTGAACAGGGCTTTTCATGACTTGGTCACGCGGCAGCAAGGATTCCAGTGCTGCGGGCATTCAAGTGCGCAGACAGGCCAATTGGGGTGGTGCCCTGCTCAAGCAGTCCGAGTAAATTGCGCAGTTGCGACTGCATGGGGGCGGTGCCACGATGGTTACGTGCCCCGAACTGATCTCTGTCTGTGGTGAGTTCACCGGCCGGTATGCATCTGAATGCCTCGCACGTGCCTGAAACCCGGAAAGTGTCCAGGAGTCCGCATCTTGTATGCGGAATCCATGGCATGTGTGGCAGCGAGCGAAAGGCAAGGTCTTGCGATGAGACCAGTAACGAACATTCGTCAACGGCCAAGAATGTCGGGGTTTACCTCGATCGCGGCGCTGACAATAGTTGCCGTGCTCGCCTCGCTGCTGCTGGGCTCGGCAGGGACGGTGCAGGCGCGGGAATCAATTCAATCATCGTCTTCCCAATCCCCGAATATCCCCTGGATCGAACCCGGATGCGACACCGGGGAACTTGCGGGGGAGTACGTGGTTTGCTGCTGGGATGAAGACGGTTACTTGGAGTGCACGGGGATTGTTTGAACCCATCGCTGTACACCGTCTTGCGGATCTTTCGCAGCGGTCGCATGCGGAGAACGTTCGGTGCCCCCTCGGTCGAGAACTCGGCCGAGGGGGCACCGTCGCGTTTGTCAGTGGCCGCCGCCACCGCTGTCGTGGCCGTGGTGGCCGTCATGATTGTGGTGGCCGTCATGATTGTGGTGGCCGCCACGGTCGACGACCGTCCACGGGCGCATCAAGTCGTCGCATTCATGTTCGAGGATGTGGCAGTGGTGGATGTACGTCGCCGGCAACTCGGTTCCGCTGTCCGGAATCGACGCGATCGTGCCCGGGACATCGAATTGGTGGATGATTCTGGTCACCATCCCCTGGTACGCCCTGACCGTGTCCTTGCGGGCCATTTCCTCGTCCGGGTCCGGCGGAGTCGGCGGGCCGGTGAAATAGTCGGCCACCTTCGGCTGGTCCGCCGGTTCTCTGCCGTTCTCGACCCACTGCTCGTAGACCTTCTGGAAGGCAGGTCCATCGAACGGCTGTCTCTCCAGCACCTGGAAGTTGACGAGATGGACGTGCACCGGGTGGGCGACGGGCTGGGGATTGATGTACTCCCAGATCTCGGTCGAACCCACCTCGATGAAGTCCGCGCTCGGTGCCATGAAGGGCAGCGCGTTGAACTGAAGGGGATCGTCGGCTGTCCGCTGGTACACGACGAATTGCCGACGGGGCGTTTCCGGCGTTTGCCGGATCCGCGTGACCGGCGGCAGGGCGAGTGTCGCGGGTGGTGTCGTCCGGTCCGTGTCGGACAGTTTTTCGGTCACCCGGAACTGCATGACTTCCGGGATCTCCGCGCCGTTGCCGTTGGGGAAGTAGACGGGCGCGTCGAAGTTTTCCAGCGTGACGTTCGTGCCCAGGGGAACCCGGCTGAAGTCGACGATCAGGTCGATCCGCTCGGCCGACCCGAACAGAATGCTCTCCAACTGCAACGGAGAACGGTAGCCGTCGTCGGTCCCGATCAGCCAGAACGGCAGTGTCTTCGTGCCGGTGTTGAACCGCAGCCGCCACGTACGCGTATTCGATGCGTTGAGAATGCGCAGCCGGTAGCGCCGCGGCTGGACGTCCAGGAACGGGTACGCCTTCCCGTTGACCACGGGCGTGTCCGCGCCGAACTCCTTGTCCAGGGTGTAGGCGAGCGAGCCGTCCGGATGGAAGGTCCGGTCGGCCAGGATGAGGGGAACCTCGAACTCGCCCTGCGGCAGGCCGAGCCGCCTGTCGGCGGGATCATGGATGAGGTAGGCGCCGGCCAGGCCCGCATAGACGTTGAGGCTGGTGATCCCGATGGCGTGGTCGTGGTACCAGAGCATGCAGCTCGTGTGCTCGTGGTTGGTGTAGCCGTAGATCGCTTCGTTGGATGCGGCGCGGCGCGGATCCAGAGTGGCGTAGTCCGGGCCGTGAACGCCCTCCGAGGTGAACCACTGCAGTGGAAGGCCGTCGGACTGGGGCGGGGTGAATCCACCATGATGATGCACGACGTTCCATACGGAGAGATTCTCCGGAAGCATGTCGGGACTGTCGTGGTGCAACTGATCGACCCTGTCCTGGAACAGGTGGGTGGTCGGCAGTTCGGTGCGGTACTTGACGACCGTCGGGTGGTCCTTGGTCGCGACGATGGTCGGGCCGAAATAGCCCATGCCGATCGGCATTTCGGGATCGTACGGATTCCTGGCCCAGTAACCCCACACGGCGCCCGCCCCGAGGTCCCGGTGGAACTGCCACGGGCGCTGCAGCATCGTGAGCTCGTAGTAATCGGCGCCCCGATGGACGGACCGATCCGGGACGGCCGTCGTCAGCCTGGGGAGCGGATCGACGTACTTTGCCAGCGGGGGAGTCTTCGCTGCCTTGAGGCCCGGGTGCCCTTCCCCCGTACCGTGCGACGCGAATGCCGGTGCGCCCTGGAGACCTTGTGGAAGCAGCATGGCCGCACCACCGACGGTACCGGCCATGAGGAACTGCCTTCGCCCGACCATCTTCTCTCGCCTTCTGCATTCTTGATGGAGTTCAAGAAGAACAGGCATGGTTCGGGGCGTGCTGTGGCTCAACGGTCGAGCCGACCGAAATCACCCGGACGACCTGTTGGTTCCCGGTTTCATGAAAACCACTGAAATCACTAACTGCCCGCCCAGTACCCGGCCATGGAATTCCGTGAATTCCTCGACGAGATCGACGGCCAAGGGCCGTCCCGTTGATTGAGCGCTTCAGCGTTGCTGCTCCAGCGTGAGGATGGCTTTGGTGATGACGGCCATGCGGTTGGGGCTGATGCGGGATCTGCGGAACATCTGCCAGGACTTCGGTCGCGCGATGCCTCGTCCGACCGGTGCCCTCGCCGTGGCCGGCAGGGCCGGTTGGGCCACCTGGTGCCCGTCCCGGGTTTCGGCGACCACCTCGATCCCGGGGGCGGTGGCGGAGATCGCCCGGACGCCGGCCCGGATCGCTGTCTCGTCGCCGGCGGGCAGCAGCCCGACCATCCGCCCAGCGTCCGTGCGGGGCAGGGCGGATGACGGGCGTCCGGGGTCAGAGGTAGTCGACGTGGACGTGCGGGGCGCAGCGGGCGACGGCCTCGCGCAGTTGTCCCCGCAGCGTGGTGGTCGTGGTACCGATCGGCCGGGGCACGGTGACGGTGACCCAGTCCGGGTACCGGGGCTCGACGCCCTCGCGGGGGAGCGGCAGCGGGGCGCCCAAGCGCAGCTTGAGGAGCAGTTGCACGTTCGGGCCCTTGGCGACCGGCGGGCGGCCGGCGGCGACGACGTCCGTCCACGGGATGGTGACGAACGGGTCGTCCTTGCGGGTGCTGCGCCGGCTGCGGACGGTGAGGCCGGGCGTCTCGACGGTGACGGTGTGGGGCCGGGCGAGGACGACCGCGACGCGGAGCGTGAACGCGGCCAGCGCCACCGGCGCCCAGAGCCGGAGACTCTCGCCGCTGTCGTACTCCGAGTAGTCGGTCTGCCAGGACCCGAGGGTGACCAGGGCCGCGAACAGCGCGCCGATCAGAGGCCAGACGAGCCTGGTGAGTCTGCGCCCGGGCGTGGCCCTGAAGACCACGGGGGCGGGCGGGGCCACAGCGGTGGGCGGCACCGGCACCGGCCTCGGGGCGGCGGCCGGTGGTGCGGGGGCCTTCGGCGGCGCGGCCGGGGCGGGATCGGAGGACGGGCCGGGGGCCGGGTCCGGTGTCGGCACCGGGGCCGGCGCGTGGGCGCGCAGTTCGGCGAGCAGGCCGGGCGCGGTGGGCCGGTCCGCCGGGTCCTTGGCGAGACAGGAGCCGACCGTCGCGCGCAGCCCCTCCGGCACCGCCGACAGGTCCGGCTCGCCGTGCACGGCCCGGTAGAGCAGGCTCATCGCCGGGCCCTCGCCGAAGGCGCTGCCGCCTGCCGCGTGCACCAGGACCGCGCCGAGGGCGAACACGTCGCAGGCGGGTCCGACGGTGCCCTGCTCGATCTGCTCGGGCGCGAGGAAACCGGCCGTGCCGATGACGCTGCCGGTGTGGGTGAGACGGGTGTCATGGAGGGCGCGGGCGATACCGAAGTCCAGGACCCGGGGCCCGTCGTCGGACATGATGACGTTGCCCGGCTTGAGGTCGCGGTGCACCACCCCACACGTGTGGATCGCGGTCAGCGCCTCGGCCAGCGCCGCGCCCAGGGCGTACAGCGCCCCCTCGTCGAACGGTCCGTCCTCGGCGACCGTGCGGTCGAGGCCGCGGCCGGACACGAAGGCGGTGACCATCCAGGGAGGGGTGGCGTCCGGGTCGGCGTCCACGACCTGTGCGGTGTGGAAGCCGCCGACCTGCCGCGCGGCGGCTATCTCGCTGCGGAAGCGGGCGCGGAAACCCTCGTCGGCAGCGAGTTCGGCGCGGGCCACCTTGACGGCGACCAGCCGGCCGCCGGGCGAGCGGCCCTGGTAGACCCGGCCCATGCCGCCCTCGCCGAGCTTGCCGGTGATCTCGTACTCCCCGACCGTGCGCGGATCCTCGGGCCCCAGACCCTGTCCCGGCTCATGCATGGACACCCCCGAAATGTTGTTGACGCCCTCGGGGCGAATTCGCCTCGGGGACAGCTATTTTGACTTACGGTCAGTCAACTCATGCCGGATTCCTCGGACTTATGGGCGGCTTGCAGAGCTCTTTCGCCCTGGTCACTGATCGGGTGACGGCTGAGTCGGGGTGCCTGGAGGTGCCGCGATCCCGGCTTCGCGCTGCCGGACCTACACTCACCTGATGCCGAGCGGCGAGAAGCGCACGCGGGAGGCCGGCAACCGCGCGTTCGGGGGCGACCCGAAGAGCGACGACGGCCCCACGACGGCTCAGGGGGCATGAGAGAGGGAGAGTATGCAGGGCGAGCCGCGAGCCGTGCCGGAACTCGATGTACGGACCCTTCAGCGACGGCTGGCCGCATTCGCGGCCGCGCGGGACTGGGAGAAGTACCACACCCCGAAGAACCTGGCATCGGCGCTGAGCGTCGAGGCGGCCGAACTGGTCGAGATCTTCCAGTGGCTGACGCCGGAGGAGTCGGCGCGGGTGATGGAGCGGCCCGGGACCGCGCACCGGGTGGCGGACGAGGTCGCCGACGTCCTCGCGTATCTGCTGCAGTTCTGCGAGGTGTTGGGGATCGACGCGCTCGCGGCCCTGTCGGAGAAGATCGACCGGAACGAGTCCCGATTCCCGGTGCCGGGGAGCCAGGAGTCCACAGAATCCGGCGATCGTCACTCTTCGGAGTGATCAACTTGTCCACAATCGATTTTCTGTCCACAGATTTCCGAATTCCTCTGGCTTTTCGGTACCGGTGACCTCACTGTGGGTAATGGATGAGGTGAGCGGCTTTTCGTACGGACGGGGGAACGCATGGAAGCGGAACGGCTTGTGGGAGTCAGCCGGCGTGCTCTGGCTCAGAGCAGGGGGACGCCGGACATCATCGCGGAGGCCTGGCAGGCGCAGGCGCTGGCCCAGGCGATCGGCAGTCGCCTGGCGGCCGACGGGCCCAAGGAGTTACGGGGCGAGGCGCGCGGGCTGAGCGAGATCGGGGGTCGGAGCAGCGGGTCGCTGGACCATCCGGCGGCGCGGGCCGGGGTGGCGCGGGCCGCACAGCTCTCCGGGCTCGCCGAGCCCCGGGCGACGCTGACGGGGCTGGGCGCCTTGCTCGGGGAGGTGGGGATGGCCCTGGTCGGGGTCGCCTGCGAGACCGATGAGCAGGGGCTGTACTGGCAGTGCATGGAAGCGATCGACGCGGCCGACGAGTCCATGGACCGAGTGCACGGAATGCTCCGCCGCCTCGACGAGCACGACAGGGAGCGGCAGCAGGATCTGGAGCGCGGCCGGGGGCGGGACGGCCCGTACGGAGCGAATGGCGCGTACGGCGTGAACGGCTCGTACGGCTCGTACGGCGTGGTCGGCGGCGCCGGTGGGACGGCGGGTACGGGCGCGGCCGGCCGCGGTCGCGCGGGGCTTCGGGAGTGACCGGGCGGTCAGGCCGCGGGAGGCGGGTGAGGGGTGTCCGGAGGTGCAGGATGGATGCATGGATCTTCGAATCTTCACCGAGCCCCAGCAAGGGGCGAGCTACGACACCCTGCTCACCGTCGCCAAGGCGACCGAGGACCTCGGCTTCGACGCCTTCTACCGCTCCGACCACTACCTCCGCATGGGGCCGGGGGACGGGCTGCCCGGCCCGACCGACGCGTGGATCACCCTGGCCGGGCTGGCGCGTGAGACCAAGCGGATCCGGCTCGGCACGCTGATGACCGCGGGGACCTTCCGGCTCCCCGGCGTGCTCGCCATCCAGGTCGCGCAGGTCGACCAGATGTCCGGCGGGCGCGTCGAGCTCGGCCTCGGCGCGGGCTGGTTCGAGGAGGAGCACAAGGCCTACGGCATTCCGTTCCCCAAGGAGAAGTTCGGCAGGCTGGAGGAGCAGCTGGAGATCATCACCGGGCTGTGGGCGACGGAGACCGGCAAGACGTACAGCTTCGACGGCACTTACTACCAGCTCACCGATTCGCCCGCGCTGCCCAAGCCGGCGCAGGCCAGGGTGCCGGTGCTGATCGGCGGTCACGGTGCGACGCGTACACCGCGACTGGCCGCTCGTTACGCGGACGAGTTCAATATCCCCTTCGCGTCGCTGGAGGACAGCGAGAAGCAGTTCGGCCGGGTCAGGGAGGCGGCCAGGACGGCCGGCCGTGAACCGGACGACCTGGTGTACTCCAACGCCCTGGTGGTCTGCGTCGGCAGGAATGACGCCGAGGTGGCGCGCCGCGCCTCCGTCATCGGGCGTGAGGTGGCGGAGCTGAAGGCGAACGGGCTCGCGGGCTCGCCCGCCGAGGTGGTCGACAAGATCGGCCGGTACGGTGCGATCGGCTCGTCGCGGATCTACCTCCAGGTCCTGGACCTGGACGACCTGGATCACCTGGAACTGATCTCCGCCCAGGTCCAGTCCCAGCTCGGCTGAGAACCGACGACGCAAGGAGTCACCTGTGCACCCCGCCCGTACGCTCGGCAGAGCCCTCGCGGCAGGGCCGGTCCTGCTCGACGGAGGGCTGTCCAACCAGCTGGAGGCGCAGGGCTGCGATCTGTCCGACGCCCTGTGGTCGGCCCGGCTGCTGACGGACGGGCCCGGACAGATCGAGGCGGCCCACACCGCCTATGTGCGTGCGGGTGCGCAGGTGCTCATCACGGCCGGATACCAGGCGAGCTTCGAAGGGTTCGCGCGGCGGGGGACCGGACGGGCGGAGGCGGCGGAGCTGTTCGCCCGCAGTGTCCGGCTGGCGCGGCGGGCCGCGGGGGCGGTGGAGCGGGATGTCTGGGTCGCCGGTTCGGTCGGCCCGTACGGGGCGATGCTGGCGGACGGCAGCGAGTACCGGGGCCGGTACGGGCTCACCGTCCGGGAGCTGGAGCGCTTCCACCGGCCCCGGATCGAGGCGCTGGCCGCCGCCGGGCCCGATGCGCTGGCCCTGGAGACGGTGCCGGACGTCGACGAGGCCGAGGCGTTGTTGCGGGCGGTCGAGGGGTGCGGGCTGCCGCTCTGGCTCTCGTACAGCGTGACGGGCGACCGGACCAGGGCGGGCCAGTCGCTGGAGACGGCCTTCGGGCTGGTCCGGGGGCTCGACGAGGTGGTGGCCGTGGGGGTGAACTGCTGCGATCCGGCCGATGCGGACCGGGCGGTGCGGGTGGCCGCCGAGGTGACCGGGAAGCCGGTCGTCGTCTACCCGAACAGCGGTGAGCGGTGGGACGCGGGGGCCCGGGGATGGGCCGGTGCTCCCACGTTCGACCCGGGCCGGGCAAGGGCCTGGCAGGACGACGGGGCCCGGTTGATCGGCGGCTGCTGCCGGGTCGGCCCGGACACCGTCGCGGAACTGGCCGGGCTGCTCGGCACGGCGGGGGCCGACGGGCCGACGTGAGCGGGAGCGGGGGGAGCGGACCGGCCGCGCGCGGGCGGGCCGGAGTGCTCGCCGGGCAGATGTCCGGGACACGCGAAAATACCTGGTGGGGGGCAAGTGGAGCGGACCATACTCGGACGTGTGTTCCTGACAATCAGTACGACCGGCAACCCGGAACGTCCAGCGACCGACCTCGGCTTTCTGCTGCACAAGCATCCCGAGAAGGCGCAGACGTTCTCCACCTCCCACGGCACCGCGCATGTCTTCTACCCCGAGGCATCCGCCGAGCGCTGCACCGCGGCGCTCCTGCTGGAAGTGGATCCCGTGGCGCTGGTGCGCCGCGGCAAGGGCAAGGGCCGGGGCGGCGCTCCCGACGCGGCGCTCGCGCAGTACGTCAACGACCGCCCGTACGCGGCGTCCTCGCTGCTCTCCGTCGCCATGAGCGCGGTCTTCAAGTCCGCGCTGAACGGTGTGTGCCGGGCACTGCCCGAGCGCGCGCAGGCGCCGATGCCGCTGCGGATCGAGGTGCCCGCGCTGCCGGCCCGCGGTGGTGCGGAGCTGGTGCGCAAGCTCTTCGGGCCGCTCGGCTGGACGAGCGTGGACGCCGTGGCCGTACCGCTGGACGAGCAGTTCCCGGAGTGGGGGGACTCCCGGTACGTACGGCTGGTGCTCGAAGGCGAGCTGCGGCTGGCGGACGCCTTGCGTCAGCTGTACGTGCTGCTGCCGGTGCTGGACGACGCCAAGCACTACTGGGTCGCACCGGACGAGGTGGACAAGCTGCTGCGCGCGGGCGAGGGCTGGCTCGCCGCCCATCCCGAGCAGAAGCTGATCACCAGCCGCTATCTGTCCCGGCGCTGGGGGCTGACCCGGCAGGCGATGCAGCAGCTCGAACTGGTGCGGCTCGCGGAGTCGGACGACCTCGAAGTCGAGAGCATCGACAACGCGGTGGACGAGACGACCGACACCGAGGAGAAGCCGGTCCCGCTCGCCGAGCAGCGGCGCGCCGCGGTCCTCGAAGCGCTGCGGGCCGCCGGCGCGAGCCGGGTCCTCGACCTGGGCTGCGGCCAGGGCCAGTTGGTGCAGGCACTCCTCAAGGACGTGGCCTTCACCGAGATCGTCGGCGTCGACGTCTCCATGCGCGCCCTCACCATCGCGTCACGGCGGCTGAAGCTGGACCGGATGGGTGAGCGGCAGGCGGCCAGGGTCACGCTCCGGCAGGGCTCGCTCACCTACACCGACAAGCGGCTCAAGGGGTATGACGCGGCCGTGCTCAGCGAGGTGATCGAGCACCTCGACCTGCCGCGACTGCCCGCGCTGGAGTACGCCGTGTTCGGTTCGGCCCGTCCGCGGACCGTCCTCGTGACGACGCCGAACGTCGAGTACAACGTCCGCTGGGAGACCCTGCCCGCCGGGCAGGTGCGCCACGGCGACCACCGCTTCGAATGGACCAGGGCCGAATTCCGCGACTGGGCCCGGGAAGTGGCGGAGCGGCACGGATACGGAGTCGACTTCGTCCCCGTGGGGACGGACGACCCCGAGGTGGGACCGCCCACACAGATGGCCGTGTTCACGATGACCGCGGCCGACGAGACCGCGCAGCGGCGCGGGACCCGGAACGAGAAGGAGGCGAACGCCGCATGACCAGTACCGCACGCACCCTGCCGGTGACCGACCTCTCCCTCGTGGTCCTCATCGGGGCCAGTGGCTCCGGCAAGTCCACCTTCGCCCGCAGGCACTTCAAGCCCACTGAGATCGTCTCCTCGGACTTCTGCCGCGGCCTGGTCGCCGACGACGAGAACGACCAGAGCGCCAGCCGGGACGCCTTCGACGTACTGCACTACATCGTCGGCAAGCGGCTGGCGGCCGGGCGGCTGACCGTGGTGGACGCCACCAGTGTCCAGTCCGAGAGCCGCAAGCAGCTGGTCCAGCTGGCCAGGAGCCATGACGTGCTGCCCATCGCGATCGTCCTCGACCTGCCCGAAGAGGTCTGCATCGCGCGCAACGCGGCCCGCCCCGACCGCGCCGGCATGCCGCGCCACGTCATCCAGCGCCACCGCCGCGAACTGCGCCGTTCGCTGCGGGGCCTGGAGCGCGAGGGCTTCCGCAAGGTGCACATCCTGCGCACCGAGGAAGAGGCCGAGCACGCCGAAGTGGTGCTGGAGCGCCGCTACAACGACCTGCGGCACCTCACCGGCCCCTTCGACATCATCGGCGACATCCACGGCTGCAGCTCCGAGCTGGAGTCCCTGCTCGGCAAGCTCGGCTACGTCGACGGCGCGCACCCCGAAGGGCGTACGGCGGTCTTCGTCGGCGACCTCGTGGACCGCGGCCCCGACAGCCCCGGAGTGCTGCGCCGCGTCATGGCCATGGTGTCGGCGGGCAACGCCCTGTGCGTACCGGGCAACCACGAGAACAAGCTCGGCCGCTACCTCAAGGGCCGCAACGTCCAGCACACCCATGGACTCGCCGAGACCATCGAGCAGCTGGAGAAGGAGGACGAGAAGGACCCGGCCTTCCGCGAGCAGGTGCGGGAGTTCATCGACGGGCTCGTCAGCCACTACGTGCTCGACGACGGCAAGCTCGTGGTCTGCCACGCCGGACTGCCCGAGAAGTACCACGGCCGCACCTCCGGGCGGGTCCGCTCGCACGCCCTGTACGGGGACACCACCGGCGAGACCGACGAGTTCGGCCTGCCCGTGCGCTACCCCTGGGCGGAGGAGTACCGCGGCAGTGCCGCCGTGGTCTACGGCCACACCCCGGTGCCCAACACCTCCTGGATCAACAACACCATCTGCCTGGACACCGGGGCGGTCTTCGGCGGGAAGATGACCGCGCTGCGCTGGCCGGAGCGCGAACTCGTCGACGTACCGGCCGAACAGGTCTGGTACGAGCCGGCCAAGCCGCTGGCCACGGAGGCACCCGGTGGCCGGGAGGGACGGCCGCTCGACCTGGCCGATGTGCAGGGCCGGCGGATCGTCGAGACCCGGCACATGGGCCGCATCGCGGTCCGTGAGGAGAACGCCGCCGCCGCGCTCGAAGTCATGAGCCGGTTCGCCGTCGACCCCCAGCTGCTCGGTTACCTCCCGCCGACCATGGCGCCCACCGCCACCTCGCGCGAGGACGGCTATCTGGAGCACCCGGCCGAGGCCTTCGCGCAGTACCGGGCGGACGGCGTGACCAAGGTCGTGTGCGAGGAGAAGCACATGGGATCGCGCGCGGTCGCCCTGGTCTGCCGGGACGCTGCCGCCGCCCGTGAGCGCTTCGGCGCCGGGGCCACCTCCGGTGGAGCGGACGGGCCGACCGGGGCGCTGTACACCCGTACCGGACGGCCGTTCCTCGACGACACCGCACTCACCGAGGTGATCCTCGGCAGGCTGCGCACCGCCGTCACCGCCGCCGGGCTCTGGGAGGAGTGGGGCACCGACTGGGTGCTGCTCGACGCGGAGCTGATGCCCTGGTCCCTCAAGGCGTCCGGGCTGCTGCGCTCGCAGTACGCCGCGGTCGGTGCCGCGTCCGGCGCCGTCCTCCCGGAGGCCAACGCGGCCCTCGCGGCGGCGGCCGCCCGAGGAGTGGACGTCGGTCCGCTCGCGGAGCGCCAGCAGGGGCGGGCCGAGGACGCCGCCGCGTTCACCGAGGCGTACCGCCGGTACTGCTGGTCCACCCAGGGCCTGGACGGGGTGCGGCTCGCACCGTTCCAGATCCTCGCCGTGCAGGGCCGCTCGCTGGCCGCCGTACCGCACGACGAGCAGCTGGCCTGGCTCGACCGACTGGTCGAGCACGACCCGACCGGGCTCCTCCAGGTCACCCGCCGGCTCGTCGTCGACACCGGGGACGAGGCATCGGTGCGCGCCGGTGTCGACTGGTGGCTGGAGATGACCGGGCGCGGCGGCGAGGGCATGGTCGTCAAGCCGCTCGCCGCGCTGGTCCGGGACGGCAAGGGCAGACTGGTCCAGCCGGGCATCAAGGTGCGCGGCCGGGAGTACCTGCGGATCATCTACGGCCCCGAGTACACCCGCCCGGAGAATCTGGAGCGGCTGCGCGGACGGTTCCTCGGGCACAAGCGGTCGCTGGCGCTGCGGGAGTACGCGCTGGGGCTCGAAGCGCTGGACCGGCTGGCCGACGGGGAGCCGCTGTGGCGGGTCCACGAGGCGGTGTTCGCGGTGCTGGCGCTGGAGTCGGAGCCGGTCGACCCAAGGCTCTGAAACCGGGCGCGAAGACGGCGGGGCGTCGCCAGTGGGCTGTGCGGAGCGATCCACGCAGAACCCACTGGCGATTCGCAGGGTTCACCGGCCCGCGCACGGTGAGGATGGAGGCATGGGATTCCATGTCGACTCCGAGGCCGGGCGGCTGCGCCGCGTCATCCTGCACCGCCCCGATCTGGAACTGAAGAGGCTCACCCCCAGCAACAAGGACGCGCTCCTCTTCGACGACGTGCTCTGGGTGCGCCGGGCCCGCCAGGAGCACGACGGCTTCGCGGACGTGCTGCGCGACCGCGGCGTGGAGGTGCACCTCTTCGGCGATCTGCTCCGTGAGTCGCTGGACATCCCGGTGGCCAGACGGCTCGTGCTGGACCGGGTCTTCGAGGAGAAGGAGTACGGACCGCTCGCCACCGAGCATCTGCGGGCCGCCTTCGAGGAGTTGCCCAGCGCGGAGCTGGCCGACGCACTCGTCGGCGGCATGACCAAGCGGGAGTTCCTGGAAGGGCACGGCGAGCCGGTCTCCGTCCGCTTCCACGTCATGGACCTGGACGACTTCCTGCTGGACCCGCTGCCCAACCACCTCTTCACCCGGGACACCTCGGCCTGGATATACGACGGGGTGTCCATCAACGCGATGCGCTGGCCGGCCCGGCAGCGCGAGACGGTCCACTTCGAGGCGATCTACCGTCATCACCCCCTGTTCACCGGGCCCGAAGCGGGCGCCTTCCACCACTGGTCCCAGGGGCAGGACGACTACCCGTCCACCATCGAGGGCGGCGACGTCCTGGTCATCGGCCACGGCGCCGTCCTCATCGGGATGAGCGAGCGCACCACCCCGCAGGCGGTGGAGATGCTGGCCCGCGGGCTGTTCGACGCCGGCTCGGCCCACACGATCGTGGCGCTCGACATGCCCAAGCGCCGCGCGTTCATGCACCTCGACACCGTGATGACGATGGTCGACGGCGACACCTTCACCAAGTACGCCGGCCTGGGCATGCTCCGCTCGTACACCATCGAGCCCGGCGCGGGGCCCCGGGACCTGAAGGTCACCGACCACCCGCCCGAGCACATGCACCGGGCGATCGCGCACGCCCTGGGGCTGGAGTCGATCCGGGTCCTCACCGCCACCCAGGACGTGCACGCCGCCGAGCGCGAGCAGTGGGACGACGGCTGCAATGTGCTGGCCGTCGAACCGGGTGTCGTCGTCGCGTACGAGCGCAACGCCACCACCAACACCTTTCTGCGCAAGGAGGGCATCGAGGTCATCGAGATCCGGGGCAGCGAACTCGGCCGGGGCCGGGGCGGCCCCCGCTGCATGAGCTGTCCGGTGGTGCGCGACCCGGTGTAGGCGGGGCGCCGGCGCGGAGGGCACGAGCAGGGCTCCGTATAGCGATGCATGGTGTCGTATAGACTTCCAGAGTCACTGTACGTGCGACCCTCGCCCGACCCAGGAGCTGCCCCATGGCCATAGACCTCACAGGCCGCCACTTCCTCAAGGAGCTGGACTTCACGGCCGAGGAGTTCCGCGGCCTGATCGAGCTCGCGGCCGAGCTCAAGAGCGCGAAGAAGTCGGGGACCGAGGAGCAGCGGCTGCGCGGCAGGAACATCGCGCTGATCTTCGAGAAGACCTCGACCCGCACCCGCTGCGCCTTCGAGGTGGCCGCTGCCGACCAGGGCGCGTCCACGACCTATCTGGACCCCTCCGGCTCCCAGCTGGGGCACAAGGAGTCGGTGAAGGACACGGCCCGCGTCCTCGGCCGGATGTTCGACGGCATCGAGTACCGCGGTGACAGCCAGGCGGCCGTGGAGGAGCTGGCCGCCCACGGCGGCGTGCCGGTCTTCAACGGGCTCACCGACGACTGGCACCCCACCCAGATGCTCGCCGACGTCCTCACCATGACCGAGCACAGCGACAAGCCGCTGGAGCGGATCGCCTTCGCCTACCTCGGCGACGCCCGGTTCAACATGGGCAACTCCTACCTGATCACCGGCGCCCTGCTGGGCATGGACGTCCGGATCGTCGCGCCGAAGGCGTACTGGCCCGCCGAGGCAGTCGTCGCCGAGGCCCACCGGCTGGCCGGCGCGAGCGGTGCGACCGTCACCCTCACCGAGGACATCGCCGAGGGCGTCGAGGGCGCCGACTTCGTCGCCACCGACGTCTGGGTCTCCATGGGCGAGCCCAAGGAGGTGTGGGCCGAGCGCATCGAGGCCCTGGCACCGTACAGCGTGACCATGGACGTGCTCCGCGCCACCGGCAACGCCGACGTGAAGTTCCTGCACTGCCTTCCGGCCTACCACGACCTGGGGACCGGGATCGGGCGGCAGATCGAGGCCGACCACGGGCTGACGGAGCTGGAGGTCACCGACGAGGTCTTCGAGTCCGCGCACTCGATCGTCTTCGACGAGGCGGAGAACCGGATGCACACGATCAAGGCCGTTCTGGTGGCGACCATGGCGCCGCCGGCGGTCAAGGGCTGATCGCCGCATGGGCATGCGCCCGATTGGGTGAACATGCGCGAAGGCGACTAATATGTCGCTCCTTGGTGGGGTTCGAGCTCGCACGCTCGAACCCCATTTTTTTCTGTGCGCCACCGGAGCCCCCACAGCTCCGGGCGCACCCCCCCACATGCTCCACCAGAGAAGAGACCATCCCCGTGAGTCCGCTGCGCCCACCGAGGCCCCCGCACCCGTCCGGGCCGCGCGTCAAGAGCCCCCACCAGCTGATCGCCGAGTCCGGCGCCGACCTGGAGGGGCACGGCCTCAAGCGCACCATGGGGCTCTTCCAGCTGGTGTGCTTCGGTGTCGGCGCCGTCGTCGGGACCGGCATCTTCGTCGGCCTCTCCGACTCCGTCGCCGAGGCGGGCCCCGCGGTCGTGCTCTCCTTCGTGCTGGCCGCGATCACCTGCATCTTCACCGCGTTCTCCTTCGCCGAGCTGGGCAGCGCCATCCCGGTCTCCGGCAGCTCCTACTCCTTCGCCTACGCGACCCTCGGCGAACGCGTAGCGTTCCTCGTCGGCTGGTGCCTGCTGCTGGAGTACGGCGTCTCGCTCTCCGCGGTCGCCGTCGGCTGGAGCCAGTACGTCAACGAGCTGCTGGACAGCCTCTTCGGCGTGCAGCTGCCGGCCGCCCTCTCGGCGGGCCCCGGCGACGGCGGCGTGATCAATCTGCCCGCCGTCCTGGTGGTGATGATGGCCGCGACCCTGCTGGTGCGCGGCGTCCGGGAGAGCGCCGGGGCCACCGCCGCGATGGCGGTCCTCAAGATCACCATCCTGGTCGCGTTCTGCGTCATCGCCTTCACGGCCTTCGAGCACGGCAACCTCACTCCGTTCTTCGCCGAGGGCGCGGGCGGGGTCACGGCCGGTGCGTCGCTGGCGTTCTTCTCGTACATCGGCTTCGACGCCATCACCACGGCGGGCGAAGAGGTCAGGAACCCGCGGCGGAACATCCCGATCGCGATCATGGTCTGCATCGGCCTGGTCACCCTGCTCTACTGCGCGGTCGCGCTCGCCGCCATCGGCGCGCTCGGGCCGGAGGCCGTGGCCGACCGGCCCGCAGCGCTCTCGATCGTCGTCGACCAGGTCACCGACTCGACCGTGGGCGGCGGGATCATCGCCTTCGGCGCGGTCGTCGCGATCGCGTCCGTCGTGCTCGCGGTGATGTACGGGCAGACCCGCATCCTGATGTCGATGTCGCGCGACGGGCTGATCCCGCGGGTCTTCGAGCGGGTCTCGCCGCGTACGGCGACGCCGGTTGCCAACACCTGGATCGTGGCGGCGGTCTTCGCGGTCCCGGCGGCCTTCTCGTCGCTGGACGTGGTGGTGAACCTGACGACCATCGGCACACTGGCCACCATGGTCGCGGTGAACCTCGCGGTGATCGTGCTGCGCCGCCGCAACCCGGAGGTGAAGGGCTCGTTCCGGGTGCCGCTCTATCCGCTGAGCCCGCTGCTGGGCGTCGGCTTCTGCCTCTATCTGATATACGGGACGGGCTGGGCGACCTGGGTCCAGTTCGCGGTCTTCCTGGCGGTCGGCTCAGCGGTGTACGCCTTCTACGGCCGCAGCCGCTCCCGGCTGGCCGGCGCCGGAGCCACCGGCTGAGGGCGGCGCCTCAGCTCTGGGGCGTGAGGGACGGCAGGGTGAACCACACCGCCTTGCCGTGCTCCGTCGTGCGGTGTCCGCAGGACGAGCTGAGCGTATGGATCAGCAGCAGGCCCCGGCCGTGCTCCTGCCAGGGGTCCGGCTCGCCGCCGGGTGCGGGGAAGGACAGGCCGCCCGCCGGGGCGGGGTCGCGGTCGTGGACCTCGACCTGGCAGCCGGTCGGCAGGAGTTCCACCACCAGCTCGATGGGCTCGTCGCTCCGGGTGTGCTCGACCGCGTTGGCGACCAGCTCCGCGGTGAGGAGTTCGGCGGTGTCGCTGTCGGCCGGTGCGTCGATGTCCGCGAGCGCGGTACGGATCAGGGCGCGGGCGATCGGTACGGCCGCCGTCGAGTGCGGCAGGGCGATCCGCCAGGAGGCGGGAACGGGGACGTCGGGGGGCACGGCATGGTTTCCGTTCCGGGGTGGGGGCGGGTTCACGGATGCGGGACTCTCTGGCGGTAAAGACTTCTCGGTTTCAACCTTACGAACCGCAACGACACAGACAAGGGTCTGCCGACCGGTATGAAAGGGACGTTGGCCACTGCGCTCTCACGCTCCACGTATTGCGTGCTCGTGACGGAAGTCACGGACGAGTGATAAGTTCGAGGGCAGGCAGCGGCCCGACGGCTGAAGGGGAGCCCCCTCCATGAGCCCGTTTCCCAGTTCCGCCCCGCACACGGACGACTGGCGCCATCTGCGGCTGACGACGGACGACGGGGTCGCCACCGTCACGCTCGCCCGGCCCGAGAAACTCAACGCGCTCACCTTCGGTGCCTACGCCGACCTGCGCGATCTGCTCGCCGAACTGTCCCGCGAACGCAGCGTGCGTGCCCTGGTGCTCGCGGGGGAGGGCCGGGGATTCTGCTCCGGCGGAGACGTCGACGACATCATCGGCGCGACACTCGCCATGGACACCGCCCAGCTCCTCGATTTCAACCGCATGACGGGGCAGGTGGTGCGGGCCCTCCGTGAGACCCCCTTCCCCGTCATCGCCGCCGTACACGGGGTGGCGGCGGGTGCGGGGGCCGTTCTCGCGCTGGCCGCCGACTTCCGGGTCGCCGATCCGTCGGCCCGCTTCGCCTTCCTGTTCACCAGGGTCGGCCTCTCCGGCGGCGACATGGGCGCCGCCTACCTGCTGCCACGCGTCGTCGGCCTCGGCCATGCCACCCGGCTGCTGATGCTCGGCGAACCGGTCCGGGCACCCGAGGCGGAACGGATCGGGCTGATCAGCGAGCTGACAGACGAGGGCCAGGCGGACATACGCGCGGCCGCGCTCGCCCGCCGCCTCGCCGACGGACCCGCCCTCGCCCTCGCCCAGACCAAGGCCCTGCTCACCGCCGAACTCGACATGCCGCTCGCCGCCGCGGTCGAGATGGACGCAGCCACCCAGGCCCTGCTGATGCACGGCGAGGACTACGCGGAATTCCATGCGGCCTTCACCGAGAAACGGCCCCCGAAGTGGCGGGGCAGGTAGCGCCATGCCGTCCGAGGAGACTCCGGCCGACGCGACCCGTACGCGCGTACGGCGCATCGCGGTCATCGGCGGCGGACCCGGCGGGCTCTACGCCGCCGCCCTGCTCAAGCGACTCGACCCGGACCGCGACATCACCGTCTGGGAGCGCAACGCCCCCGAGGACACCTTCGGCTTCGGCGTCGTCCTCTCCGACGAGACCCTCGGCGGCATCGAACACGCCGACCCCGTCGTGTACCGGGCCCTCAGCGAGGCATTCGTACGGTGGGACGACATCGACATCGTCCACCGCGGCATCACCCAGACGTCCGGCGGCCACGGCTTCGCCGCGCTGGGCAGACGCAGGCTGCTGCGGATCCTGCACGACCGCTGCGATTCCCTCGGCGTACGCCTCCGCTTCCGCACCGAGGCACCGCCGGCCGCCGAGCTGGCCGCCACCCACGACCTGGTGATCGCCGCCGACGGGGTGCACAGCCTCACCCGCGCCGCCCACGCCGACACCTTCGGCCCCCGCCTCACCACCCACCGCTGCCGCTACATCTGGCTCGCCGCCGACTTCGCCCTCGACGCCTTCCGCTTCGAGACCGCCGAGACCGCCTACGGGGTGATGCAGCTCCACGGCTACCCCTTCTCGGCCGACGCCTCCACCGTCATCGTCGAGATGCGGGAGGAGGTCTGGCGGGCCGCCGGATTCGACACCTGCGAGGTCGAGCACTCCACGCTGCGCTGCGCCAAGATCTTCACCGAGGCGCTCGGCGGCCGCCCCCTGCGCTCCAACAACTCCTCCTGGCTCACCTTCCGCACCGTCGTCAACGCCCACTGGTCGCACGGCAACACCGTCCTCATCGGCGACGCCGCCCACACCGCGCACTTCTCCATCGGCTCCGGCACCAAACTCGCCGTCGAGGACGCCCTCGCCCTCGCCGCCTGCATCGAGGAACAGCCCGACCTGCCGCGCGCACTGTCCGCGTACGAGGCCGAGCGCCGCCCGGTCGTCGAATCGACCCAGCGGGCCGCCGCGGCCAGCCTGCGCTGGTTCGAGGAGCTCGGCACCTACGTCGACCAGCCGCCCCGACAGTTCGCCTTCAACCTCCTCACCCGCAGCCGCCGCGTCACCCACGACAACCTGCGGCTGCGCGACGCCTCCTTCACCGCCGCCGTCGAGACGGAGTTCGGCTGCGCCCCGGGCGTACCGCCGATGTTCACCCCGCTGCGGCTGCGCGGCCTCGAACTGCGCAACCGCGTCGTCGTCTCACCCATGGACATGTACTCGGCCACCGACGGCGTCCCCGGCGACTTCCACCTCGTCCACCTGGGCGCCCGCGCGCTCGGCGGCGCCGGGCTCGTCATGACGGAGATGGTGTGCGTCAGCGCCGAGGGCCGCATCACCCCCGGCTGCACCGGCCTCTACACCCCCGAACAGGCCGCCGCCTGGACCCGGATCACCGAGTTCGTCCACACCGGCGCCCCCGGCACGGCCATCGGCGTGCAGCTCGGCCACTCCGGACGCAAGGGCTCCACCAAGCTCATGTGGGAGGGCATCGACCAGCCCCTCGACCGCGGCAACTGGCCGCTCACCGCCGCCTCCCCGATCCCGTACGCACCCGGCGTCAACCAGGTCCCGCACGCCCTGGACCGGGCCGGACTCGACACCGTGCGCGAGCAGTTCGCGGCGGCGGCCCGGCGCGCCGCCCACTGCGGGTTCGACCTGCTCGAACTGCACTGCGCCCACGGCTATCTGCTCTCCGGCTTCCTCTCGCCGCTCACCAACCACCGCACCGACGAGTACGGCGGATCCCTGCACGGCCGGCTCCGCTTCCCCCTGGAAGTCTTCGACGCGATCCGCGCCGACTGGCCCGACGACCGGCCCATGACCGTCCGGATCTCCGCCACCGACTGGGCCGAGGGCGGCACCACCGCCGAGGACGCCGTCGAGATCGCCCGCGCCTTCGTCGCCCACGGGGCCGACGCCATCGACGTCTCCACCGGCCAGGTCGTCCCCGACGAGCACCCCGAGTACGGCCGCTCCTACCAGACCCCGTACGCCGACCGGATCCGCAACACCCTGTGCGTGCCCGTCATCGCGGTCGGCGCGATCTCTTCCTGGGACGACGTCAACTCCCTGCTGCTCGCGGGCCGGGCCGACCTCTGCGCCCTGGCCCGCCCCCACCTCTACGACCCGCAGTGGACCCTGCACGCGGCGGCCGAGCAGGGCTACGAAGGACCGGGCGCGCCCTGGCCGCTCCCGTACCGCGCGGGCAGCCGCACCCCGCCGACGGGCCGCACGGACGCGCCGAAGCCCCGGCTCACCCTGGAGTGACGGACAGGCACTCGTGGCACAGACACCGGTCCGGGTGCGGGGCCCCGTGGTGGGCGTGCCGCTCCTCGCGGGCGATCCGCTCCAGCAGTGCGGCCAGCTCCCCGGCCTCCTCCCGGCCACCGGACCCCCGGCCGTCGCACCGCTTCAGCACGGCCGGGGCATACACCAACTGCGCCCGGAAGGTGTGCAGATGGCGGACCCCGGTATCGATGGTGATCCAGTGACCGGTGTGCCGCCCGTGCCCCACCGTGGTCAGCTGCTGGTGGCCCATCCCCGGACAGGTGTCGATGACATACACCTTCGCCCCGCCCCGGTACGCCTTCGTGCCCGGACGCAGCTCCTGGCCGAGATCCCCGTACCGCCGCCACAGCACCACGTTCGCGGCGACCAGCCAGACCGGCTCGGGCGCCCCGCTCACCGCTCCACCACGCTGATCAGCAGCCGGTCCGACACCTCCCGGTAGCCGATGCGCCGGTACACGCCGTTGCTGGTGGGGTTCGCCAGGTCGGTGAAGAGCAGCACCTCCCGCGCGCCGTCCTCCCTCGCCGCCCGGCTGATCTCCGCCGTCACCGCTGCCGCGTAGCCCCGGCCGCGGCGCTCCGGCGGGGTGTAGACCATCGCGACCCGCACCATGCCCGCGAGTCGTGGGGAGACGCCCGCCATCGACACCAGGACGCCGTCGTCCTCCCAGAGCGTCAGCCCGCCGGACTCGATGCGCTCGTCGACCAGCCGTTCGGCGTGGGCGCCGGACTGGCCGGTCCCCTCGGCGAAGTCACGAACCCAGCGCACCAGCAGTTCACGGTCGGCGGCGACCGCGTTCCTGGGCCGTCCCGGCGGGGCCGGGGAGGGCGGTGTCAGCGTCGCCAGCCGGTAGAGCCGCTGCTCCTCGTCGACCCGGTGACCGGGCCAGGTCGCGGCGAGCGCCTCGGCGGTGGCCCGGTCCGCGTTGATCCGGGTCAGCGGGAGCGCGGCGGCCAGCGGACCGACCGCAGCCGGGTCGACGGACCCCAGCATGGGCGGGTACGGCGGCGTCCGCACCAGTGTCCCCGCGACCTCGCCGTCCGCCCCGCGCCACCAGCCGAGCAGCGGGGCGGCGTCGCCGTAGGCGTGCGGGCCGTGGCGCCGCAGGGTCTCGGTGACGGTCAGGATCAGGGTGTTCTCGGCGGGGCGGGCGGTCAGTGAGGCGCCGGCCGCGTCGAGGAAGACGCCGACGTCATCGGTGAAGGTCCAAGGCATGGTTCATCCTGCCGGGCGCGCGGAGAGCGCGGCACCTGGTTTTCCGGCTCGGCCGTCCCGCGGCGGGAAGGGTCAGTCGGCCCGCAGCCGGAAGCGCTGGAGCTTGCCGGTGGCGGTGCGGGGGAGGGCGGGCAGGAACTCGATGACGCGCGGGCACTTGTGCGGGGCCAGTACGCCCTTCATGTACGCGCGCAGCTCGTCGGCCGCCAGCTCCGCGCCCTCGCGCAGCACCACGTACGCCACCACGATCTGGCCGCGCAGTTCGTCCGCCCGGCCCACCACCGCGGCCTCGGCCACCGAGGGGTGGTGCAGCAGGGCGTCCTCGACCTCGGGGCCCGCGATGTTGTAGCCGGAGGAGATGATCATGTCGTCGGCGCGGGCCACGTAACGGAAGTAGCCGTCCTGGTCCCGCACGTAGGTGTCCCCGGTGATGTTCCAGCCGTGCGCCACATAGTCCCGCTGGCGCTCGTCGGCGAGATAGCGGCAGCCGACCGGGCCGCGCACCGCGAGCAGTCCGGGCTCCCCGTCCGGCACCGGGCGGCCCTCGCGGTCCAGTACCCGGGCCTGCCAGCCGGGGACGGGGAGCCCGGTGGTGCCGGGGCGGATCGCCTCGTCGGCGGCCGAGATGAAGATGTGCAGCAGTTCGGTGGCACCTATGCCGTTGATGATGCGCAGCCCGGTCCGCTCGTGCCACGCGTGCCAGGTGGCGACGGGAAGGTTCTCCCCGGCCGAGACGCAGCGTCGCAGCGCGCTCAGATCGTGGTGGTCCATGTGGTCGAGCATCACGCGGTAGGCGGTCGGCGCGGTGAACAGCACCGAGACGCGGTGGGCGGCCAGCGCGGGCAGCAGCTGGGCCGGGCCGGCCTGTTCGAGCAGCAGGGCACTGGCACCGGCCCGCAGCGGGAAGACCACCAGACCGCCGAGCCCGAAGGTGAAGCCGAGCGGCGGGCTGCCCGCGAACACGTCGTCGGGGGTGGGCCGCAGGACATGGGCCGAGAAGGTGTCGGCGATGGCGAGCACATCCCGGTGGAAGTGCATGCACCCCTTCGGGCGTCCGGTGGTGCCCGAGGTGAACGCGATCAGCGCGACGTCGTCCGCCGCCGTCCGCACGGCCTCGTACGGCCCGCTCCTGGCCTCCGCCAGGCGCAGCAGATCGTCCGGGGCGTCGCCCCCGTACGCCGTGATGCGCAGCCCCGGCACCTCGGCCTTCACCAGGTCGTCGACCGCGCGGGCGTCGCACAGCGCGTGACTCACCCGGGCGATGGAGCACATGGTGGACAGTTCCGCGGAGCGCTGCCGGTCCAGCACCGTGACGGCGATCGCACCGGTCTTCAGCACCGCGAGCCAGCAGGCGGCCAGATGGGGTGTGGTGGCGCCGCGCAGCAGGACGCGGTTGCCGGGTACGACCCCCAGATCGGAGGTGAGGACATGGGCGATCCGGTCCACCCGCTCCCGCAGCTCCCGGTAGCTCCACACCGCGCCGTCCGGGGTGCGGAAGGCGGGGCGGTCGGCGCCGAAGCGGTCGGCCGTACGGTCCAGCAGTTCCGCCGCGCAGTTGAGGCGGTCCGGATAGTGCAGCTCGGGAAGGCCGAAGAGCAGCTGTGGCCACTGGTCCCGCGGTGGCAGGTGCTCCCTGGCGAAGGTGTCGACGTGCGCTGAGGTCTTCGGGTCCATGACGGCTCGCCCCCTTGTCGCCTCTGGAGCGTATCGTTTGGGTGACGGTAGTCAACGGTCCGCGATAGACCGGGTGGTCGGGAAACGGGTGGACGGGGAAACGGGAACAAGAGACCGAAAAGCGGGAACGAGAGACCAGGAAGACGAGACGCGACCAGAAGGGCGCCCGTATGACGGCATTCTCACTCGATCCGGCACAGACCGCCTGGTGTGAAGAGCTAAGAACCCTGGCCGAGCAACAACTGCGTCCCCTCGCCGAGAAGGGCGACCCCGGCCACGTCAACCGCCCCCTGATCGCCGCACTCGGCGAGTCGGGCCTGCTGGATCGGATGCTGGGCTCGGGGGCCCTCGATCTCTGCCTGCTCCGCGAGTCCCTGGCCCGCGGCTGCACCGAGGCCGAGACCGCGCTGGCCCTCCAGGGTCTCGGCACCCACCCCTTGCTCCGCTCGGGCACCCCGGCCCACCGCGAACGCTGGCTCCCCGAGGTGCGGGCGGGCCGCGCCGTCGCCGCCTTCGCGCTCAGCGAACCGGGCGCGGGCTCCGACGCGGCGGCCCTCGCCCTGAGCGCCGGCCCCGAGGCCGGTGGCTGGCGGCTGACCGGCGAGAAGTGCTGGATCTCCAACGCGCCGGAGGCCGACTTCTACACCGTGTTCGCCCGCACGACCCCGGGCGCGGGCGCCCGCGGCATCACCGCGTTCCTGGTCCCCGCCGACCGCCCCGGACTGACCGGCACCGCCCTCGACATGCTCTCGCCGCACCCCATCGGCGCCCTGGCGTTCGACGGGGTCCCGGTCACCACCGACGACGTCCTCGGCGAACCCGACCGGGGCTTTTGGGTCGCCATGGACACCCTCAACCTCTTCCGCCCCAGCGTCGGCGCGTTCGCCGTCGGCATGGCCCGCGCCGCACTCGACGCCACCGTGGAACACACCGCCCACCGCACCGCGTTCGGCGGCCCGCTCAAGGACCTGCAGGCCGTGTCCCACCAGGTCGCCGAGATGGCCACCCGGACCGAGGCCGCCCGGCTCCTGGTGTTCGCGGCGGCCGCCGCGTACGACGCGGGGGAGCCCGGGGTGCCGGGCCGGGCCGCCATGGCGAAGCTGTACGCCACCGAGACCGCGCAGTACGTCGTCGACACCGCCGTCCAGTTGCACGGCGCCCGCGCCCTGCGCCGCGGCCACCTCCTGGAACACCTCTACCGGGAGGTCCGCGCGCCACGGATCTACGAGGGCGCCAGCGAGGTCCAGCGCACGATCATCGCCAAGGAGCTCTACGCCACCCGGGAGGCTTCCGCATGAGTCCGGTCCACCGGATCAACCCCGTCGAGCTGTCCCCGCCCACGGGCTTCTCGCACGCCGTCACGGCCACCGGCGGCCAACTGGTCTTCCTGGCCGGGCAGACCGCCCTCGACCAGAACGGCAAGATCGTCGGCGACGGCCTGCCCGAGCAGTTCGCCACCGCGCTCACCAATCTGCTCACCGCGCTGCGCGCGGCGGGCGGCGCCCCGGCGGACCTCGCCCGGGTCACCGTGTACGCCACCGATGTGGCCGACTACCGGGAGAACGCCGCCGAACTGGGCCGGATCTGGCGGCGGCTGGCGGGCCGCGACTTCCCGGCCATGGCCGTCATCGGGGTGGCCAGGCTCTGGGACGAGCAGGCCCTGGTGGAGATCGACGGGGTGGCGGTACTGCCGTGAACGCACCGTACGGGCCCGGCTAACCGGGCCCGTACGCGTGCGGCGACCGGCGCGTCGGCGAGGGTCAGTACGGCTTCACCAGCACATGGGCGGCGCCCGGAATGCCGACCTTCAGCAGCTCGTCCTCCTCGGGCGTCGTCTCGTTGCCCGTCTCCTGCTTGAGCACCGCACGCGACATGGCCTGCACCCACATGGCCCGGGGGCGGCGACGCGCCTCCCACGCTTCGAGCGCCTCGGCCACGCCGGACCCGGCGTCCAGCGACTCGGCCAGCACCAGCGCGTCCTCGACGGCCATCGCGGCGCCCTGGGCGATGTGCGGGGTGGAGGCGTGCGCGGCGTCACCGGCCAGGACGACCCGGCCGACGTGCCACGGCTCCTCGACCGTCACCTGGGAGATCCGCGAGTACACCACCGAGGCCGGGTCGGTGACGGTGGCGAGCGCCTCGGCGACCGGTCCGGAGAACATCGCGAGGCGCTCCGTGAGCTGCTCGTGGGCCCGCTCCGGGTCCGGCCGGAAGTCCTCGGACTCCGCGAACACCGCACCCAGGTACATCAGTTCCCCGGTGATCGGGGTGAGCAGCGCCTTGGCGTCCTTGCCCGCGGTACCCATCACCACGCCCCGCACCTGCGGCTGCCGGGGGACCGTCACCCGCCAGTTGGCGAAGCCGGTGTACTCGGGGGTGTAGCGGTCCCCGTAGAGCCGGGTGCGCAGCGGCGAACCGATGCCGTCGAAGCCGGCCACCAGGTCCCAGCGGCCCGAGGAGCCGTCGGACAGGGTGACGTCCACACCGGAGCCGTCGTCGGTCAGCTCGGTGATGGTGGTGCCGAAGCGGATCCTGGCGCCCGCGGCGACGGCGGCGGAGTTCAGCACCCGGGCCAGGGCGGGGCGCGGGATGCCGTTGTTGGAGGGGGCGTCGCCCATCCGCGGCTGGGGTATCTCGGCGAGCGTGTTGCCGGCCGGGTCGGCGATGGTCAGGACCTCCCACTCGAAGCCCGCCGCCAGGCAGTCGTCGAGGACCCCGATCTCCCGCATGACGTGCAGGGCGTTGGACGGCTGGATGATGCCGACGCCGAGCGCGTCCAGCTCGTCGCGGAGCTCGGCGACCTCGACGGTGTGGCCGCGCCGGGCCAGTGCGGTGGCGAGCGTGAGCCCGCCGATGCCGCCGCCGTGAATCAGGACGCGCAGGGGTGTTGCCATCTCAGGTGTCTCCAGAGCGAGAAAGGTGCGGGGAGTTACGGGGCGGACCGTCAGCCGGCCGCGACGGGCAGGCTCATCAGGTGGTCCACCAGGGCCAGCAGCACGTCCCGGCCGAACGGGCGCTCGCGCACGTCGCCGATCAGCAGCGGCACGTGCGGGTCGAGGTCGAGAGCGGCCCTGATCTCGTCCGGGGTACGGGTGTTGTGGCCGTGGAAGCAGTTGATCGCGACCACGAATGGGATGTCCCGGCTCTCGTAGAAGTCGATCGAGGCGAAGCTCGTCTCCAGCCTGCGGGTGTCGGCGATCACCACGCCGCCGAGCGCCCCGTTGACCAGGTCGTTCCACATGAACCAGAAGCGTTCCTGGCCGGGGGTGCCGAAGAGGTAGACCACCAGCTCGGAACTGACCGTGATGCGGCCGAAGTCCAGCGCGACGGTGGTGGTGTCCTTCTCGCCGACACCGGCCAGGTCGTCGACTCCGACGCTGGCCTTGGTCAGGTACTCCTCGGTGCGCAGCGGTGCGACCTCGCTGACCGCGCCCACCAGGGTGGTCTTGCCGACGCCGAAGCCTCCGGCGATAAGTATCTTGACGGCGGCGGGGGCCGCCTGACTGCTTGTCATCTTGGTTCAGAGTCTCCGGAGTCCGTCACGTACGGCGGCCAGCAGCCCCATGTCGCGCCCGCCCGCCACCCGCGCCACCGAGACCGGGGCGCGGGCGAGCAGCAGGCCCTGGGCCACGAGGTCGGCCAGCAGGATCTTGGTCACCGACACCGGGAGGCCGAGGCCGGAGGCGACTTCGGCGACCGCGGCCGGGCGACGGCAGCGCTCCAGGATCATCCGGTGTTCCGGCTGGAGCCTCCCGGGCCGCACGGGCGCACCGTGCTCGTCCCGGGGGTCCTGCGCGGTCGTGAGCACGGTGATCAGGCTGAAGTCGTCACGCTCGGGAGCGGTCCGGCCCCGGGTGATGGTGTACGGGCGCACCATCGTGCCCGCCCCGTCCTCCTCGGCCTCGTCCTCCCAGTGCGGGGTCACGCGCGCTGCCCGTCCCCGGTACCGAAGGCGTCGAACCCGCCGCGGGCCGGCGTGGTGAGTTTCTGGCCGACCTGCTGCACGAGGTTGTGCATGGCGAGCGACATGATCTCGGCGTCCACCTCCTGGGAGGCGATCACGGCGAGGTGGGTGCCCTGGGCGGCGGCGATGATGAACAGCCAGAGGTCGTTCAGCTCGACGATGACCTGGTGCACGCCGCCGCCGTTGAAGAGCTGGCCGACGCCGCGGGCCAGGCTCTGCTGGCCGGTGCAGATGGCGGCCAGCCGCTCGGCGTCGGCGCGGTCGATGGTGCGCGAGTGGCTGACCACGAGTCCGTCGTCGGACAGCAGGACGGCGTGCTGGGTCTCGGCCACCGAGTCCACCAGGCCGTCGAGCAGCCAGTCGAGGTCCTGGTGGGTGGCGGTTGTGCGTGTCATGGCCGTTCTTCTCTCGTGGGGAGCGGTATCGCTGGCGGTGCAGGCTGCTTCGGTGCCTCGTCGGTCGCGCGGGCGGCACGGGACCGGCGCTGGAACGCCCCGATCGCGGCTCCGGCCCGGCGGGGCGCCGGTCGCGGCTGCGGGTTCTCGGGTTGGTCCGGCGGCTGCGGTGCGGCGGGCCGGGAGGCCGCCGGGTCGAGCCGCAGCTCGTCGGCCAGGCTGGCCTGCCGTACCCGGCGTGGCAACGGGGGCTCCGCACCGGGCGCGGGGAGGGCGGGCCGGTCGGATCCGGGCCCCGCGTCCCGGGCGTGGAGGGCCGCGACGTCCGGCGGGGCCGGGTGGTCGGGCTCCGACACCGGGAGCCGGGGCGCGGGAACCGGGAGGGACGCCGGGTGGTCCGTCCCGGGGGCGGAGGCGTACGGAGCCGGGTACGGCTGCTGCGGAGCCGCGAACGGCTCCTGGTCACCGGGGAACCGGCTCTCGGGCACCGGGTACGGCGGCTGGTCCACGGGGTACTGTCCGGCGGCCGTCATGTACGGCCGTTCCGCCTGGCCGTACGGGTCCTCCTGGGCCTGGGCGGTGTACGGCGCGGCCGGCGGGGCGTACGGCTGCTCCTGCTGCGGCTCCTGCTCCGGCCGGTACGGGTCCGGTTCCGGGGCCGGGTAGGGCTGTTCGGTGGCCGGGTAGGGCTGCTCGGTGGTGGCGTACGGGGCACCCGACGCGTGCAGCGCGGTGACTCCGGCGAGTGCCTGCCCCTGTACGCGGGTGGGCAGCGCGCCGTCGGGCGCGGCGGCAACAGGCGCCGCGGGGGCGGCGGGAGCCGGGGCCGGCACGCCGACCGGGCCGGTACGCGGCTCGGGGACGGTGAGCTCGTCGGGGACGAGCAGGACCACGCGGGTACCGCCGTACGCGGAGGAGCGGAACTCCACCCGCAGGCCGTGCTGGTCCGCGAGCCGTGCGATCACGTACAGGCCGAGACGGATGTCGTCGGAGTGGGCGAGCACGTCCATCCGGGGCGGCCGGACCATCAGTTCGTTGGCCGCCGCCAGCTGGTCCTCCTCCATCCCCAGTCCGCGGTCCTCGACCTCGATGGCCAGACCACGGCTCACCTTCGCGGCCCTGACCTCGACCGGGCTCGGCGGCCGGGAGAAGCTGAGCGCGTTCTCGATGAGCTCGGCGAGCACGTGGGAGACCGGGCCGACGGCCCGCTCCGACAGCCAGGGGCTGCCGTCGAGGTCCAGCACCACGCGCCGGTAGTCCTGCACCTCGCCCTGGGCGGAACGCATCACGTCCAGCAGCGGAACCGGCTTGCGCCAGCGCCGGTGCGGGGAACCGCCCGCGAGGATCACCAGGTTCTCCTCGTACCGCCGCAGTCGGGCGGTGAGGTGGTCCAGGTCGAAGAGGCCGTCGAGCACCTCGGGATCCTCGTGCTTGCGCTCCAGCTCGTCCAGCTTCTTCAGCTGCTGGCCGATCAACTGCTGGGTACGGCGGGCGATGCGCTGGAGCAGCCGCTCGAAGCCGCGGTGCTGGTCGGCCTGTTTGACGGCCGCGGCCAGCGCGCTGGTGCGCGCCAGGTTGAGCGCGTCGCCGAGCCGGGTCAGCTCGTCGCCGCGGCTGTCCTCGCCGTCGGGCTCGATGGCCCGCGCCTCGGCCTCGACATCGATCCGTTCGCCCTGGGCGAGCCGCTCGACGACGTCCGGCAGGGCCTTCTCCAGCTCCTCGGCCCGCTCCTGGAGGCTGCCGATCCGGCGGCGGAGGTTGCGGGTGAGGCGCCAGGTGGTCCAGATGACCGCGATCACGGCCAGCAGGCCGACGACCGTGGTCAGCACCATCTTGAACAGCAGCGACATGACGCTGCCCTTGCCCTCCTCGACCACACTGGCGGTGCGGTGCTCAAGGAGCTTCTCGATCTGCGGGGTGAGTTCGTCCATCGCCCCGCGCCAGGTCTTCTCCTGGGCGTCGAGGGCGACGAACCCCTTCGCGTCGGCATCGGCCGGGCGCAGCACCTCGTTCTCCACCCGCGTCTTGGTCTTCCAGGCCGGGCTGCGGGTGATCTCCTCCCACATGGCCTTCTCGTCCGGGGGCAGTTGGGGAACGACCTTGGTGGAGTACTGGAGTTCCTGGCCGGAGACGGCCTCCCGGACCAGCTTCAGGTCCTCGGTGCTCAGCTTGCCCCTGGACCAGCCGCGCGCCAGCAGGGCGTCCGAGCGGGAGATCATCTCCTTGGTCCAGAACAGGTCGACCAGCGGCTGCGAGAGCGTGGTGATCCGGCCGTTGTCGACGTGGCTGAGCGCGGCGAAGAGCTGGAGGTCGACCGCGATCAGATCCGTGTAGTAGCCGTACACGGCCTTCTGCTGGTCGCTGCCGCCGTCGTCGACGAGGGCGCGCTGGGCCGGGAGCTGGTTGATGGCCTCCCGGGCCCTGCCGACCGCGTCGCGGACCTCGGCGGGTGCGTCGTCGGTGGCCACGTCGGAGAGCGTCTGGAAACTCTTGACGGCGTCGTCGGTCAGCTTGCGCTGCCGCTGGAGTTCCTCGGTGGCGCCCTGGTGCCGGGCGAGCGCCTCGGCGCTGAGCCGGCGCTCCGCCTGGAGGTTGTAATACACGATGTTGGACGGCTGGCCGGCCTTCTGTGCCAACTGCCCCTGAGCAGCCTGGCGTTGGAAGTCAAGCAGGGTCTGACCACTGGTGACGGCCCAGAGGGCGGCCAGTGCGACGCCGGGAACGATGGCCAGGACGAGCAGGGCTGTCCGCAGCGACATGGTGGTCGATGCGGTCCGCCGTGAGGCGCGCGTGCGCAGGGCGTGCTCCTTGATGATGCCAGCCTCAGGACTGGTCAAATCCGTTGAGAACTTCGACACATCGATATTAGTCATAGTGAAAAAACGAAAAGGAAGTGGGCTCACATGGGCATCACCGATCACACACAGCTTCGCCATCATGCTGCGGAAGCGCCTGGTCCGTCCCGCTGCGCGACGACGGCGTCCTCCACCCGCGCGGGGACCTCGAAGTGGCCGCTCCCGAGGGGCCGCGCCAGGAGACCCGGGTGATGCTCTGCGGTTGCGGACGCACCGCGAACCGGCCGTACTGCGACCACAGCGGGGTCTGCGGCGAGCACGGGTGAACCCACCGCGCGGCGGGGGGCGCGGCGCGCCGTACGGGTGAGGCGCGGTCGGGGATATATCTGTATTCAGTGCTGTTCGCCCGTTACGTATCACCTGAACCCGGGACGCCCGTCCGCGCAGGGCGCGGAACCTCCCCCGGGGCCGTATGACCGCGCTCATCGTCTGCCACTTCGTCCTGGCCGCCTTCGCACGCCCGCTGGTACGGAGGCTGGGCAGGCGCGCCTTCGTCGTCCTCGCCCTGCCACCGGCCGCCGCCACCGTGTGGGCGGCCACGCAGTGGAACACCGCGGCGTCCGGCGGCGCGGTCACCTGGTCGTGGCGGTGGATGCCCGCCTACGACGTCACCGTCGCGCTGCGGTTCGACGCGCTCGCCGAACTGATGGTGCTGCTCGCGGCCGGGATCGGCACGCTCGTCCTGCTCTACTGCGCCTCGTACTTCACCGACGACTCCCCCCAACTGGCCGGATTCGCAGGGAATCTCCTGGCGTTCGCGGGCGCCATGCTCGCCCTCGTCCTCGCCGACGACCTGATCTCGCTCTATGTGTTCTGGGAGCTGACCACGGTCTTCTCCTTCCTGCTGATTGGATACGACAGCGAGCGGAAGCACAGCCGCCGCTCCGCGCTCCAGGCGCTCACCGTGACCACCCTCGGCGGTCTCGCGATGTTCGTCGGTTTCCTGATCATCGGTCAGTCGGCGGGCACGTACCGTATCTCCGCCATCCTCGCCGACCCGCCCCGGGCCACCCTCGCGGTCTCCGTCGCGGTGGTGCTGATCCTGTGCGGGGCCCTGTCGAAGTCGGCGATCTGGCCGTTCAGCCTCTGGCTGCCCAACGCCATGGCCGCGCCCACCCCCGTCAGCGCCTATCTGCACGCCGCCGCGATGGTGAAGGCCGGGGTCTACCTCGTCGCGCGGCTCGCGCCCGGCTTCGCGGACGTGCCCGTCTGGCGGCCCGTCGTGATCGTCCTCGGCGCCGCGACCATGCTGCTCGGCGGCTGGCGGGCGCTGCGCCTGAACGACCTCAAACTCGTCCTCGCCTACGGCACCGTCAGCCAGCTCGGCTTCCTCACCCTGCTCGCCGGGGCCGGCAACCGGGACACCGCGCTGGCCGCCGCCGTCATGATCCTGGCCCACGCACTGTTCAAGGCCCCGCTGTTCCTCGTCACGGGCATCGTCGACCACGCCGCGGGCACCCGTGATCTGCGCAGGCTCTCCGGGGTCGGCCGGACGCTGCCGCACGTCTGCGCGGTCGCGGTCCTCGCCGCCGCGTCCATGGCGGCCCTGCCCCCGCTGCTCGGCTTCGCCGCCAAGGAGGCGGCCTTCGAGGCGCTGCTGGAGGGATCGACCGCCGACCGCTGGGCGCTGGGCGTCACGGTCGCGGGCTCGGCGCTGACCGTCGCGTACACCCTGCGGTTCGTCTGGGGCGCCTTCTGCCGCAAGCCCGGGGCCGAGGACACCCCGGTGCACCGGGTCGGGTGGCCGTTCCTCGCATCGCCCGCCCTGCTCGCGCTGTGCGGGCTGGTGCTGGGGCCGGGCATCGGCTGGACCGACCGGCTGTTCAGCGCGTACGCGGACGCCTTCGAGCCGTCCGCGCATCCGTACCACCTCGCGCTCTGGCACGGCTTCGGGACCGCTCTGCTGCTCTCGGCCGTCGCCGCCGCGGGCGGTGTGCTGCTCTTCCTGGGGCGCTCCGGCGTGACCCGGATCTCCCGGCGGAT
This sequence comes from Streptomyces sp. NPDC001890, assembly GCF_042891445.1. NCBI lineage: Bacteria > Bacillati > Actinomycetota > Actinomycetes > Kitasatosporales > Streptomycetaceae > Streptomyces > Streptomyces sp. NPDC001890. The sequence goes on along the minus strand of NZ_JBIATE010000010.1, from coordinate 75,387 downwards.
CGCCTGGAGATCCGCCGACAGCGTCTTCGGACACCTGCTGCTCGGCCTGGAACGGCTCTCCCTCCAGCTCACCGGCTTCGTCCAGCGCGGCTCGCTCTCCGGCTACCTCGCCACCACCCTGCTCGTGATGCTGGCAGGCCAGCTCACCGTCCTCGTCATGGACCGGCCCTGGCACACCGCCGCCGCCCCGAGGATCTGGGACATCCCCCTCCAGGGCGCCGTCGCCGTACTGACCTGCGCGGCCGCACTCATGTGCCTCACCGTCCGCCGCCGGATGAAGGCCGTGGTCCTGGCCGGGCTCACCGGATACGGCGCGGCGCTGCTCTTCGTCGTCCAGGGCGGCCCGGACCTGGCGCTCACCCAGTTCTGCGTCGAGACCGTGTCGATGATCGTGTTCGTGCTGGTGCTGCGGCGGATGCCGGTGCACTTCCAGGAGTCCGTCAGCACCTGGCGGCGCGCGGTGCGCATCCCGGTGGCGCTGGCCGCGGCGGCGACGCTCGGCGTGGTGGTGTGGGTCGCGGCGGCCGCCCGCGAGGCCGATCCGGCGGGCGCGGCCATGGTCGAGGAGGTCTCCCACCACGGGCTCAAGGACGTCGTGGCCACCATTCTCGTCGACCTGCGGTCCTGGGACACGATGGGGGAGTCGGCGGTGCTCGCGGCGGCGGCGGTCGGCGTCACGAGCCTGATCTACCTGCACCGCCGGACCGAGGAGTCGTCACCGCGCGACGAGGTACGGGGACGTACCGCCTGGTCATTGACGGCACCCGGGATGACGGGCCTCCCGCACGGCGACGAAGGGGCACCGGAGCGCGACTGGCTCGCGGCCGGCTCGACGCTGGCGCCCGAGCACCGCTCCGTCGTCTTCGAGGTCGTGGCCCGGCTGCTGTTCCACCCGGTCCTGGTGCTCTCGCTGTACCTGCTGTTCTGCGCCGAGAACATGCCGGGCGGCGGTTTCGTCGCCGGGCTCGTCGCCGGACTCGCCCTGATCACCCGTTACCTGGCGGGCGGCCGGTTCGAACTGGCCGAGGCCGCCCCGCTGCAGCCCGGACTCTTCACCGGCCTCGGACTGTTCGTCTCCACCGGCGTCGCCCTGCTCGGCCTCGCCGACGGAACGGTCCTGCACGCCTGGACCCACTACGGCCGGCTGCCGCTGATCGGCGAATACCACATCGGTACGCCCATCCTCTTCGACTTCGGCGTCTACCTGCTGGTCCTGGGCGTCGTGCTGGACATCGTGCGCGCGCTCGGCGCCAAGATCGACCGCCAGATCGAGCGAGCGGCGGCCGAGCAGGCGGCCGCCGCAGCCGCCGCACCACCGCGACCGGCCCCCGGCACGGGAGGCACCCCAGGATGACCGTCAGCGCCTCCCTCCTGGCCACCGCCGCGGTGCTCTGCGCGGTGGGCGGCATCCTCATGCTCACCCGCCCGCTCACCCGCATCCTGCTCGGCGCGGTCATCGCCGGCAACGGCATCAACCTGCTCGTCCTCGCCGCGGGCGGACGCGCCGGCGCGGAACCGCTCCTCTACGGCGTCCCGCTGGGCCGGGTCACCGACCCGCTGCCCCAGGCCATCGCGCTCACCGCGATCGTCATCACCCTCGCCACCACCGCGTTCCTCCTCGCCATGGCCTACCGCAGCCATCAGTTGACCGGCACCGACGAGGTCCACGACGACCTGGAGGACCGCCGGATCGTGCTGCGCGCCGAGGTGCTGGGGGAGCGGGACGAACTGCGCGAGCGCTTCCGGGCCGCCGACGACGTCACGGACGAGGAACGCGCCCGGTACCGCGAGGAACGCCGCCGCCTGCGCGCCCGGCTGCGCGCCGACCGCGCCCTCCAGGCCCGCGGCCGGGACGCCACCGGGGACCTCTGGCACGACGTACTGGGCGCCGACCCCGAGGACTACGCGGCCCCGCAGAACCGCCCCGACGCCGAGGACCACGGGGCCCAGCAGGACCGCCCCGACCCCGAGGACCACGGGGCCCAGCAGAACCGCCCCGACGCCGACCCGGGAGCCACCGGATGAACGCACTCGTCCCCCTGCCGGTGCTGCTGCCGCTCTGCGCCACCGGCCTCAGCCTCGCCTTCGGCACCCGCCTCAAACAGCTCCAGCGCCTCATCAGCGTCGCCGTGCTCACCGCCGTACTGGGGCTCTCCGTCACCCTGATGACCGTCGCCGACATGCGCGGCCCGCTCACCGTCCACCTCGGCGACTTCGCCCCGCCGCTCGGCATCACCCTGGTCGCCGACCGGCTGTCCGGGCTGATGCTGACCGTCTCCTCGGCCGTCACCCTCTGCGTGCTGGTCTACTCCCTCGGGCAGGGCATGGCCGACCGGGAGGAGGAGACACCCGTAGCGGTCTTCCATCCCGCCTACCTGATCCTGGTCGCCGGGGTCTCCTGCACCTTCCTCGCCGGCGACCTCGTCAACCTCTACGTCGGCTTCGAGATCATGCTCGTCGCCAGCTTCGTCCTGCTCACCCTCGGCGGCACCGGCCCCCGCATCCGCGCGGGCTCCACCTACGTGATCATCTCCCTCTTCTCATCGATGCTCTTCCTCACCGCCATCGCCATGACGTACGCGGCGACCGGCACCGCGAACTTCGCCCAGCTCGCCGGCCGCCTCGCCGGACTCCCGCTCGGCGTCCAGACCCTGATCCAGGCGATGCTGCTCACCGTCTTCGCCATCAAGGCCGCTGTCTTCCCGCTCGCCGCCTGGCTCCCCGACTCCTACCCCACCGCACCCGCCCCGGTCACCGCCGTCTTCGCGGGACTGCTCACCAAGGTCGGCGTCTACTGCATGCTGCGCACCGAGACCCTGCTCTTCCCCGGCAACCGGCTCGGCGACCTGCTGATGGCCGCCGCGCTCGCCTCGATGGTCGTCGGGATCCTCGGAGCCGTCGCCCAGACCGACCTGAAACGGCTGCTCTCCTTCACCCTCATCAGCCACATCGGCTTCATGGTCTTCGGGATCGGCCTCGCCACCCGGGACGCGTACGGCGGCGCGATCGTCTACGTCGCCCACCACATCACCGTGCAGACCACGCTGTTCCTGGTGGCCGGGCTGATCGAACGCCGGGGCGGCACCACCGAACTCACCCGGATCGGCGGCCTCGCCAAGGCCGCCCCGGTGCTCGCCGCCCTCTTCTTCGTACCCGCCATGAACCTGGCCGGCATCCCGCCGCTCTCCGGCTTCATCGGCAAACTCGGGCTGATGCGGGCCGGTGTCGCCGACGGCGGCGTCTGGGCGTGGATCCTGGTCACCGGGTCGGCGGTGACCAGCCTCCTGACCCTGTACGTGATGGCCAAGGTCTGGAACCTGGCGTTCTGGCGGGCCGCACCCCCCGGACAGGCCGCCACCGGCACCGTCCTGGAGTCCGACTCCGACGAGGACGACGACGATGCGGACGAGGGCCCCGACCGGATCCCCGGCACCGGCGACGAACCGGTCCGCCCCCGCCACCAGCCCGCCGGACGGGCCGTCGCGGCCACCCTGCACGGGCACGCCGTCACCACCACGACCAAACTGCCCCTGCCGATGACCTGGGCCACCGCCGCGACCGTCGCGCTCGGCCTCGCCTTCACCGTGTTCGCCGGGCCCCTGACCTCCTACACCGACCGCGCGGCCGCCGAACTCCTCGCGCGGACCCCCTACGTACAGGCGGTGCTCGGCCGGTGAAACGCCTGCTCAGGCTGTCCTTCCGGAACAAGGACCTGCCGCCCTTCAGCTGCGAGTTCGTCGGGCGCCGACGACGCGTGCTCGACCTTCCGCTCATCGCCTGGCTCACCCTGATCTGGGTGCTGCTCTGGTCCAGCCCGAACTGGGTCAACCTGCTCACCGGCGTGGTCGTCGCCGTCGCCGTCTGCCTGGCCTTCCCGCTGCCCCGGGTCGACCTGGGCCTGCGCCTGCACCCCTGGGGCATCCTGATGCTCGCCGGGTACCTGCTCTACGACATGTACACCTCGGGCGTGCGCGTCACCCGGCAGATCTTCGTCGACCACCCGCACCGGGCCGCCGTCATCGCGGTACCGCTGCGCTGCCGCTCCGACCTCATGCTCGCGGCCACCGCCGTCGCCGTGTCCAACGTGCCCGGCGGATCGGTCGTCGAGGTACGCCGCGCCACGGCCACCGTCTTCCTGCACGTCCTCGACGCGGACCGGCCTGCCGTGCTCGACGCGGCGCGCCGCTCCGTCTGGCGCCTGGAACGGCTGACCGTACGGGCCTTCGGCACCGCGGACGAGATCGCCCGCGTCGCCGCACCGCCACCACCGACCGCAACCGACCGGGAGAGCGACGCATGAGCGCACCGGAGACCGTCGACCGGGCACTGCTCACCGCGGCCGTCGTGCTGATCGTCATCGCCGGAGCGGGGCTCCTCGCCCGCATCCGGCGGGGCCCCTCCATGCTGGACCGGGCCATCTCGCTCGATGTGTGCGCGGCCCTCATCATCGCGGGCCTCGGCGCCAAGTCCGCCTTCGCGCGCGACTCGTTCTACTTCCCGATCATGCTGGTGCTGGCGTTCCTCGGGTTCACGGGGTCGGTCGGCATCGCCCGCTTCATCGCCGTACGCGACAGACCGCCGCGACACGGCACGGACCGGACCGGGGGCGGCACCGGGAGCGGCACCGGAGGCCGCGAGGGGGAACCGCGGTGAACGTCTGGCTCCAGGTCCTCGACATGGCGGGCGCGGTCCTGGTCCTCATCGGCGCGGCCATCTGCCTGCTCGGTGTGATCGGGATGCTGCGCCTGCCGGACGTGCTCTCCCGCAGCCATGCCGCGACCAAGCCGCAGACCCTCGGCATGCTCCTGGTCCTCGCCGGGGTCGCCCTGCGACTGCGCAGCGGCATGGACCTGGCGACCCTCGGCCTGATCGGCTTCTTCCAGCTGATGACCGGCCCCGTAGCAGCCCACCTCGTGGCGCGATCCGCCTACCGGACCGGCCAGATCGACCACGGCGAGCTGCTCTTCGACGAACTGGACGAGCAGCTGACCGAGGAGAAGTGAGAAGCGAGAAGCGACGGGGCGGGGCCCGCCACTTCATCACTCGGGCGTATCGCGTCAGACGTTCGGGTTCAGCACCGGGTTGTGCCGCCCCAGGATCATGTCCGTGCGCGCCGGCAGCGCCGCGTCCACCATCTCCGGCTGCGGGAACACCCAGTAACGCCCCTCGGCGATCTGCTCGAAGCACCGTCGCGCGTGCTCCAGCGGTGTGATCCCGGCGGAGTCGGCCCGCGCCTGGAGCTGCGCGTTGAACGCGGCGACCTCCGGCTGAGCCTCCTGGCCGGGAGCGTCGACCTTGAAGATCTCGCTCTGGACGGAGTCCGGGAAGACGACCGACACCTGGATGTCCGACTGCTTCATCTGCAATTCGTAGGCGAGCGACTCGGTCAGCGCCAGCGTGCCGAACTTCGTCACGCTGTACGGCGCCATCAGCGGGCTCGGCAGGAACCCGCCGACGGACGACACGTTCACCACCCACGCCTTTCCGCCCTGGGCGAGCAGCCGCGGCACGAAGGCCCGGATGCCGTTGACGTACCCGCCGATGTTGATCCGCAGCATGGCGTCCCAGCGCTCGGCGGGGATCTCCCAGGAGTAGCCCATCGCCATGATCCCCGCGTTGTTGAGCAGCAGATCGACCGTGCCGAAGCGCTCGTACGCCCGCTCGGCGAGCGCCTCCACGGACGCCGGGTCGGAGACGTCGGTGACGACGCCCTCGACCTCGGCGCCCTGGTCGGCGAGCGCCCGCACCACGGCGGCCAGCCGGTCCTCGGCGATGTCGGCGAGGACCAGCCTCATTCCGAGGGAGGCGGCGTGCTCGGCGAAACCGGCACCGATGCCCGCGGAGGCCCCGGTGATGACGGCGACCTTGCCCTGGAAGGTGTCCTGCGAGGTGTCCTGTGAGGTGGTCATGAAAGGTCCTGTTCCTCGGTCGTGGGTGTGCGGCGGTTTCAGCGCAGGATGTCCTGCACGGCCGCGAGCTCCTCGGTGTCCAGCTCCCAGCCGATCGCCGAGGCGTTGGCGGCGACCTGCTCGGGGGTGGTGGCGCCCGCGATGACGGAGGCGACGCCGTCCTGGGCGAGGAGCCAGCCGAAGGCGAGCTCGATGATGCTCCGCCCGCGGTCGGCCGCGAACCGGGTCAGCTGCTCGACCTTGCGGAAGTTCTCCTCGGTCGCCACCTGGGCGAAGTACGGGATGAGCGCGAAGCGCGACCCTTCGGGGTAGGGCTGCCCGGCGGCGTACTTGCCGGTGAGCAGGCCGGAGGCGAGCGGGAAGTAGGGCACGACACCCATGCCCGCCGCCCTGGCCGCCGGAACGACACCGGCCTCCACATCGCGCGAAAGCAGGTTCCACTCGGCCTGCACCCCGGTGAAGCGGGCGAGCCCGAGCTTCTCGGCGACCTGGCGGGAGCCGCTGATCTGCCCCGCGTCGACGTTCGAGGTGGCCACGTGCAGCACCTTGCCGGCCCGCACCAGCTCGTCGAGCGTCTCCACGACCTCCTCGACCGGCGCCTCGGGGTCCGGGTAGTGCTGGTAGAAGACATCGATCCGGTCGGTACCCAGACGGCGCAGGCTCGACTCGCACGCCTCGCGGATGCGCGTCGCGAGGGCGCCCGGCGTCCAGGGCTCGTCCTGCGGCCGCGGAAGGTACTTGGTGGCGATGACGGCCTCGTCGCGGCGGCCCGCGAGGGCGGCGCCGAGGAACTCCTCGGACTTGCCTTCGCCGTACATCTCAGCGGTGTCGAAGTGGGTGATACCCGCGTCCAGGGCGGTGGCCACCACCGCCCGGCTCGCCTCGGCGTCCAGCTTCATCCCGAAGTTGTTGCACCCCAGGCCCACCACCGACAGTTGCGGACCACCGTCGCCGTACTCACGCGTATCCATTGTTCAAGTCCTCCACTCGTCTTCTTGTGCTTCTCTCCGTCACCGGTCGGGGCGAGCGCCGCCCCGACCCGGATCGCCTCACTTTAGACGAGTGACTAAAATCGAGAACATGGACACCGACAAGCACGACGAGCCCGCGAACCGTCCCGGCCGCCGGCCGCGCCTGGGCCGGGAGCAGACGGTGGCCGCACTGGTCTCCTCCGCACGGGCCCTTTTCGCCGAACGAGGCCCCGACGCGGTGTCGCTCCGCGACGTCGCCCAGCACGCCGGGGTCAATCACGGCCTCATCCACCACTACATCGGCGGCCGCGAGGACCTCATCCGTGCCGTGCTGGACGTGTCGGAGCGCGAGACCCTGGAGGCGGTGCGCACGGCCTCCGACCCGCTCGAAGCCCTCGCCCGGCTCCGCAGCGAGGAACAGCGCAGCATGGACTACGTGCGTCTGGTTTCCTGGCTGGCGCTGAGCAACCGGGCCCCCTCCTCGTTCCAGGAACGCTCGTCGGCGCTGGACGCCGCGGTGTCCCTGGGAGCGCAGGACAACACACAGGTGCGTGAGGCCTTCGCCATCGCCATCGCGCAACTGCTGGGCTGGGAGCTGTTCGGCGCCTTCGCGCTCCGCGCCGCCGGCCTCGACGGCGACCCGGCCGACCACCGCGGCGCGGTCCACCGGATCATCGACGACTACATGCGCTCGGCCACCGAGCTCCCCGACGACCCCTCCTGACCGCTTCGAGCACGGCGCGAGGCGTGGCAACAGGCCCGGCACCCGGCCACGGCCTAGCCTCCGCATCATGCTGCGTATCGCCGACACCCGCACCGGCCACCTCGTGGAAGTACCCGCCGCCCCACGCCACCTGCTGCGCAGCCGCGTCCAACTGCCCGGCATCGGCACCGGGCCGGACACCGGCACCGGCCTGGGCCCCCTGCACCTGCGCGTCCCGCTGATCGGCGACGTACTGGCCCGCACCGCCGAGCTGAACGGCCTCCAGGTCATCACGGTCCTCACCACCCCGGAGCTGACGCCCGACCGGGCCCGTGCCCTGGACCGGGTCATGGCGGTACTCGGCATCCATCCCCCCGCGGTCGTCGGAGCCCACCGCCCGGACGCGGCACTGGGCGGCCCCGCCGACGTCCACGTGGTCCCCGAGGGCACCACCGACCCGGCCGACGCCGAGGGCGGCGCCCTGATCGAGGTGGGCCAGGTCACCACGGCCCCACCGACCCAGCACCTCTCCGCCCCGGGCACACCCGATCCGACGGACACCGCCGACCCGCTGGCCGTGCGCCTCCTGCTGCTCACCAGCCCCTACAGAACACCGATCACGGTCACCGGCGCCGCGCTGGCCGAGGCCAGGCAAACACTGCGCGACTGGCGCCGCTCGGTCGCCGACTGGGCGCAGGAGCCGTCCCGGCCGATCCCCGCCGACCTGCTGCGGCAGTCGTACGCGGCGCTCGCCGAGGATCTCGACGTCACCGCCGTCCTGACCCTGCTGGCCGACCTGGCGGACCGGTCCGATGTGCCGCCGGGCGCCAAGTTCGAAACCTTCGCCCACCTGGACCGGGTCCTCGGCCTGGACCTGGCCCGCGACGTCGGCCACCAGCACTCCTCGTGACGGGCGGCCCCCACGTGCTGTCGGCCGCGGTGGTGGTGACTACCAGCGGGATGCCCAATGTGGTCGCCGCGCGTGCCAGCGCCGCCACGTTGTGCTTCAGCTCGCCGCGAGCGGGATGTCCCGGACGCCGGACAGCAGGCCCACCTGGTGGTCCACCAGCACCACGGCGACGTTCTCACGGGTGATCGGCTCCAGAAACTTGCTGCGCTCGCTCATGTTCCGCTCCTTCAGAGGGTTGAGCCACAGCTTCGGCAGCCAGGTTTAGTGACTTCGAATCCATGCCTCGGCCCCGGAGCGTGAGCACCGGAGACGACATCGCCCGAGGTGAGGTGACGATGTCCGAGCCCATCGGGCGGGAGACTGAAATCGCCGGATCGCCGGACGTACAGCACAGTGGCGGACGAGCGCCGAGAGGGGACACGGGCTGACTGGGCGTCGGACCGCTGAGCCGGACCGCGCATGTAGTCATGCGACCGATAGCGGCTGCGTCATTCGTCACGCAGGCTGGGGGCATGGACACCATCGTGCTGGGAAACGCGGAGATCACCCGTGTGGTGGAGGTGGCCGCCAGAGGACGCGCCCGTGACTACGTCTTCCCCGACGTGCCCGTCGAGCACTGGCAGGCACACGAGAACTGGCTCGCCCCCGCCTTTTTCGACCCGGTCGCCGACGAGGTCCACATGGTGATCCAGACCTGGCTGATCCGCAGCGAGGGCCGGACCATTCTGATCGACACCGGCATCGGTAACGACCGGGAGCGCCCGGCCATGCCGTCCTTCCACCGGCTGAAGACCCACTACCTCGGTGAGCTGGCTGCGGCAGGCGTCCGCCCGCAGGACGTCGACACGGTGATCTGTACCCATGTCCACGGCGACCACGTCGGCTGGAACACCCGCCTGACGGACGACGGAGAGTGGCGCCCGACCTTCCCTCACGCCCAGTACGTCATCTCGCGCGCCGACTTCGACTACTGGAACCCGGCCAACGGACACCGGACCCGCTCCGGCCCTCGGATGGCCAACGTCTTCGAGGACAGCGTCGCCCCCGTGCACCGGGCCGGACAGACTGTGCTGTGGGAGGGCGACCACCATGACATCGACGCCCAGCTCCGTATCGAGCCGGCTCCCGGCCATACGCCCGGCTCCTCCGTCGTATGGCTGCGGTCGGGCACGGACCGGGCGGTGTTCGCCGGGGACCTCTTGCACAGCCCACTGCAGATCGCAGAGCCGGACGACTGCCCCAGCTTCGACGAGGACGAACCTCGCGCGCGGGTAAGCCGGCGCCGTGTGCTGGAGGAGGCCGCGGACCGGGGCGCCCTGCTGTTCCCCGCGCACTTTCCCGGGCCGGGCGCAGCACAAGTGCATCGTGTCGGCGACCGGTTCGCGGTGAAGAAGTGGGCGGCATGGGGGTGAGGGCGTGCCGCGTGAGCCGTCTGCGGTGGCGGATCGCTCCTCACTCAACGCTTTTCCAGCTGCTCGGTGCAGCTCCAACCGGACGGCATGTACCGTGCCGGTCGAGCCCGCCCGGTGTATGCCGATTCCGTCGCATGGGCCGACTGTCTGTCGTGCATGAGCCGGCTGTTGTTGCGGCGCCGACGGTTCGGCGGGCTCCAGTTGCGCCCTGGCAGTGCGCACCACAGGCTGCGCGTATGGACCACACCCCGGAAACCAGTGTGCTGCCCATTCTGGTGACAGGCGCGGCGGGCAGTGTCGGCGCCGTCGGGCGTTCCGTGGTCGAAGGCCTCCGGCGTCGGGGCCTGCCCGTCCGGGCCATGGTGCGCCGCGACGACGAGCGGGCGCAAAAGCTGCGCGCGACGGGCGCCGAGGTCGTCGTCGGAGACCTGACGCGGGCGGGCGACATCGCCGACGCCCTGGCCGGTTGTGGACGTATGTACTTCGGCATGGGCGTGTCGGCGCAGTATCTGGAGGCTGCTGTGACGGTGGCGGCCACCGCGCGTGCGTACGGGGCCCTGGACGTGTTCGTGAACATGTCGCAGCTGACCGTCTCCGAGATGGACCTCACCAGCACTTCCGAGTCCGTGCAGCAGCGGCAGCAGTGGCTGGTGGAGCAGGTCCTCGGCTGGTCGGGCCTGCCCGTTGTCCAGGTCAGGCCGACCGTGTTCATGGAGAACCCGCTGTTCCGTGTGGGCTTTTCCTCGATCGCGAAGTACGGAAGCATCAGGCTGCCTTTCGGCCGGGCGAAAACTTCCCCTGTGGCGGCCGGGGACGTCGCCGCGGTCGTGGAGGAGATCCTGGCCGATCCTGCGCCGCACGTCGGCCGGATTTATGAGCTGACCGGCCCGCGTTCCGAGGACGTCGCCGCCATGGCGGCGGAAGTTTCCGGGGCCCTGGGCCGACCGGTCGGCTACATCGACGTCCCCTTGCAGGAATGGGTCGACGACGATCTCAGACCGTTGGGGCTGCCCGATCATGTCTTCCAGCACATCTCCACCATGGCTCGCCTTCACGCGGAGAATCGTTACGACCGCAAGGCGGACGGGGTCGAGCAGGTCATCGGGAGGCCTCCTTCAGGGGTGGCCGATTTCGTCCGTGAGAACCCCGGCCCGTTCAGCCCCTGAAGCCACCTCCTCGTCGTACGTGTCGAGAGGTGGCCGCCACGTACAGCCTCGGCGAGCTGGCCGACGCCATGGAGCACGCGGTACGACCAGGCAAGGTCGGCCTCGTTCTCGTCCGCCCCTGATGGCCGCCGGAAGGCCTCGGGCACAGCACCGGCCGCACGGTGGAGGCGGCGTTCGAGTCGAACTACCTGTCAGATGCGTTGGCGACGACAACGCGCGATCAGCTGGGGTGGCCGGTCTTCGGATATGGCGTCCGGCCGACTCGACTCACCCGCGGTTCGCAGTGGTCAGTTCAACCCGTACGGTCTTGCCGCTGGGCGGGTAGGGGGTGTTTCCCAGTGATCGCGGAGCGCGGCGACGAGTGCGAGGCCGCGACCGCCGGTGCGGAGCGCGCCGGACGCGGCGTCCTCGCCGGGGCCGGGGGGCCTGTATTCGTAGACGTCTGCCACCAGTGGCCGATGGTGGTCTGAGTGGTACATCCGCGCGGTCCGGCCGGATGGCCCGAGGGCCCGGCGCCCCCGGATCAGCCCTCCCGGCCCCGGTACGCCGTCGGCGGCCGGCCCAGGAGCGCCTTGAACGCGGCCGTGTAGGCAGCCGGGTTCTCGTAGCCGAGCAGGCCCGCGATCCGCGTGACGGGCGTCCCTGCGGTGAGGTGCTGCAGGGAGTGCAGGACGCAGGCGCGCTGCCGCCACTGCGAGAAGGTCAGACCGGTGCCGCGCCGGAACATGCGGGCCAGGGTGCGTTCGCTGACGTTGAGGACCGCGCACCAGCGCGCGGGCGGGTCATGGACGTCCGGCTGCTGCAGGAACGCCTCGCACAGTCCGCGCAGCCGCGGATCGGACGGCAGCGGCACATCGAGGGGCAGCGGGGTGAGGTTCCTGAGCTCGTGGAGGATGAGGGCCGCGACCGCCGCGTCGCGGCTGTGCTCGGGGTAGCGCGGCTCCATCTCGACGGCTTCCAGGATCAGTTCCCGGAGCAGGGCGGAGACGTCGACGGCCTGGCAGCGGGACGGGAACCACGGCACGGCGGCGGGCTCGATGTAGAGGCTGCGGGTGGAGACGCCCGTCATCGCGACCTGATGCGTGGTCCCGGGCGGGATCAGTACGGCTCGGGCGGTGGGCACAGTCCAGCTGCCGTCCGCCGTCTCGACCCGCATGACGCCGGTGGCGGCGTACAGGACCTGGGCGCGGCGGTGCTCGTGCCGGGGGAGCAGGTGGTCAGGGGGATAGTCGGTGCCGATGGCCAGCACGGCACGATCGAGCCCGTCCACCTCCGCGACCGGAATGTTCCGCATGCCGCGAGGCTACGCGCGACCGAGTGCCGTGTCTGCTGCACGTAGGAAGGAGGCAATTCATCGATTGCCCGCCAAGCCCGGCGCTTCCTAATGTCGGGCCAGTGCTGACCTCCTTCCTCACCCTCCTGTCCCTCGGCTGCCTGACCGGCGTCACGACCGTGCTCTTCGGCTTCGGCGGTGGTTTCATCACGGTCCCCGTCGTCTACGGCGTCCTGACCATGTCGGCGCGGCCGGGAACCGACGCGGACGCCATGCACATCGCCGTGGCGACCTCGGCGGCCGTCATGGTCGTCAACGCCGCGGCGGCGGCCCTGGCCCAGTGGCGTCAGGGCCGGCTGCGCCGCGAGTACGTCTGGCCGCTGGCGGCCTTCATCGCGGCGGGCGCCCTCGCCGGATCCTTCACGACCACCTTGATCGGCGGCACGGCGCTGCGCCTGCTGTTCGCCGCCTACCTGTTGGTCACGATCGCCGACAGCCTGCTGAGGAAGGGCTTCCTCTCCGTGACGCCCCGAACCCGTCCGCAGCCCCTGGAGCGGGGAACCGTCACCTTCGGCGGCCTCGGCATCGGCCTCGTGGCGGCCGGCCTGGGAGTGGGCGGCAGCGTCATGACGGTCCCGCTCCTTCGGCGCAGGGGCCTGCCCATGGCCGAGGCGACCGCCATGGCCAACCCGCTCAGCGTCCCCGTCGCCGTGGCCGCGACCCTGGTCTACGCCCTCGCCCCCACCACCCCCGCCGGCCCGGGACAGCTCGGCTACGTCGACCTCACCGCGGGCGCCGCCCTGCTCATCGGCTCGCTCCCCACCATCGCGGCGGCCAGACGCCTCGTCGGCCACGTCCCGGACCGAGTCCACTCCGTCGCCTACGTCGCGCTGCTCGTGGTCGTACTGATCGTGATGCTGGCCCTGGGCCTCTGACACCCGGTACCCGCGATGGGAGTCCCCGTCGGAGTGCTCCCATCGGCGTCGATCAACACCCCCGCAGCCCTCGCGGGAATCCACAGCGGCCGACAATGTGTACGTTCGCCCATCGCAATCAGCACCGCCCCGATCAGCTCACGCTGTCCGGCGCGCCTGGTTGAGCAGCTTTCGAAGCCGCCCTCCTGGAAACGCCGGAGACCGGCTTGGCCGGAGTCAGCGAACGGGAGGGTCCAGTGTTCTCGGCTCAGGCGCTCCTTGAGGAGGGCTTCGACGGCGGCTGAGTGCATTCCTGCCGGGTCCCGGACGCCGACGACCCTACCTGGCTGGGCTCGTGGACGGTCTACGGGAGGGTGAACGTCTTGTGGTGCGCCATGGTGAGGCCGTCCGGCTGAGCCTTGACATGTTCCAGCAGGATTCGGCGAAGAGGTTCCATGTTGGGTTCGAGTTCGAGGGCTGGTCGAATACGGCGCGCCATTCGGTGCCTCCGAAGGCCAGGTCTCCTTACTTCCGGTGGCTTTCGTTGCGCTCGGCGAACCGAGTGAGGAAGGCTGGTTGGAAGGTGACCATCACCTCGGCGCCGCGCGGCAACGACAGTATGAGCAGCGGTGTTCACCGCGGCTGCTGCTCGGCGATCACGGCCCAGTCGTCCGTTGCGCGGCCGTCGGCGATCGCCTGGTCGAACACGCCTTTGAGCAGTTCACCGAACGGCAAGGAGACCGCTTGGTCGGCTGCTGCCTCCAGGGCGAGGTGGAGGTCCTTGCGTCCGAGTGCTGTGGTGAACCCGGCCGGCTGGTATCTCCGCTGCGCGATCATCGATCCATATCCGGAGTAGACGGGTCCGGGAAAGAGCGTCGCGGCCAGCAGTTCGACGAACTGGACCGGGTCGGCGCCGGCCGCGTCGGCGACGCTGACCGCCTCCCCGAGCGACTGGATCGCGCAGGCGATCAGGTAGTTGCCCAGGACTTTGGCGATGTTGGCCTGCTCGGGCAGCTCGCCCAGGCACCAAGTGCGGGATCCGATCGCGTCGAAGAACGGCTGGACCCGGCCGATGAGTTCGGGCTCTCCTGCGGCGAGGATGTTCAGCGCACCGGCCTCCGCGACGCTGACCCGGCCGAACACCGGGGCGGCGACATAGCCGATCCCGTGCGCGGCGTGCGCCTCTGCGGCCCGGCGGGCCAGGCCGGCACTCACCGTGGCCACGTTGACGTGGACCGCCCCGTGCCGGGCCTCGCCGAGGGCCCCGGAGTCGAGAAAGACCTCCGCAACGGATGCGTCGTCGGACAGGACCGAGAACACCACCGGGCACTGGAGGGCCTCCGCGACGGATGCGACGCGGAGAGCACCAGCCTCCGCGAGCTCTTCCGCAGGCCCTGCTGAACGGTTCCACACCACAACCTCATGGCCTGCCCGCACCAGATTGCGCGCGATCGCCCGCCCCATTCCGCCCAGACCGATGACTGCAACCTCGCCCATCGCGCAACCTCCACGCATGAACTGTCCAAGACGGTTCATTGTGGCGTGGGCCCATGCCCGTGTCGAACTGGCTAAGCTGGTTCAAGCAGCAGTCCATGGTGGTGCGGAAGGTGGTGACCATGGAGGCCCGTCAACTGTTCCGGCTGGACAACGAGGTGCTGGCGTTTCGCTTCACTGCGACGATGAGCGACCGGGCCGGCGCGGCGCCCCGGGAGCGGCTCTCCAGCCGCGGCCGGCTGAAGCTCTGGTTGCATGCCGCGGGGCTCGGCGTCCCCGACGTCTCACCCGCCGAGCTCCAGGATGCACTCGACCTGAGGGAAGCGATCTACCGTGCCGGGCTGGCCGTCACTGTCACCCAGCGACCCGATCTGGGTGACGCGGCGATCCTGAACAGGGCCGCGACCGCCGGACAGTCCAGGCCGGCGCTCGACGAGAACGGGCTCGCAGTCTGGAACCTGGGCAAGGTAGCACCGGTACCGGACGCGCTCGGCGTGCTTGCCGCCGACGCCATCCACGTACTCGGAGGCCCTGACCGCGACCGGATCAAAGCATGCGAAGGCCCTGGCTGCGCCGGCCTGTTCCTCGACACCAGTCGCGGTGCGAATCGCCGCTGGTGCTCGATGAACACCTGCGGCAACAGGGTCAAGAAGGCCCGACTCGCCAACAAGTAACCGGCTGCAGGAAACCTCCCCAGAGCTGTCCTCTGCCGCCTCGCGCTCATGTCGAAGGCGGGTCGCAAGCTGCGGATCCGATGTGCCGGCCGGTGCCAAGTTCGAGACCTTCGCCCTGCTCGACCGAGTCCTCGGCCTGGACCTCGTCCGCGACGTCGGCCAACTGCACCGTCCGGAAGGGCCGACGGCCCTGCGAATCAGGTGGGGAGCGCCGCTGGACGAGGCGGCTGCGGCTGGTCCGGCGCTCGGCTTCGATATCGAGGCCGAGAAAGTCGTGCTCTTGGTTGAGCCACTGGCCAGGCGACGGCGGCTGCCGGCCTGGGTTCGTTGAAGGCGTTGACGCGGAGCATCGCGAAAAGGACGCCGGCCCGTCGTCGGGCGAGGTGCAGGTGTCTGCGACGACGCCCACAGACGCGTCAGCATCTGAGGGCGTCGTCCGCGTGTTCTCCGGATTACTGGAAGGCTATGAAGCCGAGGGAGCGGGCTCCGCCACGATTGCGGTGTCCTTTCCGGGCCGCTTCGTGCGCGTGGTGAACAGGAGCAGACCCGCTGCGGCGAATACGACACCAGTGGCTACGTAAAGCCCCCGTGGTGTCCAGCCGGAGTGGAGCAGCCAACCCGCCGCGGAGGGAGCGACGATGGCGCCCACGCGACCGACACTGATGGCCGCACCCACGCCAGTGGCGCGGAGCTGCGTCGAGTAGACGCCCGGCGTGAGCGCGTAGAGGCCGGCGATGCATCCGTTCACAGCCACGCCGATGACCGCACCGAGGGAAAAGGCCAGGACGAGCACGTCGGTGGAGGCTGCGAACACTGTGACCAGTGCTCCTGCCAGAAAGAGGTAGGTCCGTAGCACGCTGATCAGGGCGAAGCGCGCAGCCAGTGCACCCAGGAGCGCCGTTCCGAAGATGCCGCCCAGGTTGAGCAGCGTGCCGCCGGTCAAGCCCTGGTTCGAGGACATGCCGGCTTCCACCAGCAGCGTTGGCGTCCAGCTGGTGACGAAGTAGAAGGCCGCCATCACCAGGAAGAAGGCTGCCCAGAGCGTCAGGGTGGGGCGACGCAGCTCCCCTGCGAGCAGAAGACGGAACCCGGCCGGACGTGAGCGCTCGGCTTGGGGCGAGTCGGGAAGCGCGGTGAGCTCGGGATGTCCCATGCGGCGCGCGAGCGAGTTGACCCTGCTCAGGGCGTTCTTGGGTTTCCTCGTGATGAGGAAGTCAAGGGACTCGGGGAGGAACCAGAAGGTGAGCGGTACGACGACCAGAGTGGCCACTCCGCCGACCAGGAATACCGACCGCCACCCGTAGTGGTCGATGAGTGCCACGGATGAGAGGCCGCCGACTGTTGCGCCGACGGCATAGCCGGTGGAGTTGAGGCTGACGGCGAGGCCGCGCCAGCGCTGCGAGGCGAACTCGCCGGCGATGACATTGCTGCAGGCGAGAACGGCGCCGATCCCGACGCCCGTCACGAGGCGCAGCGTTCCCAGCTGTTGCCAGTTCTGGCTGGCCGAGGAGAGCATCATGCCGACCGCCGCCACGACCAGCCCGGCGAGGATGATGGGCCTTCTGCCGATCCGGTCCGCCCAGGGGGCGACGAGGAGGGCGCCCAGCGCCATGCCGGCCAGACCGCTGCTGAGGAGAAGCCCCAGCGTGCCGGAGTCCAGATGCCACTCACCGGAGATCGTCTTCCCGGTGAAGGACATGACCAGCACGTCGAAACCGTCGAGGGTGTTGAGAAGCACACAGATCACGATTGCGCGCCACTGGAAGCGACTCATGCGACCCGTGTCCAGGGCCTCCTGCAAAGAGGCGCTCATCGGAGGTCTCGCTGAGCGGCGACGCGGCTGAAGAACATGTACATGGCGGCACTCCACTGTCGACTGCGGTATGGATGACGGAGCCCGAAGAGCGGCAAATGGCCTGTGGCGACTTCGGCTGTCGGCGCAGACATGTTCCGAGCACCTGCGCCCGGTGACCAGGGCCTTTTCCGTATGCCGGGAAAGTAGTCGTGACGGACATGCACATCTCAGGAAACAGGTGTGTGAAGTACCCGTGAGATGGCGCGGCTGCTGGTTCGGACGAGATCTGCCAGTGCTCCCACTGGCATGGATCCGTGCCGGACGACGAGGGAGACGGCTGCTGCGACCTCGCCGGCGGCGGTCGTGATGGGTGCCGCGACCGAGAGGGTGTCGGCAGACAGTTGCCGGTCGCTCACCGCGTAGCCGCACGTCCGCACTTGCGCGAGGACCCTCCTGAGCTGACTGCTGTCGGTCAAGGTGAAGGGGGTATGGCGCTGAAGCGGTCGGGTCAGCGCGGCATCCTGCACATGGGCCGGGGCGTGGGCGAGCAGGACCAGTCCCACGCCGGTAGCCGTGATGGCGAGCCGTCCGCCCACGCGTGTCAGCGTGGGCACGGCGCTGCTGCAGCCGATGCGCTCCACGAAGACGATCTCCGACTCCTCACGGACGGCGAGTTGCACGTTCTCGCGTGTGAGGGCTGCCAGATCCTCCAGATAGGGCAGCGCGCGCTCACGCAGCCCTTGGGTACGGGGCGCCAGGGACCCGACCTCCCACAACCGAAGTCCGACGCGGTAGCGCCCGTGCTCGTCCCGTTCGAGGGCTCCCCAGGCGAGAAGCTCTCCCAGCATGCGGTGCACGGTGGACACCGGCAGGTCGGCCTTGCGGGCCAGTTCGCTCAGATTCAGATGAGGGTGCTGGGCCGTGAAGGTGTCGAGGATCTGCAGGGCGCGGCCGATGACGGGACCTGTGCCGGTGGCCAAGCGGGGCTGCGGCTGCTGCCGCAGGCTGGGCGGGGCTGCTTCAGGAATGCGATAGTGAGGCAAGATGTGACTCCTCATCCGGGCCCGGGGCGTGGGGCATCTCGTGCCTGCGTTGATGCGTGGGATGTCCAGGCGCCGAGTGGGCTGTCGCCGAGGCAGCTGCTTGACGGGCGTTACGCCTCGTCGTGGAACGACCTGCCGTCCATGGTGGCAATTCTCTGGAGGATCTCCACGGCCAGAGCCCGCTCGCTCGCGGGGAGTGAGCTCAAGAGTTGCTCGTTGACCCGTTCTGCCGGAGGGATCAGTGAGTCGAGCAGCTCGGCTCCCTGGTCGGTCAGACTCAGCAGGGTTCGTCTGCGGTCGTCCTCGTCCCGCACCTGACTCACGTAGTGCTGCTCGGTCAGACGGCGGATCATCTGGTTGACCGTGGAGCGGTCCAGCGAGGTGAGGTGCGCGAGGGTGCGCTGGTCGATGCCCGGTTTCTGGCGCAGAGCGTTCAGGACGGAGAACTGCTGGGAGGTGATCTCCCGGGACACATGCTGGGACCACAGAGCGGTGTGTACCTGTTCCGCACGTCGGATCAGGTGTCCGATGTAGTTGTGCAGATCCAGCGCGCGCGCCACAGTGCTCCGTTCGTCCGTCGCCGAGGTGGTGCCGGCCAAGGAGACGGCCGGCACGCCCAGGAGTCTACGAGTGCGCGGCACCACCTCGTGTGCGGCCCTTCCGTCAGCGATCTCGGCGCCCGGGTCGCTGCTCGTAGGGGGTGGCCCGGGATCCGTCGACGCCCACTTCCAGGCGACCGACCTGCTCGATCTCCAGAACGACCCGGTCGCCGTGGCTGAGCGGCCCCACGCCGGCCGGCGTGCCCGTCGCGATCACGTCGCCCGGGTGCAGCGTCATGACGGAGGAGGTGTAGGCGATCAGTTCACGGACACCGAAGATCAGGTCTGCCGTGTTGGTCCGCTGCCTGGTGGTGCCGCCCACGTCACATCGCAGATCGAGGGTGTCCGGGTCCGGGATCTCGTCCGCGGTCACGACCCAGGGGCCGATGGGGGTGAAAGTGTCGAACGACTTCCGCGTGGAGCGGTCCTCGCCGGAACGGACGGTGATGTCCAGCACGCATGTGTAGCCGAACACGTGGTCCAGTGCGTCGTCGGCGCTGACGTGCGTGGCGGTGCGTCCGATGACGACGCCCAGTTCGCCTTCCTGGTCAGTGCGCTTGTCGGTGTAGGGCAGGAGGATGTCCTGGCCGGGCCCGATGACGGACGAGTTCGCCTTGAGGAAGACGCCGAGTTCGGCGACCGAGGTGGTGTACTCCATCTCGGCCTTGTGGTCGAGGTAGTTGACCGGCGCGCCGACGATCTTGCCGGGGCGTGGCAGAGGGGCTTCGAGGACTGCCTCGGCGAGCGGGACGCGTGCGCAGCCGGCGAGGTCGATCTCTGTCGCGCCGCCGCGGGCGGCGGCCTCGATGTGCTGGTGGAGCGCACCGGCCGCACCGGGGGTGCGGGAGCCGGCGAGTTGTTCGGTCACATCGACGAGTTCGTAGCCGTCGACGAGTCCGAGTCGCCCCTTGTTGAACAGGGCCAGACGCATCATGGCCTCCTTCTGAGGTGTCGAATGGGCGGATCAGGCGCCGGGGTCGGCGCTTTCCGTGCGGTAGAGGCCGAGGGAGCGCATGACGGGCTCGTCGCTGTAGGAGAACAGGACGGCGTCCTGCGAGGAGGAGGCGTTCAGGTGCCGGTAGGACGCCCAGCCGGGCACGGCGAAGGTGTCGTTCTCGGACCATTCCAGCCGCACGCCGTCCACGATCGTGGCCCCCTCGCCGCGTACGACGCTGAAGATGGTGGAGGCCGTGTGCCTGCGTCCGGCTCCTCGGAAGCCGGGGCGCAGACGCTGGATGCGGCAGCCGATGGTGGGCATCACCGGACCGCCCGTCCACGGATTCGTGTATTCGAGGACGATGCCGTCGACATCGCTTCCTTCGGCGGTGTCGGCGATGCCTTCCAGGGCCCGATGCGTCTCCTGCCAGGTGTAGCGGGTGACGGGGGAGTTGGGCCCGTCCTGGGAGAGCCAGACGGGGGTCAGTCGGCCGTGCAGGAACTGCCTGCTGCCTGCTTCGTCGGGCCGGGTGACAGGCTGGAGACGCTGGGGGTACTGCTCGTAGAAGCCGGCTTCCAGAGCGTTGACGAGCGGGTAGTCGAGAGCATCGAGCCAAATCATCGGCTCGTGGCCCTCGTGGGTGTGGTCGTGCCAGTGCCAGCCGGGAGTGAGCAGCAGATCGCCGGGGGACATGAAGACCCGCTCGCCGTTGACCGTCGTCCATGCGCCGCTTCCCTCCAGGATGAAGCGGAAGGCGTTGGACGTGTGCCGGTGAGCCTGTGCGGTCTCGCCGGGCAGGATGATCTGCAGGCCGGCATAGAGGGTGTTGACGGTGGCGGGGGGATCGGTCAGGCCGGGATTGACCAGCATGAGGACTCGCCGTTCGGCCTCCTCCAGCGAGAGAGTCTTGGAGAAGTGCACCAGGTGCGGGCGCAGTTCCTGCCAGCTCCAGCGGTAGGGCACGGCGCGGCTGCGCGGTTGGGCGGGGAACAGGTTCCCGTAAAAGTTCCACAGCGGCGCTGCCCCCAGGCCCTCCAAAGCCTTGTAGGCGAGTTCGTCGGTCATCGTCTCCTCCTGCGGTTGCGGGCTCACAGGGCAGGAACGCCGGTTGCGGTCGGCGTCCACACCCAGGAGATGTCGTCGAAGTCGTCAGGCATACGGGATGAGAGGAGCACATTGCGCAGGGTGGCCCCCATGCCCTCCAGGTGACAGATCTCGCCGAAGCGGCGGGCGTTGGTCTGGATACGCGCCGCCCGCTCGCGGCGTTGGGCGGCGTACGCGGCGAAAGCGTCGGCCGGGTCGGAGAACAGGCCCAGTGCCTGTCCCAGGGCGACGGCGTCTTCCAGTGCCTGGCAGGCTCCCTGGGCCAGGTACTGCAGCATCGGATGGGCGGCGTCGCCGAGAAGCAGGATCCGGCCGTGCACCCAGTTGTCGATGGGCAGGCGGTCGTACAGCGGCCAGCGCCGATCGCGCGACACCAGCGGCAGAGAGTCGCGTATGGCCTGACAGGTGCCGGCGAAGCGTTCCTCAAGCTCTGCCTCGGTGCCCCAGTCGTCGGAGTCCGCCGTGTAGTGGTCGCTCTCGAAGACAGCGACTTGGTTGTACAACTCCCCGCGCCGCACTGGGTATTGCACCAGATGCATGCGGGGCCCGGCCCACACCATCACCGCCTCCGAAGCGGCATGCTGCGACATCCGGCCGGTCATCTTCCCGGTCGGCAAAGCGCCGCGGAAGGCCACGTAACGGGAGCAGACCGGTTCCCCATCGCCCACCAAGGCCTGGCGCAGACGTGAATGCAGGCCGTCCGCGGCAACGACCGCGTCCGCGGTCAGGATCTCCGACGATTCGTCGAAGTGCAGCTTCGCCCCGGATGCGCTCTGTTCGACGTGGGTGACGGTGTGCCCTGTGCGAAGTGTGATGGCAGGGTGCTCCCGGCAAGCGCTCAGCAGTGCGGCGTGCAGATCCGTGCGGTGCGTGACCAGGTAGGGATGCGTGAAGCGCTCGGTGTAGGCCGCACTGCGCAGGTCGAGGGAGGTGATCTGGTCCCCCGTCAGAGCATCCATCATCACGAGTCGGGGTGGGGTGACCGCGCTGCGCTGAACAGCCGTGAGGACGCCGAGTTCCTCAAGTGCGAGAGAGGCGTTCGGGGCGAGCTGCAGGCCGGCTCCGATCTCGCCGAACCGGGCGGCTCGTTCCACGAGCGTCACGTGGTGCCCGGAGCGGGCGACTGCCAGAGCCGCGGCCAGCCCGCCGATGCCGCCGCCGACGACGGCGATGCGGAGAGGATCAGGAGTCACAGGCATATGACCTCCTAGCGTCGAAGGGGTGGAGGACACCGAGAGAGGAGGCGGCGAGCGCGAAGCCTCTAAATGATCTGTACATCAATCATTGGTGTACGGATTATCTTGTGGTGGTGTTGCCCCGATGTCAATGGGTTGTCGATGGAGAGGTCCACATGGCGCGAACTGGTGGCTCGGGTGGTGCGCTTCTTGATCGGCAGGCGGCCGTGAGGGTCTTCGCGTGATCACGGGCCGGACGGTGTCCGGGCCGGACGGCGGCCGCAAGAGCCCCGCGGCGCAGGCCCGAAGTCCCAGAGAAGTCCCGGGTGCCGCCGCACCCCCTTCTGACCCGCATCCTGGCAGGTCGGACAGGGTGCGGCGGCGTTCGTCGGTCAGATGTCCCGGAAGATCTCGATCTGCGCGCCCACGGAGTTGAGCCGCTCCGCCAGCTCCTCGTAACCACGGTTGATGACATACACGTTGCGCAGTACGGAGGTGCCTTCCGCCGCCATCATGGCGAGCAGCACCACCACGGCGGGCCGCAGGGCCGGCGGGCACATCATCTCGGCGGCGCGCCAGCGGGTCGGGCCGTCGACCAGTACGCGGTGCGGGTCCAGGAGCTGAAGCCTGCCGCCGAGGCGGTTCAGGTCGGTGAGGTAGATGGCCCGGTTGTCGTAGACCCAGTCGTGGATGAGGGTCTGGCCCTGGGCCGAGGCGGCGATCGCCGCGAAGAAGGGCACGTTGTCGATGTTGAGCCCGGGGAACGGCATGGGGTGGATCTTGTCGATCGGGGCCTCCAGCTTGGAGGGCCGGACCGTGAGGTCGACCAGGCGGGTGCGGCCGTTGTCGGCGGCGTACTCCGTCGTGCGGTCGCAGTCGACGCCCATCTCCTCCAGCACCGCGAGTTCGATCTCCAGGAACTCGATCGGCACCCGGCGGATCGTCAGTTCGGACTCCGTCACCACGGCGGCGGCGAGGAGGCTCATCGCCTCGACCGGGTCCTCGGAGGGGGAGTAGTCGACGTCCACGTCTATGTGCGGAACTCCGTGCACGGTCAGTGTGGTCGTGCCGATGCCGTCCACGCGTATTCCGAGGGCCTCCAGGAAGAAGCAGAGGTCCTGGACCATGTAGTTGGAGGAGGCGTTGCGGATGACGGTCCTGCCGTCGTGCCGGGCGGCGGCCAGCAGCGCGTTCTCGGTCACGGTGTCGCCGCGCTCGGTCAGCACGATGGGGCGGCCGGGGGTGACCGAGTGGTCGACCTGGGCGTGGTAGATGCCCTCGGTCGCGGCGATCTCCAGGCCGAAGCGGCGCAGCGCGATCATGTGGGGCTCGATGGTCCGCGTACCGAGGTCGCAGCCGCCCGCGTACGGGAGCTTGAACCGGTCCATGCGGTGCAGCAGCGGGCCGAGGAACATGATGATGGAACGGGTCCGGCGGGCGGCGTCCGCGTCGATGGCGTCCATGTCGAGCCGGGCGGGCGGGACGATCTCCAGATCGGTTCCCTCGTTGATCCAGCGGGTCCGCACGCCTATGGAGTTCAGCACCTCCAGGAGACGGTAGACCTCCTCGATCCGGGCCACCCTGCGCAGCACCGTACGGCCCTTGTTGAGCAGCGAGGCGCAGAGGAGTGCCACGCACGCGTTCTTGCTCGTCTTGACGTCGATGGAGCCCGAGAGCCGGCGGCCGCCGACCACCCGCAGGTGCATGGGCCCGGCGTAGCCGAGCGACACGATCTCGCTGTCGAGTGCCTCACCGATGCGCGCGATCATCTCAAGGCTGATGTTTTGATTGCCGCGCTCGATGCGGTTCACGGCGCTCTGGCTGGTGGCGAGCGCCTCGGCGAGCTGACTCTGTGTCCAGCCCCGATGCTGACGGGCGTCACGGATGAGCTTGCCGATGCGTACGAGGTAATCGTCTGACATGGCGAAAGGCTATCTCAGATATGAGATGAGACCTGTGCCGGGGTGTGGTGTTCGGGTGATTCTCGGGCGTGTCGGCACGGTAGTTGCAGGTCGGGCCGGTATGGACCGCCCGCATCCGGAGTGTGCCGTGCGTTCCATGGTGCGTCCGGACCGCCGCCTCCGCGCGCGGTGCGCGTCCGTACGGGGGGCGGGTCCTCGCTCAGGTCCGCCGACGGCGCCGGTGTGCACTCCAGGGCCTGTCGTGATCGGACGGCGACGGACGTTGTCAGTGCGCTGAAGTAGTCTGCCCGCCACCGCACATCAACCGGGGGTACCAAAAGAAATGACCGACTCGTCCGCTTTTCCGCTGCCGTTCCATTCTTCCTGGGCCATATCGTTCGCGGAGCCCCGGACACTGCGAGAACTTCAGATGATGGAGTGCAGCGCCCATATTCGGGCGAAGTCGGAGTGGTTCGTCAAGATGAACGACGCCGGAATCGTCGCCAAGTGGACGCAGGAAGCGATTTCCCAGGGCCTTACCGAAGCGCAGATTCGCTATGTGCTTGCCGAACTCGCGTATTACGCCGGGCTGCGGGACGAGCGAACCGGCATCGAGGTGTCCGCCGCCGATGGGGTGTGGCATTCGGACACGCTGATCGATGACGAGCTCAGGTCCCGACTGCGCGAGGCGGTTCGGGTTCTGGAAGAGGTCCCCGAGGCGGAGAAGGACTGGCATCCGGGGTCCAACGGCCAGGTACTGGATCTGGTGCATCCCTCACTGTTCTGCCTCGTGCGAGAGGTGAGCGGCGTACCCGAAACGGCCTGGCAGACCCCGGCACCCGGCCCTTCGCGGTACGAACTCTCGGAGAAATTCCAGTGGCTGCCCACGGATGTCGAGGTCGGCGACGACGGCGATGTCGTCTTCCGCTCGTACGTCAACAATGTCCACCCCGTGGCTCATCGCGAACTCGACTCCGTCCTGCCGGTCCTGTTCGCACGCATGCGCCCGCTGCTGGAGAACGTGCTCACCGATCTGCGTCATCCCCGGCCCCTGCGGATCGACGCCGATCCCTACACGTGGTACGACCAGGCCCCGGGCAATCCGGACCTGATCCCCGACGACGATGACGACGCCGAAGCGCGGGACAGAGCCATGGACGACTGGTGGGAGAACCGCCGCCCGGTCGTCCCGGACGCCCCGGTCTTCGTCCCGCCCGCGTCGCCCGACGACTCGGCCCGGGTCGACCTGCGCGGCCGTCGTCTCCAGGTCATCGTCAAGCTGGCCACCATTCATCTCACTCCGGACCAGCCCGAGTACGCGGGCGGTTCCTGGCACGTCGAGGGGATGATGAACGAGCGGATCGTCTCGACCGGCATCTATTACTGGGACAGCGAGAACATCACCGAAAGCCGGCTGAGTTTCCGGTCGGCGGTCGACGACCCGGACTACGAGCAGAATGACGACGCCGGTATGCGTGACGTCTACGGCCTGGACAACGAAGACCCGCTGAATCAGGTGCTGGGATCGACGTCGACCCCGGCGGGCCGCTGCCTGGCGTTCCCGAACATCCTGCAGCACCGTGTCGGTTCTTTCCGCCTGGCGGACCCCACCCGGCCGGGGCATCGCAAGATCCTCGCGTTCTTCCTGGTCGATCCGTCGGTGACGATCGTCTCGACCTCCGATGTGCCGCCGCAGCAGCCGTGGTCCGCCACGTCGACCATGACGCTGGAGCAGGCCAGGGACTACCGCGAACAGCTCATGAAGGAACGCAAATTCTTCGTCGACGAACACAACGAGCAGCTCTACGAGCGAGAGTTCTCCCTGTGTGAGCACTGAACCATCGCCAATCGCCAATCGCCAATCGCCAATCGCCATCGCCCCAGCCTCGGGGAAAAGCGGTGGACAGGGATCGCGCGAGCGGCACACTGGCCCGTGTGAAACGAATTCCGGTGGATGTGGAGAGCGTCACCACGCGGTTGGTACGCCGATTCGGACCCCAGATCACCGAGTGGTGCGCCGGCACGCCGGATCTCGTCGCACGGCTGACGTCCCGGTGGGGGCTGTCGCTCGGTGAGCCCCTCCCGGACGGTGCTTCGTCGGTGACGTTGCGGTGCCATTGGCCCGACGGCACGCCGGCGGTGCTGAAGATCAGTCCGGAGCGGGCCCTTCTGGTCGAGCAGGCCGAAATGCTGGGGTGGTTCGCCGCCTCGGGCCGGGTGCCCGCCGTGCTGGCCGTCGATCAGGAAGCGGGCGCCATGGTGCTGGAGGAGGTCGTGCCCGGAGCACCGGCGCAGGACCTGCCCGCTGCTTCGCTTCCGGGACAGTGGTCGGATCTGCTCGCCGCCCTGCACGGAGTCGCTCCGCCTCCGCTGCCCACGCGTGTGCTGCGCGGGCGGTGCGAGGAGTCCTTCGCCCGGGTCGGCAGGCGGCTGTCCGAGCCTTCGATCAGTGCGCGGATGGACGTCAGCGTGTGGGACAGGGCCATCCAGCGGTGCGAGCGGCTGCTGGACACGGAAGCGACCACCGTGCTGCTCCACGGTGACCTGCACCTGGGCAACGTGCTCGACGGCGGCGCGGAGCGCGGTCTCATGGCCATCGATCCGAAAGCGTGTGTCGGTGATCCGTGCTTCGACGCCGTGGACTACGTCGTGGCCGGCGCCGGACTGGAGGGCGTCGAGAGCCGCTGTGCGCGCGTGGCGGCGGCGTGCGGGCTCGATGGTGACCGGCTCCATGCCTGGAGCCGGGTGATCGCGCCGTTCGCGGCCATCGCCCACCTCGGTGACGGTGGTGAGGAACCGGTGATCGATGAACTGCTCGCGTTGAGCCGGTGAGCCCACTCGGTGTTCCCGATCGCCTCGTGCCCCGTGCTCCCGCCGGGGACGGAACACCCGGCAGCCGACGCTCGGCCTTCGACGGGACCGCTCAGCCTTCGGTGCGACAGGACAATTCTCAGTTGATCCGGAACCTGTCGTCCGAATACTGGATGTCGTCTCCGTTGATCTGGACTGCTTCCGTCGTTTCGAGCTGGACCAGTGGAAGGGCTTGCGAGATTGACCATGCATGATGACCAAGTGGACGTGACCACCGACATGGTTGCGACCTTGATCCGAGAACAGTTCCCTCAGTGGAGCGGCAAGGCGATCCGACTCCTGTCGTCGACCGGGACGGTCCACGCCATCTTCCGTATCGGGGACGACCTCTCCGCGCGTTTCCCACTGCGTCCGACCGATGCCGCCAAGGCGCTGGCGGTTCTGGAACGGGAGGCCCGGGCGAGCGCGGAACTGGCGCAGGTGTCTCGGTTCCCCGTTCCGGAACCCGTCGCCCTGGGAAAGCCTGGAGCGGGTTATCCCATGCCGTGGTCCGTCCAGACATGGTTGCCGGGAACGGTCGCCTTCGATGCCGACCCGAGCGGTTCGGACGCTTTCGCCGAGGACCTTGCGGCCTTCATCGCAGCCCTGCGGGACGCCGGGACGCGGGGGCGGCGTTTCAGCGGCGAGAACCGTGGCGGCGTGCTCGCTCACCACGACGACTGGATGGCGCAGTGCTTCGAGGAGAGCGAGGAGCTGCTCGACGTGCCCCGGCTGCGCCAGGTGTGGAGCCACTTTCGGGAGTTGCCACGCACGGGTGCCGACGTGATGAGCCATGGTGACTTGATTCCCGGCAATGTACTGGTCGCGGGAGACCGGCTCAGCGGCGTGCTCGACACCGGCGGCTTCGGCCCGGCCGACCCGGCGCTGGATCTGGTCAGCGCCTGGCACCTGTTGCGGCCAGGCCCGCGGGAAGTCCTCCGGCGGACACTGGCCTGCGACGATCTGGAGTGGGAGCGCGGCAAGGCATGGGCCTTCGAGCAGGCGATGGGTCTTGTCTGGTACTACGTCGAGAGCAATCCGACGATGAGCAGAACGGGGCGCCGGACACTCGATCGCATTCTGGAGTCGATGGAGTGATGTCGCCCGGATCGTACGCCGTACGGCTCCGCAAGATCCGCCCCGACCGGTACGGCCACCCAGCCCCCGGTACGCCCCTCGTACGACCAGGTTCGTTTGCAAGGAAGCCGCAACGACCGGGTTCACCGTCAAACGCGTCGATGGGATGACAGCGGACGAGGCGCCCCCGCATGACCGTGCGGCGGTGATGTACTAGAGTTATCTCGACATCGAGATATATGCCGAAGGCGCACCGCAGTCCGCCGGCTGGTAAGGGTTACCTAACTAAGCCTTACCTTAGCGGATGGTCGAGGGGCCGTAGGCGGCACCACGCGGCGCCCGCCGTAACGAGGCGCGGCGCGGAGTACGCGCACATTGATGAAGGAGACTGTCGTGTCGGCGAACAGCTTCGACGCCCGCAGCACGCTGCGCGTGGGCGACGAGTCGTACGAGATCTTCAAGCTGGACAAGGTCGAGGGCTCCGCGCGCCTCCCTTACAGCCTGAAGGTGCTGCTGGAGAACCTGCTCCGCACCGAGGACGGCGCGAACATCACCGCCGACCACATCCGGGCCCTCGGCGGCTGGGACTCCCAGGCCCAGCCCAGCCAGGAGATCCAGTTCACGCCGGCCCGCGTGATCATGCAGGACTTCACCGGTGTGCCGTGTGTCGTGGACCTCGCCACCATGCGTGAGGCCGTCAAGGAGCTGGGCGGCGACCCGGCCAAGATCAACCCCCTCGCCCCGGCCGAGCTGGTCATCGACCACTCCGTCATCGCCGACAAGTTCGGTACGAAGGACGCCTTCGGCCAGAACGTCGAGCTGGAGTACGGCCGCAACAAGGAGCGCTACCAGTTCCTGCGCTGGGGCCAGACCGCCTTCGACGAGTTCAAGGTCGTCCCCCCGGGCACCGGCATCGTCCACCAGGTCAACATCGAGCACCTGGCCCGTACGGTCATGGTCCGCAATGGACAGGCGTACCCCGACACCCTCGTCGGCACCGACTCGCACACCACCATGGTCAACGGCCTCGGTGTGCTGGGCTGGGGCGTCGGCGGCATCGAGGCCGAGGCCGCGATGCTCGGCCAGCCGGTCTCCATGCTCATCCCGCGCGTCGTCGGCTTCAAGCTGACCGGCGAGCTCCCGGCCGGCACCACCGCCACCGACCTGGTGCTGACCATCACCGAGATGCTCCGCAAGCACGGTGTCGTCGGCAAGTTCGTCGAGTTCTACGGTGAGGGCGTCGCCGCCACCTCGCTCGCCAACCGCGCCACCATCGGCAACATGTCGCCGGAGTTCGGCTCCACCGCCGCGATCTTCCCGATCGACGACGAGACGCTGAAGTACCTGCGCCTGACCGGCCGCGACGAGCAGCAGGTCGCGCTCGTCGAGGCGTACGCCAAGGAGCAGGGCCTCTGGCTCGACCCGGCCGCCGAGCCGGACTTCTCCGAGAAGCTGGAGCTGGACCTGTCGACGGTCGTCCCGTCGATCGCCGGCCCGAAGCGCCCGCAGGACCGCATCATCCTCGCGAACGCCAAGGAGCAGTTCGCCCTGGACGTGCGCAACTACGTCGCGGACGACGAGGAGTCGGGCAAGGAGTCCTTCCCGGCCTCCGACGCCCCGGCCGCCCACAACGGCGTCCCGTCGAACCCGACCACGGTCACGGCCCCCGACGGCACGACGTACGAGATCGACCACGGCGCCGTCACCGTCGCCGCGATCACCTCCTGCACCAACACCTCGAACCCGTACGTCATGGTCGCCGCGGCGCTCGTGGCGAAGAAGGCGGTCGAGAAGGGCCTGACCCGCAAGCCGTGGGTCAAGACCACCCTCGCCCCGGGCTCGAAGGTCGTCACCGACTACTTCGACAAGGCGGGCCTCACCCCGTACCTCGACAAGGTCGGCTTCAACCTCGTCGGCTACGGCTGCACCACCTGCATCGGCAACTCCGGCCCGCTGCCGGAGGAGGTCTCCAAGGCGGTCAACGAGCACGACCTGGCCGTGACCTCGGTGCTCTCCGGCAACCGCAACTTCGAGGGCCGGATCAACCCCGACGTCAAGATGAACTACCTGGCGTCCCCGCCGCTGGTCGTCGCGTACGCCATCGCCGGTTCGATGAAGGTGGACATCACCAAGGACGCCCTGGGCATCGACCAGGACGGCAAGCCGGTCTACCTGGCCGACATCTGGCCCTCCGAGGCCGAGGTGAACGATGTCGTCGCCAACGCCATCGGCGAGGACATGTTCAACAAGTCCTACCAGGACGTCTTCGCGGGCGACGCCCAGTGGCAGGCGCTGGCGATCCCCACCGGCAACACCTTCGAGTGGGACCCGCAGTCCACCTACGTGCGCAAGCCCCCGTACTTCGAGGGCATGACGATGGAGACGACCCCGGTCGCCGACATCACCGGCGCCCGGGTGCTGGCCAAGCTGGGCGACTCGGTCACCACCGACCACATCTCCCCGGCCGGTGCGATCAAGGCCGACACCCCGGCCGGCAAGTACCTCACGGAGCACGGCGTCGAGCGCCGTGACTTCAACTCCTACGGCTCGCGCCGAGGCAACCACGAGGTCATGATCCGCGGCACGTTCGCCAACATCCGCCTGCGCAACCAGATCGCTCCGGGCACCGAGGGCGGCTTCACCCGCGACTTCACCCAGGCGGACGCCCCGGTGTCGTTCATCTACGACGCCTCGCAGAACTACCAGGCCGCCGGCACCCCGCTGGTCATCCTGGCGGGCAAGGAGTACGGCTCCGGCTCGTCCCGCGACTGGGCCGCCAAGGGCACCGCGCTCCTCGGCGTCAAGGCCGTCATCGCCGAGTCCTACGAGCGCATCCACCGCTCGAACCTCATCGGCATGGGCGTCCTCCCGCTCCAGTTCCCGGAGGGCGCGAGCGCCGAGGCCCTCGGCCTCACCGGCGAGGAGACCTTCTCCTTCACCGGCGTGACCGAGCTGAACGACGGCACCACGCCGCGCACCGTCAAGGTGACCACCGACACCGGCGTGGAGTTCGACGCGGTCGTCCGCATCGACACCCCCGGTGAGGCGGACTACTACCGCAACGGCGGCATCATGCAGTACGTGCTCCGCAGCCTGATCCGCAAGTAGCCGATCCGGCGGGACACCGGGCCGCACCTCTTCGCAGGACGAAGGGGTGCGGCCCTTTCCCGTACGCACCGGCTCACCGTCGTCAGGTCACGGCTTGAGTGCCTTGGGCGAGGTGAAGCCGACGACGTACTTCGCCAGCGCCGACTGCTTGGTGTTCTTGTAGTTGAGCTTCTCGCTGGAGTTGCCCTCGACCGAGAAGTACGCCTTGTACTTGGTGCTGTAGGCCGTGATGACACCGACGTGGTCGATGATGCCGTCCCCCTTCCAGTCGTAGACGACGACATCGCCCTTCTTCGGCACGTAGGGGTTCTTCTTCCTGGCCACCTCGGCGCGGCTGTGCCAGGTGTGGTTGGTGCGCCCGTAGCTGCGGAAGGAAGCGGCCGACGCGTTGAGTCCCGTCACCTTCGCGCCACCCCAGTACCAGGTGTACTTCGCGAAGTCGGAGCACCAGGCGCGGGACTTCCACTTCACGGGCGTCCAGGTCTTGGTGCCCTTGACGTACATGTAGCCCTTGCTCGTGCCGCAGGTCGCGCGGTTGGTACCGGTGCGCGGGGCCTTCGTGCCGTCGAAGCGGCGGTTGCGCGGGTCGGTCCAGAAGCCGGTGTAGAAGTTGCAGTTGTTCTTGGCGTTGACGCCGTTGGCCGCGCCCTCGTACTTGCGCTTCTTCACCTCGGCGTTCTTGCTGGTGTACTGGCCGAGCGCCTGCGCGGCTATCTTGTTGCCGAGCGCGCCGGCAGCACTGACCGTACTGGCCGAACGGGCCGTGCCGGCCGTGTCGGTCTGGACGGCGGTCGCGGGGTACGTCGTGACCCCCAGGGTGAGCACGGTGCCGAGGCC
Organism: Streptomyces sp. NPDC001890; assembly: GCF_042891445.1. Lineage (NCBI taxonomy): Bacteria > Bacillati > Actinomycetota > Actinomycetes > Kitasatosporales > Streptomycetaceae > Streptomyces > Streptomyces sp. NPDC001890. The sequence continues at coordinate 43,535 of NZ_JBIATE010000010.1, read as the reverse complement.
GGCCGTCGCCAGGGCATGGCGGATACGCATGTCTGCTCCTTGAGATCGGGCTGCTGTCCTGCTTCGCCACAGGCGGGTCCTCGGCTGCCGGCTGTGCTGTCTTCTCCGGTGCCCAGTCCCCGAACCTGTCCGGCGGGATGGACATCACCGTCCTCGGGCGACCCTGTCGCAACCTTGGAAAGAGCTTGAAACAGCTGCTCCGAGCCCCTGGCCCCGGTCTAGGATCACGCCCGGGGGGTGGGTGGCGTGGCCGTGGAATTCCGCGTGCTCGGAGGGGTCGAGGCCTGTGCCGACGGTCACCGGCTGGACCTGGGGCCCGCACGGCAGCAGCGCGTCCTCGCCGTGCTGCTGCTCGAAGCCGGCCAAGTGGTCACGGCGGACGAACTCGTGGACCGGGTCTGGGGCGAGGGCCCGCCGCAACGCGCCCTGCCGACGCTGTACAGCTACCTCTCCAGACTGCGCAACGCGTTGCGCACCGCGGGCCAGGACGAGCCGATCGCGCGGCGGTCGGGAGGATACGTACTGACCGTCGCGGCCACCGCCGCCGACCTGCACCGCTTCCGGGCCCTCCTGGCCAGGGCCAGGGCCACCGCGCAGGCGGGGGACGAGACGGCGGCGGCACACCTCTTCGAGGAGGCCCTCGCGAACTGGCAGGGCGAGCTGTGCCCCGGCATGGACACCCCGTGGTTCAACTCCCGGCGCGAGGCGGCGCAGGTCGAACGGCTCGCCGCCGTGCTGGACTGGAGCGATCTCCAGCTGCGCCGCGGGATCCACACCGAGCTGGTGCCCGTGCTGGCCCCGCTCGCCGAGGACAACCCGCTGGACGAACGGCTCGCCGGACAGCTGATGCTCGCCCTCTACCGCGGCGGGCGCCCCGCCGACGCCCTCAACCACTACCAGGAGCTGCGCCGTCGTCTCGTCGAGGAGCTGGGCATCGACCCGGCACCACCGCTGCGGAGCCTGCACCAGCAGATCCTGATCTCGGATCCGCGGCTCGCCCCGCCGGCCCGCGACACCGTGCCCGCCCCGGCGACGCGGACCACGACGACACCCCCCACCACGACGCACCCCAGACAACTTCCCGCGCCGCCGCCCCTGCTGGCCGGTCGGGACAACGAACTGGTCGGCCTGGACAAGCTGTTGGCGCCGCAGGGCGAACCGCAGGGCGGGACCGTGCTGATCGCGGTGATCTGCGGCACCGGCGGCGTCGGCAAGACCTCGCTGGCCCTGCGCTGGGCCCACGGCTGGCAGGAGCGCTTCCCCGACGGTCAGCTCTTCGCGGATCTGCAGGGCTTCACGCCCTCCGGTGAACCCGCCGACCCGTACGCGGTCATGCGAGCTTTCCTGGAGGCCCTCGGCGCCGACCCCGGGAGCCTGCCCACCGCCCCCCAGGCCCAGGCCGCGCTGTACCGGAGCCTCACGGCGGGCCGGCGCCTGCTCATCGTGCTCGACAACGCCCGGGACACCGACCAGGTGGTGCCCCTGTTACCCGGCAGCCCCAGCTGCACGGTCCTGATCACGAGCCGTCACCGGCTGCCCGGACTCGCCGCCTCCCACGGCGCCGCCCAGCTCACCCTGGAGACCCTCGACCCCGCCGAGGCGCGCGATCTGCTCGTCCGCCGCCTCGGCTCCGACCGGATCGCCGCCGAACCCGGAGCGGCGACGGAACTCCTGCGCCACTGCGCCGGGCTCCCCATCGCCATCAGCGTCCTCGCCGCCCGCCTCACCACCGACCCGATGCTCACCCTGGTCGCCCTGGCGGCCGAACTCCGGGAAGCGGCGACCCCGCTGGACGCCCTGGAGACGGGCGAACCGAACGGCGACATGCGGATCGTCTTCGCCTCCTCCTACCGCGCACTCGACGCCGATTCCGCCCGGGTCTTCCGGCAGTTCGCCCAGGCCCCCGGAGCGGACATCGGCCTGCCCGCCGCCGCCGGCCTCACCGGCCTGCCGCTGCCCCGCCTCCGTACCCGGCTGCACCGCCTCCAGGCCCACCACCTCGTCCAGGAACGCGTCCCGGGCCGCTTCACCTGCCACGACCTGCTGCGCGCGTACGCCCTGGAGATGACGGAGACCGTCGCCCCCGCCGGGGAGGCGAAAGCGGCACTCACCCGCGTACTCGACCACTACGCGCACACCGCGTACGCGGCCGACCGGCTCCTGCTGCCCCACCGCGACCCGCTCACGCCGGCGACTCCGGCGGACGGCACGCGCGTCGAGGAATTCACCGACGCCGACCGGGCCATGGCGTGGTTCGCGGGCGAGCACACCGTGCTGACCGCCGCCGTCAACCACGCGGTACGCACCGGACACGATGCCCAGGCGTGGCGGATGGCCTGGGCGCTCACCACCTTCCTCGCCCGCCGGGCGTGGTGGGTCGACGTCACCGCAGTGCACAGCACCGCGCTCGCCGCCGCGGTCCGCCTCGGGGATCCGGCGGCCCAGGCGGAGTCCCGCCGCGCGCTCGCCTGGGCCTGCACGGAGACCGGGCGCTTCGCGGAGGCCCACCAGGAACTGGCCCACGCGCTGGCCCTCGCGGAGAGCCACGGCGACCTCCTCTCCGCTGCCCACACCCACCTCGCCCTCGGCTGGCAGTACGAGCGCGAGGGCGACAACGCCGCCGCGCTGCGCCACGACCGCAGCGCCGTCGAGTACTTCACCTCGGCCGGAAACCTCCCCGGACGGGCCCGCGCCCTGAACGCCGTGGCCTGGGACCACACCCAGCTGGGGGACCACGAGGCGTCGGTGAGCCGCTGCCAGGAGGCGCTGGTGATCCAGCGGGAACTGGGCGACGACCGAGGCCGGGCCGGCACCTGGGACACCCTCGGCTACGCCTACCACCGCCTCGGCGAGCACGCGAAGGCCATCGACTGCTACCAGCACAGCCTGGACCTCAACCGCGCACTGGGCCACCGCTACAACGAGGCCGAGACGCTGGTCCATCTGAGCCAGGCCCACTGCGCGACCGGAGCCGTCGAACCGGCCAGGGCCGCCCTGCACGAGGCCCTGCGCATCTACCTCGACATCCACGCGCTCAACCCCGAGGTGAACCAGGTCCGCGCACTCCTGCGCGAGCTCGGCGGTCCGCCGGAACCGGAGAGCAGCTGACCGGCGCGGCGCCGGACGGGCCGTACGAGCCGGGCCCTTCACGCCGGGCGAGTCGGCCGCAGCCGTCGCTCTAGCTACCGCTTGACGCCTTGCACGAAGGCCGCCCAGACCGACGTACGGAAGGGCAGGACCGGGCTGTCCGTCAGCTTGGTGTCGCGTACGGGGACGAAGCCGGGGACGTTGTCGGCGACCTCGACGCAGCTTCCGCCGTCTCCGTTGCTGTAGGACGAGGTCCGCCAGGCGGCACGGCTGAGATCGGGTGTGCTGTTCATCGGTCGTAGTCCTTCGCCGCCGAGGCGATCAGTGCCAGGGACGCCTCCGGCGACAGCGCGACGGCCCTGGCCAGATCGTATGCCGACCGATACTGCGCCACCAGAGCTGCTTCCTCGATGAGTTGGCCCGCGTAGGCGCCCTCCGTGTACACGACGGGCGGCGCATCGGCGAACTGCATCAGCGAGGACATGGTGTTGAGAAACGGATGGAAACCGGCGGAGAAGGGCAGGACCTGCACGATCACATGCGAATGAGCCCGAGCCGTCTCGACGAGGTGGTCGAGCTGCTCCTTCATGGTGCGCAGGCCGCCGATCGGCACGCGCAGTGCGGCCTCGTGAATGATCGCCCAGAAGTCCGGCCCGTTCTCGCAGCTGAGGAGTTGAGCGCGCTCCATGCGAGCGCCGACCGTCCGTTCCACCTCTTCGTCGGACGCCCGCCGCTTCGTGCCTCTGGTCAACGTCGTGGCGTAGGCGCGTGTCTGGAGCACCCCCGGCACCAGCATCGGCGCGTACTCCTCGATGGACCTGGCCCGTTTCTCCAGTTCCGCCGCATCCGCGAAGTACCCCGCCACCTTCGACTTCCGCGCCAGCCGGCACAGCCGCTGAAGGTGCTTGCCGCTCCCCAGCAGTTCGTCGAAGGCGCGGGACATGTCCTCCTGCGGGCGACGCTCCGCCATCTCGAACAGTCCGATGTACGTCCCCGAGCAGAACGCCTTGTCACCCAGCTCGGTCTGGGACATCCCGGCGGCCTCGCGCAGGCGGCGCAACTCGGAGCCGTAGAAGGAACGGGCGTCGGCGTACGGATCGAGATCCTTGGGCTGCGGCATACGCCGGAACGTAGCGGCGCACGGACGCGCCGGACCGGGAATCGGGGAACGCGCCACTCGCACGTGGTACCGGCGCGAGTCAGGAGTGGGCGCGGATCAGGTCCAGCAACCCCGGGAAACGCTTGTCCAGCTCGTCCTTGCGCAGGGTGGTCGCGCGGCTGTTGCCCCGGTCCACCTGCCGGACCAGACCCGCCTCCCGCAAAGTCTTGAAGTGGTGCGTGGTCGTCGATTTGGAGACCGGCAGGTTGAAGGACGCGCAGGTGCGGGCCGTCCCCTCCGGCTCATGGAGCAGGGCCACCACGATTCCCCACCGCAGGGGGTCGGAGATCGCGTTCAGGACCGTGCGCAGGTCCATCTCCTCAGGTGCCGGGTGGCCTTCCTCGTCTGGCATCGCCGCTCTCCTCTCCTGAACCCGTACGCGGGCTGCTGCCCCCCATTCTAGGTACGGCTTGCTTCATACCTCGGGGTGTGCCAGCTTTAGGTACGACATAAATCGTACCTGGCCCATCGGTGGGTCGGCCGAGCCCGGAGTCCACCCCCATGAGTACGCAGACCGTGTCGTCCGCCTCACCCTCCATGCCCCTGGCGCAGAGGAGGTCCGGCCGGGCTCCGGCCCTGATCGCCGTGCTCCTCGCCGTGTTCGTCGTACCGATGTCGATCTCGGGCACCGCGGTCGCGCTCCCCGGCATCGGCGCCGCCACGCACGCCGCACTCGCGCCGCTCCAGTGGGTGGTCAACGCCTTCAACGTGGCCTTCGCCTGCTTCACGCTGGTCTGGGGGTCGGTCGCCGACATCATCGGCCGCGTCAGGGCCTTCGCCGCGGGCGTCGCGCTCTACGCCGCCGCCTCGCTCGGCTCCGCGTTCGCCACCGATGTGCTGTGGCTGGACGGAGCTCGCGCCCTCGCCGGAATCGGTGGGGCGGCCATCTTCTCCTGCGGCGCCGCGATCCTCTCCACCGTCTTCGAAGGCCCCGCCCGCGCCCGGGCGTTCGCGCTCTTCGGCACCGTCGCGGGCGTCGGCGTGGCTCTCGGCCCGTCCCTGTCCGGCGTGCTCGCCCAGACCCTCGGCTGGCGCTGGGTGTTCGCCGCGCCCGCCGTCGTGCTCGTGGCCGTGCTGATCGCCCTGCCCACCGTCTCCAGGGCGATGCCCGCCACCCCCTCCACCGGTGCCCGGATCGACGTTGCGGGGAGCACCCTCTTCGTCGTTGCCATGGTGCTGCTGACCACCGCCATCGTGCAGGGCTCCCAGTGGGGCTGGGGCAGTGTCGGTGTCGTCGCCCTGTTCGCCGGGGCGCTCGTCGTCCTCGCCGTCTTCGCGTACGTGGAGAACCGGCGCGAGCACCCCATGCTCGACCTCGGTGTGCTGCGCAACCGCCGGTTCGTCGGCCTCTGTCTGGTTCCGGTCGCCGGTTCCATCGGCTTCGTCACCATGCTGACGTACCTGCCCAGCTACCTCACCGCCGTCACCGGCCGCGACACCGGGGCCGCGGGCCTGGTCATGGTGCTGCTCACCGCGCCCGTGCTGGTCTGCCCGATGCTCGCCGCCAGGCTCGTCACCCGCGGCGTTCCCGCCCTCACCCTGATCCACGTCAGCCTCGGCTGCCTGGTCGTCGGTGACATCGCCCTCCTGCTCTTCTCGCCGGACGTCGCCATCGCCGTCGTCGCCCTGCCGATGATCGTCACCGGCGCGGGCATGGGGCTGGCCGCCGGGCTCGTCGACGGCCAGGCGCTCGCCGAGGTCGACCCGGCGAAGGCCGGCATGGCCGCGGGCTTCCTCAACACGCTGCGGCTCGGCAGTGAGGCCGTCGCCGTCGCCGTGTACGGCTCCGCGCTGGCCACTGCCCTCGGCTCGCGCATCTCCGGTTCCATCGGCGCCCACGCCGGGGCCGGTCACGCAGATCTGGTGGCGGGACAGGCGGCGGGCGGCGATCTCGCCCGTGCCGCCGAGGTGTCCGGTGCCACGGACCGGCAGGGGTTCGCCGACTTCCTCACCCGGGCCTACGACTCCGCCTTCCACAGCGTGCTTCTGGGGCTCGCGGTGGCCTGCCTCGTCCTGTGCGCCGTCGTCCTCGTCCTGCTGCGTGGCGGCAACCGCCCGGAGCAGCACGCCGCGTGACCGGTCACGGCCCTGCCGGTGTCGGTCCGTCGGCTGGGGCATTTGACGGAATGTCGCGGATCGTGCGGCTGCCGTACCCGGAAACGGTCCACCGTCCGCCTCGTCCCGGGCGCGCGGAATGCGATGGTGGACCCGCGTGGTTCACAGATCTGCGAACCACGCGGAACGAACGGCACACAGAGCGGATGACACCCATGGGCGAGCTGATCCTGATCCGGCACGGCGAGACGGAGTGGTCGCGGTCCGGGCAGCACACGAGCTACACCGATCTGCCGCTGACCGCCTTCGGGGAACGGCAGGCCCGAGCGCTCGCGCCGCTGCTCACCGACCGGCGGATCGCGCTCACCCTCGTCTCTCCCGCCGTACGCGCCCGGCGCACCGCCGAGCTCGCCGGGCTCGTCGCGCCCCGCATCACACCCGAGCTGCGCGAGTGGGACTACGGCGGCTACGAAGGGGTGACCACCGTCGAGATCCGCCGCACCCGCCCCGAGTGGAATCTCTGGACGGACGGGGTCGCTCCTGGACCCGAGGCGCACCCCGGTGAGACCCCGGCCGAGGTCGGGGCGCGTGCCGACCGGGTGCTGGCCGAGGTCGCGGAGGCGGCCGGGCGGGACGAGGACGAGGACATCGCGCTCGTTGCGCACTCCCACTTCCTGCGCGTGCTCACCGCCCGCTACCTCGGTCTGACACCGGCCGAGGGCACGCTGTTCCAGCTCGCCACGGGGGCCGTCTCCCGGCTCGGCACCGAGCACGGGAAGCCGGTCATCACGGCGTGGAATGTGACATTGCCCGAGAGCCTCTTCCCCCGGGCCGTTCCGGAGGCCCCGGAACGGGACTGAGCGGAACGGGGCTGAGCGGGAGCCGCGCCGGCTCCTGAACGCACCGACGGCCGGTACCCCGCCCAGGGGTGCCGGCCGTCGGCCTCGACGCAGGTGGAACAGCAGGATCAGGCGAGCAACTCCACTTCCGCGAGCGTGCCTTCACCGGCGAACACCAGGCGGTAGTGCGCGTACGAGCCCGGCTCGGCCACCGAGAACACCCTCGTCTGCCGGTCCCAGGCGAAGGACTCGGCCGACCGCTTGTCCAGGTCCTTCCACGTCGTGCCGTCCGAGGAGCCCTGGAGGACCCAGCCGCTCGGGGCCCCGGCCGCCTTGTCCGATGTCAGGGTGTAGCGGACCGCGTCCGTGGCCGAGGGGACCGGCAGGTCCACCGTGGCGACCTTCGCGGAGGTGGCCGAGGTGTTGTCGAACAGGGCGCCGTCGCCCTTCACCACGTCCGCCTGCGGTGTCGCCACCTCGTCGTCCGTGGTGATGGACGTCGGTGCCGCGTTCTTGCCGGTGCCCCACGACGACGGCCTCGGGCCCATGTCGAAGTCCAGCACACCGCCCTTCGCCAGCAGGTCGTGCGGGAGCGAAGTGGAGGTCCACTTCTTGCCGTTGACCCGAAGGCCCTGCACGTAGATGTTCTTCGCGCTGTTCTTCGGTGCCCTGACGACCAGGTCATGGCCGTTCTCCAGGTGGACGGTCGTCTTCTTGAAGAGCGGGGAGCCGATCGCGTACTCGCCACTGCCCATGACCAGCGGGTAGAAGCCGAGCGAGGAGAAGAGGTACCAGGCCGACTGCTCGCCGTTGTCCTCGTCGCCGTGGTAGCCCTGCCCGATGTCGCTGCCCGTGTAGAGGCGGCCCAGGACCTCGCGGACCTTCTCCTGTGTCTTCCAGGGCTGCGAGGCCGCGTCGTACATGTAGGTGACGTGGTGCGCGACCTGGTTGCTGTGGCCGTACTGCCCCATCCGTACGTCACGCGCCTCGGTCATCTCGTGGATGACACCGCCGTACGAGCCGACGAACTCGGGGCCCGCCGTCTCGGGGGTGGAGAAGTACGTGTCGAGCTTCTTGGCCAGGCCGTCCCGGCCGCCGTACAGGTTCGCCAGGCCCCGGCTGTCCTGCGGGGCCGTGAACGAGTAGCCCCAGCCGTTGGTCTCCGTGTAGTCGTAGCCCCAGACCCGGGGGTCGTACCGGTCCGAGGGGAGCCGCCAGTCGCCCTCGGCGTCCCTGCCCTGGAAGAAGCCGGCCTTGTCGTCGAAGAGCTGGACGTAGTTGCGGGCGCGGTTCAGGAAGTACTCGGACTCCTCCCTGTAGCGCTCCTTCTTCGTCTTCTCGTAGAGGGCGCGGCCCATTCGCGCGATGCCGTAGTCGTTGAGGTAGCCCTCCAGGGACCAGGACAGGCCCTCGTGCGTGTCGGTGTTCGCGTAGCCGGTGAACGGGGACGTCACCATGCCCTTGCGGCCGACGCCCGAGGACGGCGGGACCACCGTGGCGTTCTTCAGCGCCGCCTCGTACGCCGCCTCCGCGTCGAACTTCACGCCCTTGACGTAGGCGTCCGCGAACGCGACGTCCGAGGAGGTACCGGTCATCAGGTCGGAGTAGCCGGGGGAGGACCAGCGGGAGATCCAGCCGCCGTCCTTGTACTGCTGGACGAAGCCGTCCACCATCTCGCCGGCCTTGTCCGGGGTGAGGAGGGAGTAGGCGGGCCACGTCGTGCGGTAGGTGTCCCAGAAGCCGTTGTTGACGTAGACCTTGCCGTCGACGATCTTCGCCCCGGTGTGCGTCGGGGTGTCGGAGCCGACCTGCGGGGAGAACGGACTGGCGTACCTGTCCTTGCCGTCGACCCTCTCGAAGCCCGAGTTCGGGTACAGGTACAGCCGGTACAGGCTGGAGTAGAGGGTGGTCAGCTGATCGGCCGTGGCACCCTCGACCTCCACCTTGCCCAGGATGTCGTCCCAGGCCCGCTGCGCCCGTTCCTCGACCCGGCCGAAGGAGCGGGCGGCGGGGATCTCGGCGGCCAGGTTCCGCTTCGCCTGGTCGATGCTGATGAGGGAGGTCGCCAGGCGCAGGCCGACCGTGCGGTCCTGGCCGGCGTCGAAGCGGAGGTAGCCCGTGACGTCGTCGCCACCGCCGCCGGACAGTTTGCCGCTCGCGGTGACCGGCGCGTCGAAGACGCCGTACACGAAGAGACGGGTGGCGCCGGTCGAGCCGCCGCTCTTCACGTCGGAGAAGCCGGTGAAGGAGCTGGTGGCCGGGTCGAGGGTGAGGCCGCCGTCGTTGGAGACGTTGTCGAAGACGATGCTCGCGTCGTCACCGGGGTAGGTGAACCGCATCCGGGCCGCGTGGTCGGACGGTGTCATCTCGGCCTTGAGGCCGTTGTCGAATGTCACACCGTAGTAGTGCGGCTTCGCCGTCTCGTTCTCGTGGTGGAACGGCAGCGCGCGCGCCTTGCGCGAGGCGTCCGGAGTGCCGGCGACCGCCGAGGGCATCAGCTGGAAGGTCTGCCGGTCGCCCATCCAGGGGCTCGGCTCATGGCTGGCGCTGAAGGCCTGGAGGGTGGGCAGGTTGTCTTCGTTGTTGCCCCGCGCGTAGTCGTACAGCCAGCTCGTCGAGCCGGCGTTGGTGACCGGGGTCCAGAAGTTGAAGCCGTTCGGGACCGCGGTGGCGGGGAAGTTGTTGCCGCGGGAGAAGGCGCCGCTGGAGTTGGTGCCGCGGACCGTGGACGCGTAGTCGGACAGGTGCGCGCGGCGCTTCTCCGGCGCCTTCGGGGCGATCTCGATGTCGTCGATCCAGCCCTGGAACTTCGGTGTGCCCTTGGGGGAGTCGTACGCCACCAGGATCCGGTCCACGGTCCGGCCCGCCGCGACCGTGCCGATCGCCGACTCGACCTTGTTCCACTGGTTGACGTACAGCCGCTTGGCATCGGCCTGGCCCTGCGGCGTCAGCAGGCCGCCGTTGCTGTCGGTGGCCCGCAGCTCGCTCAGATACGTGCCGTCCGTGAACGCCAGGTCCACCGAGACATGGGTCGCCGGGTAGTCGAGGTCGGTCTCGCCCATCTGGGGATAGACCAGGTACGACAGTGAGGTGTCACGGGTGACAGCGGTGTCGACGTCGAAGACCTTGTTGTACGAGTACGCCCGGCCGTCCGCCTTGTGCGTCCCGGCGTACCGCAGCGCCCGCTTTCCGGTGTAGCCCGCGCCCGCCTTGGCGGTGGGGGAGCCGGAGGGGCCTCGGTCGACCTGGCTGCGCATCTCTTCGGGGGCCGGGGTGGAGGTGTCGCCGTCGGAGAACTGGACGTCGGCGAGCTGGGTGGCGTCGTCGGCGCCGTTGTTCCTCGTGATCTGCAGGCGGAAGTGCTGGTATGCGGTGTCAGATGTGAAATCGTACGACTTCGTCTGGAACCGCTCGCTGAACGTCTGACCGGTCCGGGCGTCGAGGTCCTGCCAGTCCTTGCCGTCGGCGGAGCCCTGGAGGGTCCAGTCCTTCGGGTCGCGCTCGTCGTGATCGTTGGCCGAAGTAAGCGCGTATGTCACGACCTTGGCCGGTTCGGCCAGATCGAATTCGACCCACCCGGTGGGCTCGAAGGTCAGCCACTTGGTGCCGGACTCCACATCGATCAGGTTTTCCTTGACCTCCCCGCCGCCGGTGTTCTCACCACTGGCGCGGACGTCTGTCACCTTGTCGGTGATATTGCCCGGTATTCCTGCGGAGAATCCGCCATCGACACCCGATGACCGCTTCTTTCCGTCCGGACCCTCTTCCACGGTGTTGCGCCAGTCCGGCTGTTTTTCATCCGCTTCGAACGACGAGTTGAATGTGCGGTCCCCCGAAGGGGGCCGACTTTCTTCGTGTGCGGCGGCCGACTGTGCGGCGGCCGCGGAGGGGGCGGTCACGACCAGAACGAGTGCGGCCGCGATCAGTGCGGCCGTACGGCTTTGCCTCTTGCGAGAACCATGTCGGGGCTGCATGCCGAGCCATTCCTCCCGAGGAGTGCATCCGGACAACGTTGTCAGAGAGATGCGCAGGGTCCAGTAGGGAGCCAAGTGCAGGGATGTGTCAAGGGTGTTGGACGGGAAGCGCATGGTGAATCGACCGTATTGCGGAAATCGTTACACCCGGGCCGGGAGCGTGCGGGGGCCATGTATCCGCGAGGTCTCAACTCGGGAAAGACTGCTGCTCAAAGTCGCATTCGATCTTGCTCAGTCGGCGGGAAGTGGACTATACCTGTCGGCGTCTGCACAGCTTTTCCGGCGACGCGGACAAGGGGGACACGGGGAAGGGCCGCGGACAGCACGACGGGTGCGTCCGATGCCGGGTCTTCCCGGCCCCCCACTGCACCTGGCTAGCCTGAAATCAGCATGACCCAAGCGCAACTGACCGCGGTGGCGGGGCCCTTCGCCTGAGGCGAATATCTACGGGCGACCGGTACACACCGCCTGAGTCCTGGAGAAGGCGAGGACTTGAGCATGGGATCCACCTCCGCCCACAAGAATGAGGGCCTTGGCCGTCGCGATGTGATCAAGCGATCGGCCGCACTCGGCCTGATCAGCGTTCCGGCGATGGGCTTCCTGTCGGCGTGCGCCAGCGGCGACAGCGGCAGCGAGAAGAAGGTCGAGAAGGGCAAGGTCACCAAGACCAACCCGCTCGGCGTCAACGAGACGGCGCCGCTCGAGGTTGTCATCTTCGACGGCGGCTTCGGTCAGCAGTACGCGATCGACGCGGAGAAGAAGTACAACGCGGCGTTCCCGAAGGCCCCGAAGGTCAAGCACGTCGCGACCCAGAAGATCCAGTCGCAGCTGCAGCCCCGCTTCAACGGCGGCACCCCGCCGGACCTGATCGACAACTCCGGCGCCGAGCAGATGGACATGGGTGTCCTGGTCGGCAAGAAGCAGCTGCTCGACCTGACGCCGCTGATGGACGCCCCGTCCATAGACGACCCGAGCAAGAAGGTCCGCGACACGCTGCGCCCCGGTGTCCTGGAGATGGGTCAGTTCGACGGCGACCCGGTCTGGATCATGTACTACGCGTACACCGTGTACGGCGTCTGGTACTCGCAGACCGCGCTGGAGAAGCTCGACGCGGAGTACCCGGAGGACTGGGACGCCATGCTCGCCCTCTGCGCGAAGGCGAAGAAGCAGGGCATCGCGGGCTGGACGTACGCCGGTAAGTACCCGTACTACCTGCCGTTCTCGCTCTACCCGTTCATCGGCAAGATCGGTGGCCGGGAGGTTCTCGACAAGATCGACAACCTGGAGCCGAACGCCTGGAAGGACCCCGCGGTCAAGGCGGCCTTCGAGGCGTACTACGAGCTGTACAAGAAGGGGTACATCCTCAAGGGCACCCCCGGTCTGACCCACATCCAGTCGCAGACCGAGTGGACCAAGGGCAAGGCGCTCTTCCTCCCGAACGGTTCGTGGGTGGAGAACGAGGCCGCGCCCACCACGCCCAAGGACTTCAAGATGATGGTCGCGGCGCCGTCCAGCCTGGACTCGTCCGACAAGATGCCGTTCGGCACCATCTGGGCCTCCGGCGGCGAGCCCTTCGTCGTCCCGGCCAACGCGAAGAACCCCCAGGGCGGCATGGAGCAGCTGCGCATCATGCTCTCCGAGGAGTCCTCGAAGAACTTCACCAAGCAGGTCAAGTCGCTCAGCGCGTTCAACGGCGGCACCGACGGTCTGACCCTGTCGACCGCCATGCAGTCCGGTGTCGACGCGCTGAAGAAGGCCGGCGACAACGTGGTGAACCCGCGCCTGCAGGACTGGTACGTGAAGCTCCAGAAGGAGCAGATCGGTGTCGCCGGCATCGGCGAGATGATGGCCGGCCGCGCGACCCCTGCGGAAGCCATCAAGAAGATCCAGGCCTTCGCCGACGCGGCGGCCAAGGACCAGTCCATCAAGCACTACAAGCACCAGTGAGCAACCGTCACCAGCGGCGGCACCCGCGGAAAGATCGGGGTCGGTAAACGATGCAGCACGGCAAGTACCGTTTCATCGTGGGATTCTTGGTAGTCCCACTCGCGTTGTACGCGGTCTTCGTCATCTGGCCGTTCATCCAGTCCATCTACTACTCGTTCACGGACTGGACCGGCCTGAGCCCGGACTTCAAGATGGTCGGGTTCGACAACTACACGAGGATGCTGAAGGACGACATCTTCTGGAAGTCGTTGCAGCACAGCGTGTTGCTCGTGCTGCTGCTGCCGCTGGTGACGCTGGGTCTGGCGCTCTTCTTCGCCTTCATGCTCAATGTCGGGGGCCGGCGGCGCAAGAACGCCGCGGTCTCCGGCGTGCGTGGCTCAAGTTTCTACAAGATCGCCTATTTCTTCCCGCAGGTGCTCTCGATCGTCATCGTGGCCCTGCTCTTCCAGTTCGCTTTCAACCCCACCAGCGGGATGCTGAATTCGACACTGAAGTCGATCGGTCTGGACTCCATCCAGCCGGACTGGCTGGGCGATCCGAATCTCGCGCTGATCTGCGTCATGTCGGTGCTGGTCTGGTCGACGGTCGGATTCTTCGTCGTCCTGTTCTCGGCCGGAATGGCATCCATCCCGAAGGACTTCTACGAGGCGGCGCTGCTCGACGGCGCCAACCGCTTCACCACGTTCTTCAAGATCACACTTCCGCTGCTCTGGGACACGGTGCAGTCGGGCTGGGTCTACATGGGGATCCTGGCCCTCGGCGTCGAGGCGTTCACCGCCGTGCAGGTCATGACCGTGGGCCCCGGTGGCCCCGACTACTCGACCACCGTCCTGCCGCTGTACGTGTACCAGACGGCCTTCCGCGACGGGCAGGCCGGCTACGCGACGACGATCGGTGTCGGACTGCTCATCGTCACCATGGCCTTCGCCGCCATCGTGATGCGACTGGGCCGGCGCGATCGGCTGGAGTTCTGATGCTGCGATTCCCGGGAGACGACCCCCGGACCCCCAGCAGGCACCACAGGTCGGCCTCCGTGTCCGGCTCGACAGTACGAGGTGAGTACACGTGAAGACGACTGACACCCCGCCCGCAGCCGCCCCGGCCGCCGACCCCGCCCCGGTGGCCAAGGCGCCCGCGTCCGCCGCCAAGGAGAAGAGCAGCGAGGGCCAGGTCCTCAACGTCTTCTCGCACGGTGTGCTGATCATCTGGGCGATCCTGGTCGTCCTGCCGCTGCTGTGGGCGGTGATGGCGTCGTTCAAGACGGACGACTCGATCCTGTCGACGCCGTGGGCACTGCCCGACAAGCTGCACTTCGAGAACTGGTCGCGCGCCTGGAGCCAGGCGCACATGAGCGACTACTTCTTCAACACCGTCGTGGTGGTGGGCTGCTCGCTCGTCGGCACCCTGCTGCTCGGCTCGATGGCGGCGTACGTACTGGCGCGGTTCGACTTCCCCGGCAACCGCTTCATCTACTACCTGTTCATCGGCGGGATGAGCTTCCCGATCATCCTGGCGCTGGTCCCGCTGTTCTTCGTCATGAACAACATGGCCCTGCTGAACACGCGGCACGGACTGATCATGGTCTACATCGCGTACTCGCTGCCGTTCACCGTCTTCTTCCTCACCTCGTTCTTCCGTACTCTGCCGAGCTCGGTGGCGGAAGCCGCGATGCTCGACGGTGCCTCGCACACCCGGACGTTCTTCCAGGTGATGCTGCCGATGGCGAAGCCCGGCCTGATCAGCGTCGGTATCTTCAACTTCCTCGGTCAGTGGAACCAGTACATGCTGCCGACGGTGCTCAACACGGAACCGAACAATCGGGTGCTCTCCCAGGGCCTGGTCGAACTGGCCACCAGCCAGGGGTACAAAGGCGACTGGTCCGGGCTCTTCGCGGGTCTGGTGATGGCGATGCTGCCGGTCCTCGCGGCCTACATCATCTTCCAGCGCCAGGTCGTCGCCGGCCTCACCGCGGGCGCGGTGAAGTAGCAGCCGGGCACCGCTTCCCCCGTACACACGAACCGCCCGTCGGCCACGCGCCGGCGGGCGGTTCCTGTGTGTTCGGAGGGCGGCCGGGGCGCTCATCCGAGGCTTCGCTTGCTCAAGGTCTTGACGGGGGGTGTGGCAAAACGTTGAGCTTAGAGTTCACATGTTAGAGAAAACGGTAGGAGTGAGAGAGTCGATGGAGACTCCGGGGTCGCAGACATCTCTGCATCGCGCCAACCTTGAGCGGGTCGTGCGTGCCGTACGCATGGCCGGTTCGCTCACCCAGGCGGAGATCGCACGGAGCACCGGCCTGTCAGCGGCCACCGTCTCCAACATCGTTCGTGAACTGAAGGACGGCGGCACGGTCGAGGTCACCCCCACCTCGGCGGGCGGCCGCCGGGCCCGCAGCGTCTCGCTCAGCGGCGACGCGGGCATCGTGATCGGGGTCGACTTCGGCCATACGCATCTGCGGGTCGCGGTCGGCAACCTCGCCCACCAGGTGCTCGCCGAGGAGGCCGAGCCGCTGGACGTCGACGCCTCGTCCGCGGAGGGGTTCGGGCGGGCGGAGCAGCTGGTCAGGCGGCTGATCGAGACGACCGGCATCGGTCCGGACAAGGTGATCGGGGTGGGCCTCGGTGTACCCGGCCCGATCGACGTGGAGTCCGGCACCCTGGGCTCCACGTCGATCCTGCCGGGCTGGACGGGCATCAACCCCGGCAAGGAGCTGCAGGGCCGGCTCGGAGTGCCGGTGTACGTCGACAACGACGCCAACCTCGGCGCGCTCGGCGAGCTGGTGTGGGGGAGCGGCCGGGGCGTCAAGGATCTCGCCTACATCAAGGTCGCCAGCGGGGTCGGCGCCGGCCTGGTGATCGACGGGCGCATCTACCGGGGTCCGGGCGGCACGGCCGGCGAGATCGGGCACATCACGCTCGACGAGTCGGGCCCGGTCTGCCGCTGCGGCAACCGCGGCTGCCTGGAGACCTTCACGGCCGCCCGGTACGTACTGCCGCTGCTCCAGCCCAGCCACGGGCCCGACCTCACCATGGAACGGGTGGTCCAGCTGGCCCGCGAGGGCGATCCGGGCTGCCGCCGGGTGATCGGGGACGTCGGGCGGCACATCGGCAGCGGGGTGGCCAACCTGTGCAACCTGCTCAACCCCAGCCGGGTGGTCCTCGGCGGATCGCTCGCCGAGGCGGGCGAGTTGGTGCTCGCACCGATCCGTGACTCGGTCTCGCGCTACGCCATTCCGAGTGCCGCCCGGCAACTCTCGGTGCTGCCAGGGGCGTTGGGCGGCCGGGCCGAGGTCCTGGGCGCCCTGGCCCTGGTGCTCAGCGAGATGGGGGATTCGACCCTTTTGGAAAGCACCCTGCCGAAGACCACTGCTGCCTTCACTTAGATAACGAATGGCACCGTTGTCATCTCGTTAAGGATTTACTCCTTGACGCTGACGGTGCGGCCGAGTTGACTGCCAGCCACCTCGGCCGCAACGTTGCGGCCTCGTCAGGGAGGCAACCCGTAATGAACGCAACGACGCGACGCATCGTCATAGGGACGGCCGCACTCTCCATGGCCGTCTCCCTCGCGGCCTGTGGCAAGGCCGGCGACGACAAGGACTCCGGCAGCGGCGGCGACGGCAAGACCATCGGCCTGCTCCTGCCGGAGAACAAGACCACGCGTTACGAGACGTTCGACCGCCCCATCATGGAGGCGAAGATCAAGGCGCTGTGCTCCGACTGCGAGGTCAAGTACAACAACGCCGCGCAGGACAGCGAGACCCAGAAGAAGCAGTTCGACGCGCTCGTCACGCAGGGCGTGAAGGTCATCATCCTCGACACCGTCGACTACAAGGCCGCGAAGTCCTGGGTCCAGCAGGCCGCGAAGAAGGACGTCAAGGTCGTCGCGTACGACCGTCTCGCCGAGGGCCCGATCTCCGCCTACGTGTCGTACGACAACGAGAAGATCGGCCAGCTCCAGGGCGAGGCGCTGGTCAAGGCGATGGGCGCCAAGGCCAAGGAAAGCAACGTTGTCATGATCAACGGCTCGCCGACCGACCCGAACGCCCCCTTCTTCAAGAAGGGCGCGCACAGCGTCCTCGACAAGCAGGTCAAGAAGGTCGTCTACGAGCAGGACATCCCGGACTGGTCGGCGGACGAGGCCAACAAGAAGATGGGAGCGGCCATCGACTCCCTGGGCAAGGACGGCTTCCAGGGCGTCTACTCCGCCAACGACGGCATGGCCGGCGGCATCATCACGGCCCTGAAGAAGCAGGGCGTGAAGGTCCCGGTCGGCGGCCAGGACTCCGAGCTCGCCGGTCTGCAGCGCATCCTCGCGGGCGAGCAGGCGTTCTCGATCTACAAGCAGATCAAGCCGGAGGCCGAGACCACCGCCGAGATCGCGGTCCGGCTGCTGAAGGGCGAGAAGATCGACGACCTGGCCCCGGTCAAGGTCGACAGCCTCTCGGGCGAGTTCAAGGGCACCCCGTCCAAGCTGTACGACGCCTCGGTCGTGACCAAGGAGAACATCGCCTCCACGATCGTCGCGGACAAGGTCTACAAGGTCGAGGAGATCTGCACCGCCCAGTACAAGGCGGCCTGCGACGCAGCCGGCATCAAGTAATCCGCCGCCGGCAGGCGTCACCCGATCCGGTCCGGCACCCGCCCCGTCCATGCCCCGCAGCAAGGGGCGGGCGCCGGACTTCTCACCGGTCCCGGTCACCGCGCACGGCCGCCCTCCCGGGCACGGCCTGGGCCCCGGCCGGCCCGGAACCCCCTTCCCGGGCGCGGTCTCGGCGCGTGGTCGTCCCCCGGCGACGACGTTCCGAGGCGGACCGGCGAAGGCGTTCCGGCCCTCCCGGCGGCCCGGTGACCGGCACCGCCCCCCTGTGCTCAGCAGCACCATCCCCGCCGGTCAGGCGGCGAAGGAGATGATTCACGTGTCCGCTACGCCCGTGCTGGCGTTGCGCGGAATCTCCAAGCGGTTCGGCGCCGTCCAGGCGCTCACCGATGTGGACCTGGAGATTCGTTCCGGCGAAGTCGTCGCCCTGGTCGGCGACAACGGCGCCGGCAAGTCGACGCTCGTCAAGACCATTTCGGGTGTCCACCCGATCGACGAAGGCTCCATCGAGTGGGAGGGCACGCCGGTCCGGATCAACCGGCCCAACGACGCCCAGGACCTCGGAGTCGCCACCGTCTACCAGGACCTGGCGCTCTGCGACAACCTCGATGTGGTCGCCAACCTCTTCCTCGGCAGCGAACTGCGCAAGGCCTCCGTGCTCGACGAGATCGGGATGGAGAAGCGCGCCAAGGAGCTGCTGGACACCCTGTCCATCCGGATCCCCAGCGTCCGCATCCCGGTCGCCTCGCTCTCCGGCGGTCAGCGCCAGGTCGTGGCCATCGCCCGCGCCCTGATCGGTGACCCCAAGGTCGTCATCCTCGACGAGCCGACCGCCGCCCTCGGCGTGGAGCAGACGGCCCAGGTCCTCGACCTCGTCGAGCGGCTGCGCGAGCGCGGCCACGGCGTCATCCTCATCAGCCACAACATGGCCGACGTGCGTGCCGTCGCCGACAAGGTGGCGGTGCTGCGCCTGGGCCGCAACAACGGAGTCTTCGACGTGGCGACCACGTCCCACGAGGAGATCATCTCCGCGATCACCGGTGCCACGGACAACGCCGTCACGCGCCGTCAGGCCCGCACCGTCACGAAGGAGGACGCGAAGTGAGCGACCTCGCCAAGACCCCCGAAACCGCTACCGACGAAGCCGCTGCCGGTAAGCCTGCCGCGGCGACACCCGCGGCCGAGCCCTCGGCGGCGCCCGTACCCGCGGTGGACCCGCGCCTCCTCGTCCGCGCGGAGGGACTCGCGGGCTACTGGACCGAGTTCCGCCGCAAGGTGCGCGGCGGTGAACTCGGCTCGCTGCCGGTCCTCGTCGGCCTGATCGTCATCGCGATCGTCTTCCAGTTCCAGAACAGCAACTTCCTGTCCGCCAGTTCCATCGCCAACGTCGCCGTCTACAGC
Organism: Streptomyces sp. NPDC001890; assembly: GCF_042891445.1. NCBI lineage: Bacteria > Bacillati > Actinomycetota > Actinomycetes > Kitasatosporales > Streptomycetaceae > Streptomyces > Streptomyces sp. NPDC001890. The sequence goes on along the minus strand of NZ_JBIATE010000010.1, from coordinate 24,477 downwards.
TCCGGCCTCGGCATCATGGCGGTCGGCATCGTCTTCGTGCTGCTGCTCGGCGAGATCGACCTGTCCGTCGGCTCGGTCGCCGGCGTCGGTGCGGCGGTCTGGGCCGTGCTCAGCGTCAACCACGGCTGGAACGACTGGTCGGCGGTGCTCGTCGCGGTGCTCTCCGGCATGGTGCTCGGCGCGCTGCACGGCTTCTTCTTCGCCAAGATCGGGGTGCCGGCCTTCGTCGTCACCCTGGCCGGCTTCCTCGGCTGGAGCGGTCTGCAGGAGTGGATGATGGGTGGTGAGGGCTCGATCAACACACCGTCCGGCAGCATCGTCGAGAACCTCACCAACTACTTCTTCGAGGACAAGGCCGTCGCGTACGGCGTCGCCCTGGTCGCCGTCCTCGCCTACGCCGCCTCGCTCCTGATGGACAGCCGGCGCCGCGGGGCCGCGGGCCTGCCCGCCCGTCCCACCACCGAGGTCCTGCTCCGCACGGGCATCGTCGCGATCCTCTGCTTCGCCGTCGCGTACGTGCTGAACGAGCCCTCCGGTGCCCGCGGCCTGCCGCTGGCCCTGGTGCTCTTCCTCGCCGTGCTGGTCGTCGCGGACTTCGTGGCCCGCCGGACCACCTTCGGCCGCCAGGTCTTCGCGGTGGGCGGCAACCCGGAGGCGGCACGCCGCGCCGGTATCAACGTCGACCGGATCCGGATCACCGTCTTCGCGCTCTCCGGCATGCTGGGCGCCTTCGGCGGACTCTTCATCGCCAGCCTCTCCGGCGGCGCCACCAAGAGCGTCGGCGGCGGCAACACACTGATGCTGGTCATCGCGGCCGCCGTCATCGGCGGCACCAGCCTCTTCGGCGGCCGGGGCAAGGTCTGGTCCGCGCTGCTCGGCATGATCGTGATCCAGTCGATCCAGCAGGGCCTGAACATGATCGGGATGGCCAACGCCATCCAGTACATGATCACCGGCGCGGTGCTGCTGGCCGCCGTGGTCATCGACTCGGTCTCCCGCCGCACGCAGAAGACCGCGGGCCGCGCGTAACAGGTCGCACGACGTGGGTAACAGTTCGCGCGACGTGGGTAACAGTTCGCGCGACGTGCGTAACAAGGCATCACGACGCGCGTAGGGGTCCTGCGACGCACGGAGAAGGTCCTACGACGCGTGTGAAAGGCCTTGCGAACAGCCCCGGAATATCACATCCGCACCGTCCAGTGCCCGGCGCCCCGACAGGGAGCCGGGCACTGCGCGGTGCGGGGCGCCCGGGTGTGACAGCACTCTCCCCGCCCGATGCCCGCGCGGGCGGACGGAACATTAGACTCATCGGATCGGCATGCTCGACCAGCTCAATACGCAAGGAGGCACGGGTGGCTCTGCTGACCCGCATCGGTGGACCGCGTGACCTGGACCGGCTCACTCCCGAGCAGCTGGACCAGCTCGCCGAAGAGATCCGGACCTTCCTGGTCGACGCCGTATCGAAGACCGGCGGCCACCTCGGCCCCAACCTGGGCGTGGTCGAGCTGACCATCGCCCTGCACCGGGTCTTCGATTCACCGAAGGACAAGGTCCTCTGGGACACCGGCCACCAGAGCTACGTGCACAAGCTGCTCACCGGCCGCCAGGACTTCTCGAAGCTCAAGATGAAGGGCGGCCTGTCCGGCTACCCCTCGCAGGCCGAGTCCGAGCACGACGTCATCGAGAACTCGCACGCCTCCACGGTCCTCGGCTGGGCCGACGGCCTCGCCAAGGCCAACGAGGTCCTCAAGAAGGACGACCACGTCGTCGCCGTCATCGGTGACGGGGCGCTCACCGGCGGCATGGCCTGGGAGGCGCTGAACAACATCGCCGCCGCCAAGGACCGCCCGCTCGTCATCGTCGTCAACGACAACGAGCGCTCCTACGCGCCGACCATCGGCGGCCTCGCCAACCACCTCGCGACGCTGCGCACCACCGACGGCTACGAGCGGTTCCTGGCCCGTGGCAAGGATCTCCTGGAGCGCACCCCCGTCGTCGGGAAGCCGCTGTACGAGACGCTGCACGGCGCCAAGAAGGGGCTGAAGGACTTCATCGCCCCGCAGGGCATGTTCGAGGACCTCGGCCTGAAGTACGTCGGCCCGATCGACGGCCACGACATCGAGGCCCTGGAGTCCGCGCTCCAGCGCGCCAAGCGCTTCGGCGGACCCGTCATCGTGCACTGCCTCACCGAGAAGGGCCGCGGCTACACCCCCGCCCTGCTGGACGAGGCGGATCGTTTCCACGCCGTCGGCAAGATCCACCCCGACACCGGCCTCCCGGTCGCCACGTCCGGACTCGACTGGACCTCCGTGTTCGGCGAGGAGATGGTCAAGCTCGGCAAGGAGCGCGAGGACATCGTCGCGATCACCGCGGCCATGCTCCAGCCGGTCGGCCTGACCAAGTTCGAGAAGGCGTTCCCGGACCGGATCTACGACGTCGGCATCGCCGAGCAGCACGGCGCGGTCTCCGCGGCCGGCCTCGCCACCGGCGGACTGCACCCCGTCTTCGCGGTGTACGCCACCTTCCTCAACCGCGCCTTCGACCAGGTCCTGATGGACGTCGCGCTGCACAAGTGCGGTGTGACCTTCGTCCTGGACCGGGCCGGTGTCACCGGCACCGACGGCGCCTCGCACAACGGCATGTGGGACATGTCGATCCTCCAGTGCGTGCCCACGCTCCGGATCGCCGCCCCGCGCGACGCCGACCAGGTCCGTGCCCAGCTGCGCGAGGCCGTGGAGGTCGACGACGCACCGACCGTGGTCCGCTTCTCCAAGGGCGCGGTCGGCCCGGCGGTCAAGGCCGTCGGCAGGGTCGGCGGCATGGACGTGCTGCGCGAGCCCGGCACCACCCGCCCGGACGTACTGCTGGTCTCCATCGGCGCGCTTGCCCCGATGTGCCTGGAGATCGCCGATCTGCTGGAGGCCCAGGGCATCTCGACGACCGTCGTCGACCCGCGCTGGGTCAAGCCGGTCGACGAGGCCATGGCCCCGCTCGCCGAGCAGCACCGGGTCGTCGTCACCGTCGAGGACAACAGCCGGGCCGGCGGCGTCGGCTCCGCCGTCGCCCAGGCGCTGCGCGACGCCGGGGTCGACGTACCGCTGCGTGACTTCGGCATCCCGCCGCGCTTCCTCGACCACGCCTCCCGCAAGGAGGTCATGGCCGAGATCGGGCTGACCGCGCCGGACGTCGCCCGCCAGGTCACCGGCCTCGTGGCCAAGCTGGACGGCCGCTTCGAGAGCGCTGCCGACAGCCGCTCCGTGATCGAACCCGCCCGCGACTGACGCGAGCGGACACCGATACGGCCGATGGGCCGGTCGGGGCACCCTGTACGGGTGGTCCGACCGGCCCATTTGCGTGAAATCGCCCGGTCCGGCGCGCTGGGCGGCCGGTGCGATCCCAATCATGGCGTACACGACGAGTGCGTGGAGGTACGCCGGTGACTGCCCAGCAGGACACACCACCCAGCAGTGACGGACTGTTCCGGACCAAGACGGTCGAGCAGTCCATCCGCGACACCGAGGAGCCGGAGCACGCACTGCGCAAGTCCCTCTCCGCCCTGGACCTCACGGTCTTCGGAGTGGGTGTCATCATCGGCACCGGCATCTTCGTCCTCACCGGCAAGGTGGCCAAGGAGACGGCGGGACCCGCCACCGCCCTCGCCTTCGTGATCGCCGGCGTCGTCTGCGCGCTGGCCGCGCTCTGCTACGCCGAGTTCGCCTCCACCGTCCCGGTCGCCGGCTCCGCCTACACGTTCTCGTACGCCTCGCTCGGCGAACTGGTCGCCTGGATCATCGGCTGGGACCTGGTGCTGGAATTCGCGCTGGGCACGGCGGTGGTGGCGGTCGGCTGGTCCGGCTACGTCCGCTCACTCATGGACAACTTCGGCGGGCACATGCCCACCGTGCTCTCCGGACCCGATGTGGCGAAAGGATTCGGCTTCGACATCCTGGCCTTCGCCCTGGTGCTCGTCCTGACCGTGGTGCTGGTGCTCGGCATGAAGCTGTCCGCCCGGGTCACCACCGTCGTCGTCGCCATCAAGGTCGCGGTGGTCCTGATCGTGATCATCGCGGGGCTGTTCTTCGTGAACGCCGCCAACTACTCGCCGTTCATCCCCGAGGCACAGCCGCAGCCCCCGGGCTCCGGACTGACCGCGCCGCTGGTCCAGCTGATCTTCGGTTTCGCGCCCACCAACTTCGGCGTCATGGGCATCTTCACCGCGGCCTCCGTCGTCTTCTTCGCCTTCATCGGCTTCGACGTGGTGGCCACCGCAGCCGAGGAGACCAAGCAGCCGCAACGTGACATGCCACGTGGCATCCTTGCCTCGCTCTTCATCTGCACCGTGCTCTACGTCGCCGTATCGCTGGTGGTCACGGGCATGGAGCACTACACCGAACTGTCGGTGGAGGCGCCGCTGGCCGACGCCTTCAAGGCCGTCGGCCATCCCGTCTACGCCGGGCTCATCAGCTTCGGTGCCGCGATCGGGCTCACCACGGTCTGTCTGATCCTGCTGCTGGGACAGACCCGGGTCTTCTTCGCGATGAGCCGGGACGGGCTGCTCCCGCGGTTCTTCTCCAAGACCCACCCGAAGTTCGGCACCCCGTACCGCCCGACCATCCTGCTCGGCGTGATCATCGCGATCGTCGCCGGATTCACCAGCATCAACGAGCTGGCGACGCTGGTGAACATCGGCACGCTCTTCGCGTTCGTCGTCGTGGCCCTGGGCGTACTGGTGCTGCGCCGCACCCGCCCCGATCTCCACCGGGCCTTCCGCACGCCGTGGGTACCGCTGATCCCCGTCCTGTCGGTGGCCGCCTCGGTGTGGCTGATGCTCAATCTGCCCGCGGAGACCTGGCTGCGGTTCGGCGTCTGGATGGCCATCGGTGTGGTCGTCTACTTCGCCTACGGGCGTGGGCACAGCCGGATCAACGAGCCCGTGGGCCGGCCGTAGCGCGAGGCCGTGGGGCGGGGCCGGTACGCGAAGCCGGTGCGCGACGGAGTGTCAGGCACCGGCCGCACCGGCCGCACCGGCCGCACCGGCCGCACCCGCCGTCAGCCGCCGGTGGCGGGGGACTTCTTCGCGGACTCCGGGATCGCGGCGTCCTTGCGGATGGCCTTCCAGAGGTCGCCGGCCTGCGGCTGGGCCGCCACCACGCGGTTGCGGTCCTGCTTGTCGTAGGCCACCGGAAGCATGATCGTTTCCATGGTGCCCGGGTCCACGCCGTTCATCGACCGGCCGAACTCCGCGAGGGACTTGAGCGAGGCAAGCCCCTCGTCGGTGGTCAGCGACTTGGTGGCCGAGCTGGCGATCTTGTAGGACTTGGCCGGACTGCCCAGCAGGTCCTGCGACTTGACCTCGCTCAGCAGGGCGAGCATGAACTGCTGCTGGAGCCCGATCCGGCCGAGGTCGCTGCCGTCCCCGATGCCGTGGCGGGTACGGACGTAGGCGAGGGACTCGGTGCCGTCGAGCTTGTGCGTGCCCTTGGTGAGGTCGAGGCCGGACGACTTGTCGTGGATGTCCTGCGGGACGTCGATCGTGACGCCCCCGATGGCGTCCACCAGATCCTTGAACCCGGCGAAGTTGATCTCCAGGTAGTGGTCGATCCGGACCTCGGACATCTTCTCGACGGTCTTGACCACGCAGGCCGGGCCGACCTGCGAGTAGACGGAGTTGAACATCACACGGTTCGCCGACGGCACCGTCGAGCCGTCCGCCTTGGTGCACTCGGGCCGGGTCACCAGGGTGTCGCGGGGTATGGACACGGCGACCGCCTTGGAGCGGCCCTCGGGGATGTGCACCACCATCGCGGTGTCGGACCGGGCGCCGCTGACGTCACCGCCGCCGCCCAGCTCCTTGTTCTCGGCACCGGCCCGTGAGTCGGAGCCCAGCACCAGCAGGTTCTGACCGCTGGTCGGCAGCTTCTCGGGGCGGTCCTCACCGAGCGCCTTGTCGATGTCCACGCCCTGGATGTTTCCGTCGAGGCGGCTGTAGAGCCAGTAGGCGGTGCCGCCGCCCGCGAGCAGCAGGACGAGCAGGACGCTGAGGGTGATCTTGAGGCCGCGGCGGCGCTTGCGGGGGCCCTCCCCGCGCTTCCGGCCGCCACCATGTGACGCCAAACGGCCTTCGCGCGTGCCCGGGGACTGGGACATGGCGTCGTGGCTCATCGTGGTCGAGTCCTCAAATCTCGTGGCCCGAAGCGGGCTGTGGAGTGCGTGGGACTCGGGTGGGGGGCGTGGCCGGTCCGTGCGTGCATGGCTGAGCGTGCACTATAGAACAGAGGATCGTGCGAATGGGTGTTTTGGGGCCCGGAATCACGATCTGAGCAGCCCGAATTACTATTCGTTCATGACTTGGTTGATCACGGGTGGGGCCGGTTTCATCGGGGCGCATGTCGTCCGTGCCATGAGCGAGGCCGGTGAGCGGGTCGTCGTGTACGACGACCTCTCGACCGGCGATCGCTCCCGCCTGCCCGCCGGCATCCCGTTCATCCAGGGTTCGACGCTCGACGCGGACCGGCTGCGGCACACCCTGGCGGAGCTGGGGGTGCGCGGGGTGGTGCACCTCGCCGCGAAGAAGCAGGTGGCGGAGTCCGTCGAGCGCCCGCTGTTCTACTACCGGGAGAACGTGCAGGGCCTGCAGACCCTGCTGGAGGCCGCGGCCGACAGCGAGGTGCGGGCGTTCCTCTTCTCCTCGTCGGCCGCCGTCTACGGCATGCCCGATGTGCGGCTCGTCACGGAGACGACCCCGTGCGCCCCGATCAATCCCTACGGCGAGACCAAGCTGACGGGCGAGTGGATGGTGCGCGCGGCCGGGAAGGCGCACGGCATCGCCACCGCCTCGATGCGGTACTTCAACGTGGCCGGCGCGGCCACCCCCGCCCTCGCCGACACGGGTGTCCACAACCTGGTTCCCATGGTCTTCGAGAAGCTGACGCGGGGCGAGGCCCCGGTGGTGTTCGGCGACGACTACGACACCGCCGACGGCACCTGCGTACGCGACTTCATCCACGTCGACGACATCGCCTCGGCCCACCTCGCCGCGGCGCGGGCCCTCCTCGACCGGGAGCCGGGCACCGACCTGACCGTCAACATCGGCCGCGGCGAGGGCGTCTCGGTGCGCGAGATGATCGAACTGATCGGTGAGGTGACGGGGTACGGGGCCGAGGCGGCCCCGGTCTCGGCGCCGCGCAGGGCGGGCGACCCGGCCAGGGTGGTGGCCTCGGCCGACCGGATCCGCGGCGAACTGGGCTGGTCCGCCCGGCACGACGCCCGCGAGATGGTCGCCTCCGCGTGGGAGGGCTGGTGCCTCAGGCACCCCGGTGCGCGTCGGACCGCCACCACCACCAGCTCGACCTGAGCATGCCATGGCTTGTTTATGATGTCTCGATCCAGTAGCCGTGACGTGCACGGGCCTGCTCACAGGGAGGGTGACGAACAGCGATGCGCAGCGCCTCCCCACGTGAAGCGAAGCAGCGGAACGAGCCGGTGGCGGAGGGTTCCGCACGGCTCGACCGGGTCCTCGGCGGTCCCTGGCTGCTGACCGGACACGACGGCAGGCTGACCGCGTACGTCCATGTCGAGGGCGCCGTGCTGCGCTGGACGGAGTCCGCCCCCGGCGCCCGGCGGTGGGCGGGGCCGGACGTCCTGCCCGCGAAGGACATCGAACGGCTCACCGTGGTCCAGGGGCAGAATCGTTACGCCCATCTGCTGGGGCGCCGGGTCAGGCCCCGCGCCGACGGCTGGACGAACGTGGACATCATGTACGCCACGCAGTACCAGACGGCCCGCCCGATGACGCAGTGGCGCTCGCTGGGCAATCCGTTCAAGGAGATCGACAAGGCGGTCGAGACGGGCGTCCCGGCCGCCGCGGTCGCCGTCGACGGCGCGCTGCACGTCTGCGTCCCGACCGGACCGGGCGGCGTCGCCCTGCGCCGCGAGGACAAGCGCGGCCGCTGGGAGGCCTGGATCCAGCTCCAGGTGTCCGGCGCCACCGACGGCCCGGCGCCCGCGGCGGCCTCGTCCGGCCTGGTGGAGGTCCTCGTCCCCACCCGGACCGCGGCCCTCCAGCTCCGGCAGCCGGAGCCGGGCGGCGCCTTCGTGCGCGGCCACGACGCGGCCGTTCCCCCGCTGCCGGGATCGGTGACCGCGCTGGAGACCGCCCCGGGCCGGCTGACGTACTACCTGACCGACGCGCGGGGCGGCGGTGTGGTCGCGGTCCGGGCGGGCAGCTGGCCCGTACCGCTGGGGGGCAACCCCGGGGACGGCCGCATCGCCGCGGTCCGGACGACGGTGGACGGCTTCGACTGCACGGTGCTCGCGGTCCGCGGGGCCGACGGGACGGTGAACCTCGGGGTCTGCGCGACCGAGGGCGAGCAGGCCGGCTTCTGGTGGACCGGCACCGGAATGAGCTGCACCGGAGATCCGGCGCTGGCGGCCGACGGCCACGGAAGGGCGGTCGTCGCGGCCCTCGGCGCCGACGGCTCACTGGCCGTCGCACGCCAGGAGGACGGCCAGGGACTGACCCTCGGAGACTGGAGCCGGGTATGAGCGCCACGGGACCGGCCCGGCGGGTGGCGATCGTCGCCGCACGCCATCGCGAGGCGGTGGCGCTCGTCGCGGCGGAGGGAGCAGGCGCGGAGATCGGCGTGCTCTGCGTCGAGGAGGACGGCAAGGACGGGCGGGCGGCACTGGACCGCGCGCTCGCGGACGCCGAACGGCGCGGCTGCAGGGTCGTGGGCTCCCCCCGCACCGTCGGTACGCAGGACGGCGGCGACGCGCTGCTGCGGGAGCTGCGCGCGCTGGACCCGCAGCGGGTGCGCCTGGCGGACCCCGATCCGGTGCACGTGTCGTACGACAAGGAACGCGATGTCCCCGTGCACGACGAGCCGGCCGAGAACTCCGCCGCCGCGCTCGCCGGGCTGGCCGCGGCCCGCGAGCACCAGCTGGAATCGGGCGCCCCGGTCTTCGTCGACTGTCACCGCGCCGGCGCGGACGGGCAGCCCGGCACCGCCCCGCAGCCGCGCTACCCGCACCCGGCGCACTGGCTGACCGAGGGATTCGACGGCAGGCTCTCCGCCTTCCTGCCCTCCGCGGCGGGCGTCGTGCGCTGGACGCAGCGCGAGCCGGGGGGCGCGGCCTGGCAGGGGCCGGAACTCCTTCCCGGCCCGCGGCTGATGCCCGGCCTCCGGGTGGTCCGGGACGCGCACGGCTTCCCGCACCTCTTCGCGCTGCGCCGGACCCCGCTCAAGGGCGGCGGCGAGGACGTCGCGGTGGTGCGGGCCACCCAGTACCGCACCGGGCACCCCCTCACCCCCTGGCACTCCCTGGGCAGCCCGAACCCCGGCCACCAGCACCGCAGCCGGGAGGTCGGCTTCCCGGCGGCCGCGTTCGACGGCGCGGGCGGCCTCTTCGTCTTCGTACGCAACTTCGGGCACAGCGTGAGCTACCGGCACCAGGGGGCGGACGGCGTCTGGACCCCCTGGCAGCATCTGAGCGGCGTCCGCGTCGCCGACGAACTCGTCGCCGTGACCACGGCCGGGGGCGGGGTCGAACTCTTCGCGCGGGCCCGGGACTCCGCCGCCGTGCTGCGCTGGTACCGCTCGGGGCCCGACGGCGCCTGGACCGAGGACCGGTCGGTGCCGCTCTCGCCCCGTCCGGGATCCCTGGCGGCCGGGCCCGAGCCGGGAACGCTGCTCCTCCGTGACGCGAGGACCAACGAGCCCTGTGTGTGGTGGCCGGGCGCGACGGGACCGGTGCCGCTCGGCGGCGCCGACGACGGTGCGGGACCGGTCACCGGTGTCCGGGGCGTCGAGGCGGACGGCTGGTCGTACTCCCTGCTGGTCCGGTCCGGACCCGCAGGCGCCTGCGCGGTCGGGGTGCACGCCGAGGGCCGGGCGGACGCGGGCGTGTGGTGGAACGCACTTCCTGTGGATTCCGCCGTGATGCCCGCAGTTGTCCGGGATCGTGCGGGGGCTGTTACCTTGGCGACCCTTGTGGCCGGATCGCAACTGAGGCTCTCTCACCGAGAGTCACCGACTGACGGGTTCGACTTCGATCGTTGGTACACAGCGTGACGGCATGGTGGCCCTGATGATCTTTTTTGCCACCCGGTTGGCTGAAACCTGTTAAGTCCTTGATAAAGTCTGTGAATCTTTCATGTGAAGGATTCGGGGGAGTCTCGTGAACATCCGGGCGTCCCTCGGCCGTGTATGGATCGACGGGGGCCTGCCGCTTTCGTTCTCGTGACTGAGGGGTTATGGCCAAGCTGTCCTTGCGTGCCGTCCAGAAGCTCACCTGCAAGAAGCGTGACGCCTGGTGGACGGTGATCCTGGTCGATCCCGTGGCCACCCGGATGCTCATCGTGATGGCGCGGTTCAACTTCATCACGCCCAACCGCGTGACGTGGGCGGCGCTGTTCGTCGGACTCGGCTCCGCCGGGTTCTTCCTCAAGGGCGACATGCAGTCCCTGATCATCGGGGCGGCGCTCTACCACCTGAGCTTCATCCTCGACTGCATCGACGGAAAGCTCGCGAGGCTCAAGGGCAACGGCACCGTCTTCGGCGGCTGGCTCGACTACGTCTTCGACCGCATCAGAGTGCTCTTCTGTGCCCTCGCCCTGATGGGCGGGCAGTACCTGCGCAACGGTGATGAAAGGTTTCTGCTCGCCGCGCTGATGGTCGTCTTCCTCGACATGCTCCGGTACGTCGACGCGCTCCAGATCTACAAGATGCGCATGTCGATGCGGACGAAGATCGAGAAGGTCACCCGGGAACGCCAGGAGGCCGAACGCGCGGCCGCCGCCGCCGAGGGCCCGGTGGAGCCCGAGGCGCAGGAGATCCGGTTCATGGAGGACCTGCTGCGGGAGAACCCCGAGGCCGAGGCCGAGCTGCTCAAGGAGCAGGCGGGCGCCGGACACGTCGTCGACCTGCACGCTCAGTTCCGGCACCGCTTCCCCTGGTACCTGCGGGTGCGGCAGGCGCTGCTGCGCAGCCGGATCAGGCCGCACCTCATCAGCGGCATCGAGTTCCAGATGTTCGTGTTCATCGTGGGGCCGCTGATCGGCCAGATCCTCCTGACCACATTGGTCTCCGCGGTTCTGCTGGGGATCTTCGAGCTGATCATCATGTACAAGTTCTGGCTCTCCACCCGTGACTTCACCCATGTGATGGCCGAGCTGGCCGAGCCGCCGTCCGGCGCGGGCTCCATCGCCCCCCACCTCCACCGGGGCCGGCACCGCCGCGGTGTGCAGGAGGACCCGCTCTCCGCCCCGGAGTTCCAGGCGCCGCCCGCCTACGAGGACCCCGGATTCCAGCCGTACCCCGAGCCCTACGCCGCGTACGGGGTACCGGACCAGCCGTTCCCGGACCAGCAGCCGACGCAGGCGTTCCAGCAGCTGCCGACGCCCGGGTACCAGCAGATGACACAGGCGTACCAGCAGGTCCGGACGCAGGGGTACGACCAGCCGACGCAGGGCCGGCCGGTGTACGGAGCCCCCGGTGGGACGGAGCCGAACCACGGGTACCCGGGCGATCGAGAGGGTGTCGGATGAACCACGAGCAGGACACACCCGACGTCTGGGTCACGGTGGTCATCCCCGCGTACAACGCGGCCACGACGATCGGCAAGGCGCTCCAGTCCGCCGTCAACCAGACGTACGAGCTGGTCGAGGTCGTCGTCGTCGACGACGCCTCCACGGACAACACCCTCGACGTCGTGAAGAACTTCGCCGGGACCAACGGCCGCGTCCGCGTGCTGCGCCGGCCCACCAACAGCGGCGGCGTCGGCGCGCCCCGCAACCTGGGCATCGCACAGGCCGCCGGCCGGTACGTGATGTTCCTCGACGCCGACGACGAGCTGCCGCCCCGCGCCTGCGAGCTGCTGCTGGCCGGTGCGCTGGAGAGCGGCAGCGACATCACCGCGGGCAAGGCCGTCCGGGTCAACCGGGCCACCGGCGAGAGCGAGGGCTGGGCCCCCGAGGTGTACGCGCTGGCGCGCACCGTGCCCGGCCTGGCGGAGTTCCCGCTGATGCTGGCCGACCCGATCGCGGCGGCCAAGCTGTACCGGGTGGACTTCCTGCGCTCGGGCGGGGTCTGGTTCCCCGAGGGCGTCTTCTACGAGGACACGTACTTCTCCACCGTGGCGGGCTGCCTCGCCGACGGGATCACCATCATCACCGACCCCGTCTACCGGTGGATGTGGGAACCCGAGGGCGGATCGATCACCGGTCGCACCGGCGAGCTGCGCTCCATCAGCGACCGGGTCGCGGTGCACCGCGCCACCGACGCGTTCCTCCTGGACCGCGGCCTGTGGCAGCTCAAGGTCCGCAAGGACTCCAAGTTCCTCGCCCACGACCTGCGCCTGTACATGCGGGCGCTCGCGGAGGGCGACCCGGAGTTCCAGCAGGGATTCGCCGAGATCGCGAGCAACTACCTCTTCTCCATCAGCGACGAGGCGTTCGAGCTGTGCGACCCGGTCGACCGGGTCAGGGCCTACCTCGTCATGTACCAGGAGACCGAGGCCGCGCTCACCACGCTCGACTACGTGCAGCGCAAGAGCGTGCTGTCGTCCTTCCTGGTGGAGGAGGACGGCCGGGTGTACTGGTCGGGCGACCATCTGCACCTGCCGGACGCCCGGCGCATGCTGGATGTGACGGAGCTCGGTCTCTCGGCGGCGAAGCTCGCCCAGGAACCGCTCTTCGCCCAGCTCGACGAGTGGTCCGTGGACGAGGGGAAGCTCCGCTTCGAGGGCAGGCTGGTCAACCGCTTCGGGCGGATCGAGCCCGGACACGACCTCAAGCTGACCCTGGCCGTACGCAACCGCCACACGAAGAAGGACGTCACCGTCCCGGTCGAGGGCATCGACGTCGACGAACGGTTCGTCGGCTTCGGCGGCACCGTCGACCTGCCCGCCGTCCTCGGCGACGATTTCTCCGAGAGCACGGTCTGGAACGTGTCGGTCGTCGTCGAGTGGAACCGGGCCAGATCCCGCTCCCCGCTCAACGTGCGCGACGTGGACCTGACCGGGCTGACCTTCCTGGCGAACGGGGAGGAGCTGGAGGGCTACCGCACGGTCAGCGGCAACCTCGCCCTGCGGGCCGCCACGGCGGGCCGCAGGTCCTTCGAGTCCGCGCAGAACGACCCCGACGCGCCGTGGATGTGGTGGCGCGACCGGATCCACCCGCCGATCTCCCGCCTGGACCATCCCTTCGAGATGGCCGTCGTCGTGCCCTGCTACAACGTGGCCAAGTACCTGGACGACTGCCTCGGCTCGATCGCGGCGCAGGAGGGCTTCGCCGCCACCCAGGTCATCCTGGTGGACGACGGCGCCACCGACGAGACGCCCCGGATCCTCGACAACTTCGCGCAGTACTACGCCAACGTCACGGTCGTCCACCAGACCAACGGCGGACTCGGAAACGCCCGGAACAACGGCCTGGACCGGGTCACCGCGCCCTACGTCACCTTCCTCGACTCCGACGACATCCTCGGCGAACGGGCCCTGTCGCACATGCTCCAGGCGGCCTGGCGGGACGGCTCCGAGCTGGTCGTGGGCGACCTGGTGAACTTCCCCGACCGGCCCTACGGCCCGTGGAAGCAGTACTTCGGCAAGGGCGACCGCCTCATCGACGACTTCGCCTCCGTACCCGACCTGATCTTCAGCGGATCCGCGTGCAACAAGCTGTTCAGCACCCAGCTGCTGCGCCGGCTCGGGGTGCGCTTCGGCGAAGGGGTCCACTTCGAGGACTCCTGGGTGACCCTGCCGAGCATGCTGCGGGCCAACGCCATCAGCCTCGTCGACCGCCCGGTGTACTACTACCGCGGGCGTCCCGACGGCTCCTCCATCATGGACTCGCTGTGGAGCAAGCCGGCGAACTACCGCGACCACCTGCGGCTCAACCACTTCCTGCTGGACTACACCGCCGCCGAGCGGGCCGACGTCCGGCACATGTTCCAGCGCTATGTGACCCGCACCTACAAGGGCTTCCTGTGCAACGCCCGTAACGTCATGGGCCGGACGCAGCTGGAGGAGATGTTCCCGGGCATCTGCCGCCACTACGCGCAGATACCCGACGAGGTCATCCTCGAATACGCCACCAACCCCGCCCAGCAGCTCGACCACTACGCGGCGAAGAGCGGGAACTTCGAGCTCTTCTGCAACCCGGAACCGGCGCTGGAGAACGCCCCGCTGGCGCTGGAGATCGACGACGACGGCTTCCACCGGACTTTCCCGGGCGGCGCCCGGAACACCCGGACCGCCCGCGTCAACGACCCCAACGTCGTCGTCGAGTCGGTCCGCACCCGGGGCGACGTGCTGGTCGTGGAGGGCTGTCTGGCCTTCCCCGGCATGGACATCGGCGGCCCCATGGAGAACGAACTGGAGTTCGTCTACCAGACGGCGCACGCCAAGGTCGTCGTACCGCTGCGCCAGGTCGCCCGCCGAGACCTGTGGAACACCCGCAACGGCCGCGACCTGTACGCCGGCTGGTACGCGGAGGTCCCGGTCAAGGACCTGAGGAGCGGCGGATTCGGGGTCGGCGACTTCCGGCTCCGGGTGCACCGCGTGGACCGCTCGCGGCAGCGCAACGTCGTCATGAAGGCGCGCCTTCCGCTGCACCGGCTCAAGGGCCCCGGCCGGATCGCCGGCCACCCCTACATGCTGACCATCGGCGGCCAGGACGCGCTGCACCTGCGCCTGATCGACAAGAAGCCCGTCGCACGGGCGAAGCACGCCCTGTGGCGGACGGCCCGTGAGATACGCATCCTCAAGACCCGCAACCCGGGCTGGCGCATGCGCCTCGCGTACTGGCTCATGTACCCGTTCCTCAACTCCCGTGAGATCTGGCTCATCGGCGAGCGCTCGGACACGGCCCAGGACAACTCGTACCACTTCTTCAAGTGGATGCGGACCCACCGCAAGCGCCGCAAGGCGTACTACGTCATCGACGGGAACTCCCCCGACTACAAGAAGGTCGCCCCCTACGGCCGGGTGATCAAGCTCGGTTCGTTCAAGCACCGGATGTATCTGCTGCACGCGACCAAGCTGATCGGGTCCTACGACTCCGAGTCGTACCTGCTGCCCGAGGGCTACCGGAAGGTGCTCTTCCTGCACCGGTTCGGCGAGCTGCTGAAGTACCAGCGGGTCTTCCTCCAGCACGGAATCATCTACAACGACGTGACCTCCGGTGTGGACCAGCGGATCACCAGTTACGACATGATCGTGACCACCGGCCGTCAGGAGCGCGCCTACCTGGCGCAGGAGGCCGGCTTCGGCGACCGCGCGGTACTGGCGGGCCTGCCCAGGTTCGACGCGCTGCGGCGGGAGCCGGGGGAGCGTCCGCGCATCCTGCTCATGCCCACCTGGCGGCAGTGGATCGTCACGGCCTCCTACAAGAAGTCCGCGGGCCCGGCCAAGACCGCCTTCACCCAGTCCGAGTACTTCCGGTTCTACCGGTCGCTGCTCTCCGACCGGCGGCTCGCCGCGGCCCTGGAGCACTTCGGCGTCGACCTGGAGTTCTTCCCGCACTACGAGATCCGGCCCTACCTGCACAACTTCCGGATCGACTCGCCCGCGATCGAGGTCGCCGACCCCGGTACGCGCAACGTCCAGGAAGCCATGAAGGAGTGCTCCCTCATGGTCACGGACTACTCCTCCGTCTTCTTCGACGTGGCCTACATGGGGATCCCGCTCGTCCATGTGCCCTTCGACGAGGAGGACTTCTACGGACGGCACTACAAGCGGGGCTACTTCAACCTGACGGAGCACGGCTTCGGCCCGGTCTGCCGCACGGTCGACCAGGCGGTGGACGAGATCATCGCCTCGATGGCCAGGGGCTTCACCGTCGAGAGCCCGTACCGCGAGCGTGCGGAACACTTCTTCGCGCACCGCGGCGAGGGCAACTGCGAGCGGGTGTACGAGGCGATCGACGCGCTGGGGACGGCGAGCGCCGCCGCTCTCGGCCCCTCCGGCCCCGTCGCCGCCCTGCCCGCCGCCCGCGCGCACCGGGACGACGACATGCACGGCGCACCGGACGCCGGCACGACGGCCTTCGACACGGCCGGCCGGGGAACGAACGAGAACGGGTGGGACCGTGCAGTCTGACTGGAATCCCGAACAGGGCAGGGCCCGCCGGATCTTCCTCGCGGGCGACTCCGCCGCGGTGACGCGGGAGGCGAGCAAGGCACCCATGACGGGCTGGGGCCAGGTGCTCCACTTCTTCCTCAGCTCGCAGGAGGTGGAGGTCGTCAACTGCGCACGGGCCGGAGCGAGCGCCCGCACGTTCAGTGAGCGGGGCAGGCTCGACTGGATCCTCCAGCACATCCGCCCCGGCGACTACCTGTTCACCTCGTTCGGCATCAACGACGCCAAGCCGGAGGAGTGGCTCCGCACGGAGGCGTACGGCGACTTCCCGCACCACCTGCGGAAGTTCGTCGACGGCGCGCGCGAACGCAATGCCCACCCGGTGCTGATCAGCCCGCCGGAACGGGACACCCACGATGTGCACGGCAACCTGCCGAGGAGCATCACGGAGTACGTGATGGCGATGCGCGACCTCGCAGCCGAGTGCAGCGTGCCCTACGTCAACCTCTACGACCAGACCCACGGCTGGTGGGAGGGGCTGGGGCCGGAAGGCATACGCCCCTTCTTCATCCACCTGGAGCCGGGGGAGCACCCGAACTACGCGGAGGGGTTCCACGACCCCGGCCACATGACGCCGGAGGGGGCCATCGCGTGCGCGCGCTATGTCGCCTACGCGCTGGTGGAGCAGCGGATCGTGCCACCGCACTGGGCCGTCAACCTCGACCGCGCGGACTTTCCCCCGGAGTGGGTGAGCTGGCTCGACGAGGAGACACACGCCGAACTGACCAGGTCACGCACGCTGGGCTCGAACTGAGAGTCGGACGATCATGAGCACCTTCACCCTCACCGGAATGCGCAGCGTCCAGCAGGACAACCCCTCGATCGTGGCGCACATGGAGCTGCGGTCCGCCGCGGATCCCCGGCTGCCCGTCGGGCCCGGCAGCCGGATCGACTTCGAATGGATCCTCACCCCGCAGGGCGACGGCACCCGCTACTACGGGTATCTCATGGCCGATTCGTTCGACAAGGTCGCCACCATCGAGAACATGGCCGGTATGAGCCTGCTGCCCTCGGGCGACCGGTACGCGACATCGACGGGGCCCGGCGTCGAGCGCGTCGCCAGGTTCACGCTCCAGGTGAACCGGCACGTCGCACCCGATGCCTTCCTCGTCCCCGTCCTGCGGGCGGGCATCATCGCCGACGGCGGGAAGGGCCTCACCTCCACCACGTTCTCCCTGAAGAACCACGGCTACCGGATCGCCTCGCTGCCCCCGCAGGGACGGAGCATGACCGTGGTTCCCGGACACCGCGGAGTGCTGACCGACCTCACCGCCGGGATGGGCGAGGACGTCAGGCTGGTCGGGGTCGGCCCCGCCCGGCACGGGGTGACGAGCGTCGAGGTGGACGGAGCGGTGACGTACCACCCGTTCAACGGCCACCTGGGCTACGACTGGTTCGACTACGTGCTGGACGCCGGTGGCGGCCGTCTGGTCTCCGGCCGGGTGACCGTCCATGTCGGGGACCTCGGCGCGACGCCCGGGGTGCTCGGAGGCTGGGCACCGGCACCGTGAGACCGTACCGGGACCGCCTCGTGCGCTGGTGTGCGGTCCTGCTGGTCCTGGGGGTGACGGCCGCCGGATGCACCGGCCGGAGCCCCGCCCGGCGCGACGACCTGCCGCGCGCGTCCCCGTCGGCCGACGGGTGCTGCGGGGTGGCGGCGCAGCGGATCACCCGCCGGCTGGCGGACGGGGCGCGGGTCCTCATCAGCACGGTGACCGTCCGGCCGTCCGCCCGGGTCACGGTGAAGCCGGATGCCGGCGACCATCTCGCGACCACCGAGACCGTCGGCCGGACGGCGCGGCGCGAACGAGCCGTGGCCGCGGTGAACGGCTCCTTCTTCGACACCACCGGTTCCGCCGTCTCCAGCGGCTATCCGGGAGATCCGCTGGGCGTCCTGGCCGTCGACGGCCGACTGCTCAGCGAGGCGGCGAACGGACGCACCGCGCTGATCCTGCCCGGCCCCGGAGACCGGCCCCGCATCGACGAAGTGCGTTCCGACATGTGGCTGACCGCGCCGGACGGAGCGGTGCGCGAGCTGGACGGGGTGAACCGGGCGCCGGGAAGAATCGTCGGCTGCGGAGGCACGGGCGGGGACCGACTGGCCCGTACGGGGCTGCCGGAGCAGCGGCCCCGGCACAACCAACTCTGCCTGGACGACAGCGAGATCGTCGCCTTCACCCCCGACTGGGGCGTGCGTACACCACCCGGCGCACCCGGCAGCGCGGAGGCCGCACTCGACGCGGACGGGCGGGTGACCGCGCTCCGCAGCCCGGCGGGCGGGGAGATCCCCCGGACCGGCTCCACCCTCACCGGGGTCGGGGAGGGCGCCGACTGGCTGCGGACGCACGCACGTCAGGGGCTGCCGCTGAGCCGGCGGACCGGCGTCACCGACAGCAGCGGGCACGACGTCCTCACTCCGGGAGCGTCCGTGCTGGGCGCGGGCCCCGCGCTGCTGCGCGGGGGAGCGACCTGGATCAACGGCGCGGCCAACGGGTTCACCGGCGACACGTCGACCGAGCGCCAGCCCCGTACCGCCGTCGGCATCAAGGCGGACGGCACCTTGCTCCTCGCCGTCTTCGACGGCCGTGGCCCGGACAGCGCGGGCGTCACCCTGCGGGAGGCGGCGGCGCTGCTGCGCGACCTGGGGGCGGTGGACGCCCTCAATCTCGACGGCGGCGGCTCCAGCACGACGGTGGTGAACGGCCGGCTCCACAACCGGCCCAGGGGTGCTCGGGGAGCGCCGGTACAGGAACGCGCCGTGGCCGACGCCCTGCTCGTCCTGGAGCGCTGAAGGACGCGCGCGTGCGGTCTGCCCCACAGCCGCCGGCGTACACGGAACGGGCCGTACGGGGAGATTCCCGTACGGCCCGCCCGTCGATACCGACCCGGTGTTACGCCGGAACGCTCGCCACGCCCTGCGCGAGGAACTTCTTGCCGTTCACCCGCTCCGAGACGCCCTCACGGTCCAGGTACGGCGTGATGCCGCCCAGGTGGAAGGGCCAGCCCGCGCCGGTGATCAGGCACAGGTCGATGTCCTGGGCCTCGGCGACGACGCCCTCGTCCAGCATCAGACCGATCTCCTGCGCCACCGCGTCCAGGACCCGGTCGCGGACCTGCTCCTCGGACAGGACGACATCGCCCTGCTTGAGGAGCGCGGCGACCTCCGGGTCCAGCTCCGGCTTGCCGGAGTCGTAGACGTAGAAGCCGCGCTTGCCGGCCTTGACGACCGCGGCCAGGTTCTCCGAGACGGTGAACCGGTCCGGGAAGGCGCGGTTCAGGGTCTCCGAGACGTGCAGACCGATGGCCGGACCGACCAGCTCCAGGAGCACCAGCGGGGACATCGGCAGGCCGAGCGGCTCGATGGCCTTCTCGGCGGCCTCGACCGAGGTGCCCTCGTCGATGACGTTCTGGATCTCGCCCATGAAGCGGGTGAGGATGCGGTTGACGACGAACGCCGGGGCGTCCTTCACCAGCACCGCGGTCTTCTTCAGCTTTCGCGCCACCCCGAACGCCGTGGCCAGCGAGGCGTCGTCGGTCTGCTCGCCGCGGACGATCTCCAGCAGCGGCAGGATCGCGACCGGGTTGAAGAAGTGGAAGCCGACGACCCGCTCGGGGTGCTTCAGCTTCGACGCCATCTCGGTGACCGAGAGGGACGAGGTGTTGGTGGCGAGGATCGCGTGCGCCGGGGCGACCGCCTCGACCTCCGCGAACACCTGCTGCTTGACGCCGATCTCCTCGAAGACGGCCTCGATGATGAAGTCGGCGTCGGAGAAGCCCTCCGCCTTGTCCAGCACACCGGAGACCAGGGCCTTGAGGCGGTTGGCCTTGTCCTGGTTGATCCGGCCCTTGCCGAGCAGCTTCTCGATCTCGGCGTGGACGTAGCCCACACCCTTGTCGACCCGCTCCTGGTCGATGTCGGTCAGTACGACCGGCACCTCCAGGCGTCGCAGGAACAGCAGCGCCAGCTGCGAGGCCATCAGACCGGCACCCACGACGCCGACCTTGGTGACCGGACGGGCCAGGTTCTTGTCCGGGGCACCGGCCGGGCGCTTGGCGCGCTTCTGGACCAGGTTGAAGGAGTAGATCCCGGAGCGCAGCTCGCCGCCCATGATCAGGTCCGCGAGGGCCTGGTCCTCGCGGTCGAAGCCGGCGCCCAGGTCGCCGTCCTTCGCCGCCGCGATGATGTCCAGCGCGCGGTACGCGGCCGGGGCGGCGCCGTGCACCTTGGAGTCGGCGATCGCCTTGCCCCGCGCGACGGCCTGGTCCCAGGCGTCACCGCGGTCGACCTCGGGACGCTCCACCGTGACCGTGCCGTTCAGCACGTTCGCGGTCCAGATCAGCGACTGCTCCAGGAAGTCAGCGCCCTCGAAGAGCGCGTCGGCGATGCCGAGCTCGAAGACCTGCTTGCCCTTGAGCTGACGGTTCTGGTTCAGCGAGTTCTCGATGATGACCGAGACCGCGCGGTCGGCGCCGATCAGGTTGGGAAGCAGCGCGCAGCCGCCCCAGCCCGGAACCAGACCGAGGAAGACCTCGGGCAGCGAGAAGGCGGGCAGCGCCTTGGAGACGGTGCGGTAGGTGCAGTGCAGACCGACCTCGACACCGCCGCCCATCGCCGCGCCGTTGTAGTACGCGAACGTCGGGACCGCGAGGCCGGACAGGCGCCGGAACACGTCGTGGCCGCCCTTGCCGATGGCGAGCGCGTCGTCGTGGTTCTTCAGCAGCTCGACGCCCTTGAGGTCGGCGCCGACCGCGAAGATGAACGGCTTGCCGGTGATGCCGACACCGGTGATCGCACCCTCGGCGGCCTCCTTCTCGACCTGGTCGACGGCGGCGTTCAGGTTCGCCAGCGACTGCGGTCCGAAGGTGGTCGGCTTGGTGTGGTCCAGGCCGTTGTCCAGCGTGATGAGGGCGAAGCGGCCCGCACCGGCCGGAAGGTCCAGGTGGCGTACGTGGGCCTGGGTGACGACCTCGTCGGGGAACAGCTCGGCCGCACCCTTCAGAAGCTCAGTGGTGGAGCTCACTTGTTGCCTCCGTCTGCCTCGTTGAAGTGCGGGTTCTCCCAGACGACCGTCGCGCCCATGCCGAAGCCGACGCACATCGTCGTCAGGCCGTAGCGGACCTCCGGCTGCTCCTCGAACTGGCGGGCCAGCTGCGTCATCAGACGCACACCGGAGGAGGCCAGCGGGTGACCGTAGGCGATGGCGCCGCCGTACTGGTTGACGCGCGCGTCGTCGTCGGCGATGCCGTAGTGGTCGAGGAAGGCCAGCACCTGGACGGCGAACGCCTCGTTGATCTCGAACAGACCGATGTCGTCGATGGTCAGCCCGGCCTTGGCCAGGGCCTTCTCGGTCGACGGGATCGGGCCGTAGCCCATGACCTCCGGCTCGACGCCCGCGAAGGCGTACGAGACCAGGCGCATCTTGACCGGGAGGCCCAGCTCGCGGGCGACGTCCTCGGCGGCGAGCAGGGAGGCGGTGGCGCCGTCGTTGAGACCGGCGGCGTTACCGGCGGTGACCCGGCCGTGGGCACGGAACGGGGTCTTCAGACCGGCGAGCGACTCCAGGGTGGTACCCGGGCGCATCGGCTCGTCGGCGGTGACCAGGCCCCAGCCGGTCTCGCCGGCCTCGGCGTTGGTGCGGCGCACCGAGATCGGCACCAGGTCCTGCTGGATCTTGCCGTCGGCGTACGCCTTGGCGGCCTTCTCCTGCGAGCGGACCGCGTACTCGTCGGCGCGGCCCTTGGTGATCTGCGGGTACCGGTCGTGCAGGTTCTCCGCGGTCATGCCCATGAACAGGGCGGACTCGTCGACCAGCTTCTCCGACACGAAGCGCGGGTTCGGGTCCACGCCCTCGCCCATCGGGTGGCGGCCCATGTGCTCGACACCACCGGCGACGACGACGTCGTACGCGCCGAAGGCGATGGAGCCGGCCGTCGAGGTGACGGCGGTCAGGGCGCCGGCGCACATGCGGTCGATGGAGTAGCCGGGCACGGACTGCGGCAGCCCGGCCAGGATTCCGGCGGTACGGCCCAGCGTCAGACCCTGGTCGCCGATCTGGGTGGTCGCGGCGATGGCGACCTCGTCGATCCGCGCGGGGTCCAGGTCCGGGTTGCGGCGCAGCAGCTCCCGGATGGCCTTCACGACGAGATCGTCGGCGCGGGTCTCGTGGTAGATGCCCTTCGGGCCCGCTTTGCCGAACGGGGTGCGGACGCCGTCGACGAAGACGACGTCCCGGATGGTACGAGGCACGGTGGCTCTCCTCCAGGGTGCGGGATGGCACTGCTGCGCGGCACGCCCGGAAGCGCGCCGCCACCATCATGCTACTTGCGGGTAACCAGACTGCCCACCCCCCGGGGCGGGAGCGGCGAAGGTCACATCCGGCGGGTCCGCTCCGGCCCCGGAACGCCGATCGCCGGGCGGGGCTGAAAATCAGCCCGGCCGGCGATCGGGAACACGACGTGGCCGCGGCCCCGCACAACCTGGCGCGATTACGCCCCTCGAAGAGCCCTTCGGCGACGGCCGCTCAGGCCGCCGTTGCCAGCGCGCGGACCAGCAGCGGGGCCACCTGCTCGATCTGCCAGCGGCGCGCCCCGTACCCGGCGAGCGCGGTCTCGACCGTGTCCGGCGTCAGATGCTTGGGCGGCTCCCAGCAGACCCGGCGCACCGTGTCCGGAGTGATCAGGTTCTCCTGCGGCATGTGCAGCCGCTCGGCGAGCTCGGACACCGCGGCACGGGCGGCCGAGAGCCGGGCCGCCGCGGCGGGGTCCTTGTCCGCCCACGCGCGGGGCGGCGGCGGGCCGGCGAGGGTCTGGCCGGGCTGCGGCAGCTCGGTGTCCGGCAGCGCCTTGGCCCGGTCGACGGCCGCCTGCCACTGCTCCAACTGACGACGCCCCATGCGGTGGCCGAACCCGGGCAGCGCGGTCAGCGCCTGGACGTTCGGCGGGAGTGCGAGGGCCGCCTCGACGATCGCGGCGTCGCCCAGCACCTTGCCCGGCGAGATGTCGCGGCGCCGGGCGACCTGGTCGCGTGCCGTCCACAGCTCCCGTACCACCGCCATCTGGCGGCGACGGCGGACCTTGTGCATGCCGGACGTGCGGCGCCAGGGGTCCTTGCGCGGGGGAGCGGGCGGCGCGGAGGCGATCGAGTCGAACTCCTCACGGGCCCATTCCAGCTTGCCCTGCCGGTCGAGCTCCTCCTCCAGGGAGTTGCGCAGGTCGATCAGCAGCTCGACGTCGAGCGCCGCGTAGCGCAGCCAGGGGTCGGGCAGCGGGCGGGTGGACCAGTCGACGGCGGAGTGGCCCTTCTCCAGCGAGTAGCCGAGCACGCTCTCGACCATGGCGCCGAGGCCGACGCGCGGGAAGCCGGCCAGCCGCCCGGCCAGCTCCGTGTCGAAGAGCCCGGTGGGGGTCATCCCTATTTCGCGCAGACAGGGCAGGTCCTGGGTGGCGGCGTGCAGGATCCACTCGCTGCCGCTCAGGGCCTCGCCGAGCCCCGACAGGTCGGGACAGCCGACGGGGTCGATCAGCGCGCTGCCCGCGCCGTCACGGCGCAGCTGTACGAGGTAGGCGCGCTGGCCGTAGCGGTAGCCGGAGGCTCGCTCGGCGTCGACGGCCACCGGTCCTGAGCCGGCCGCGAAGGCGGCGATCACCCGGGCGAGGGCGTCGTCGGATGCCACCACCGGGGGAATGCCCTCGCGAGGTTCGAGCAAGGGGATCGGCGCCGGGGCGACGTCGTCCGGGGGGGCGCCCCCGGTGGTTCGCAGTGAAGTGTCTGCTGCGGTCTCTTGGGCGTCGGTCACGTGTCAAGGGTATCTGTGTATGTACGGCGCCCGTCGACGGAACGTTCCGTCGACGGGCGCGGATGAATGCAAACCAGCCGGTCCGCGCCTGCGCGGGCCCGCCGGGGCACGGACGTCAGTGGATGATTCCCGTTCGCAGGGCGACGGCGACCATTCCGGCGCGGTCCCCGGTGCCGAGCTTGCGGGCGATTCGGGCGAGGTGGCTCTTGACGGTAAGGGCGGACAGGCCCATCGAGACGCCGATGGCCTTGTTGGACTGGCCCTCGGCGACCAGCCGGAGGACCTCGACCTCGCGGCCGGACAGTTCGCGGTAGCCGCCCGGGTGGCTCGGGGTGCCGGGGGGCCGGCGGTGCATACGGGCGGCGTTGGCGCCGATGGGGGCGACGCCGGGACGGGTGGGGTGGCCGATATTGGTACGTGTGCCGGTGACTACATAGCCCTTCACGCCGCCAGCGAGGGCGTTGCGCACGGCGCCGATGTCATCGGCGGCGGAGAGGGCGAGGCCGTTCGGCCAGCCGGCTGCTCGGGTCTCGGACAACAGGGTCAG
>NZ_JBIATE010000009.1:0-268498 GCF_042891445.1 Streptomyces sp. NPDC001890 | reverse complement strand
CGACATCTCGAAGCGTGGAGAACGGCCGCCTCCGCTGTCCCGGAAAGAACCGCAGGTCAGCAGGTCGGGTGACCTGCGACGTTAAACGTCAAGCTCAGGCAAATGCCCTGACATCACTCAATCAAGTTCAGTAGCGCCTCGTCGAGATCCCCCTTCTAGCTGCACGAGCCGAAGGGCGCGACGCGGTTCGTCCTGGCCGCTGGCAGCTGTCGCACGATGCCGCTGTCGGTAACTTGCCTGCGCAGACGCTCGATCTCGTCGTGTTGAGCCGCAAGGCGAGAGATCGCCAGGGTTCTGAACTCGGCGAGCTGCGCAATTTGCTCGTCGCGGGTGACGACGCGCTCCTTGAGCTCGGCATTCTGTGTCTTGAGCCGTTCAATCTGCGCGATTCGGGGATCGACGATCTCTCCGGCGTGGCGGAGCTCGCTCAACCTGTGCTCGAACTCTTCGGCGAGGTGCTGGTAGGCGCCAGGCCGGGCGGTTCCGTCGCGGTTCTTCTTGGAATAGAAACCGGTGCGGGTCACGCCGGCCAGGGCGGCGAGGGTCTTCAGGTCAGCCCTGCCGCCGGGCGGGAGGTCTCCCTTCAGGATCCGTTCCATGGCGGCTCGGATCGCGGCTTCGTTACGGGTCTTGGACTCCTCGGTGAGCCGGGCCATCTCAGTCTTCTCCAATGAAAGCGGTCTGGGCGGCGTCAATCTCGGCGACGACTCGTAGGGCGCGATCGCGTTCGGGGGCCAGCCGTGCCTTCTCGCCCTTGGCGACCCGGGGGCTTTCGATGAACACCTCGATGGCTCCGGCCTGGCCAGCCCACACCGGGCGGTGACAGGGATGGTGGGTGGCCTGCGGGCAGCGCGCCGAGTCACATATCCCCACCAGCGGCTTCGTGGCATTGGGTGTGCCGGCCAGGCGCAGACACAGGGCCTTGGACGGGTCGCGGAACCAGCAGAAGTTGGCGGGCCCGACGTGGAGCGTCTTGGCCTGCTTGCGCAGGAGACCCTCCAGGTGACGGTCGTCCTTGAGGATCTTCGGGTCCGTACGGGCCGCGTCCTTCAACTGAGCGTCCACGTGGTGGAACGCCTCGATCAGGCTCCGCGCACCGGGACCGGCGGGCATCAGGCCCGCCTGGACATCCCGGAATGCCTCCACCGTCAGCTGCACGTGATGGGCCTCCTCAGCTTCCTCGATCTCGGCATGGAACAGTCGCTGGGAGCCACCGGGGCGAGCTGATGGTGGAGTCGGGTATTGGAACTCTCCGAATGCCTGCTGGATGAGGTCGGCGTTGCTCGCGGCGGGGGTGCCGTCCGCTTTCGGAGCTCACTGAGGTCAACAGCGTTGGCCGCGGGGGTCCTTGGTATGTGGCGTGCCGCTTTGCCGATCAACGGCGGCCGATAGAGGCGGCGCGAAGATCCGAGCCACGGTCCACCTCCTTGAACAGTGCCGCAGCTCGCACTGCGGTGCCCAAGGCCCAGCCCCCGGTGCTGAACAGTCCCAAGACCACAATGCCCAGGCCCAACCCGACCACCATCCACCACACTCCGCGCTCCGTGCTGCTGAACGTTGTCCCACCGCGAGGCAAGGCCGACCCCACGATCGTTCCGGAGATCGCGACGCCCAGGGTGGTGCCGGTCTGCCGGCCAGCGGAGGCCAACGAGGTAGCCACTCCGGCCATCGAGCGGGGCATTCCGGAAACCGCTGTGTTGGTGATCGGCGGGTTGACGGTGCCCAGGAAGATGCCGAACAGTAGGTAGATCGAGAGCACGGTCGGCAGAGGGGTGGCCGGTCCGAGCCAGACCGACGCGCCGCCGCCCAGCGCCAGCGCACCCCCGGCGAGCACCAGCGGCAGCCTGGGACCGTGTGTGACGACCAGCCGTCCTGTGAACGGGGAGAGCACAATGACCAGCGCCCCGACGGGGAGCAGGCATAGCCCGGTCGTCAGCGCCGACATGCCGCGCACGTCCTGCAGGTACTGGGTGGTCACGAACAGAAACGCGCCGAACCCACACAGTGCGAAGAGCGCCATCAGGATCGCCGAGCTGAACGGCACGCTGCGAAACAGGCGCAGCTCCAGCAGCGGGTCGACGCGGCGTGGTTCGTAGCCCAGGACGCCGAGCACGCCGAGCACAGCCACAGCGAGCAGGCCCAGGATGACTGGTGAGGACCAGCCCAACTCCTTGGATTCGGTGATCGCAAAGACGACGCTGCCGAGGACCAGGATCGTCAAGATCTGGCCCACCGGGTCGAATCGGCGCGCCCGGGGGGCGCGGGACTCGGGTACGAACAGTGTGGCGAACACGATCGCGGCGGCCACGATCGGTACGTTGATCCAGAAGACGGAGTGCCAGCCGAGGCCATCGACCAGGGCACCGCCGATGATCGGACCGAGCGCCAGAGACAGGCCGGTCATCGACCCGAACACGCCGATCGCCCGGGCCCGTTCAGCCGGGTCGGAAAACGTGTTGGCGACGATCGCCATCGCCACCGGGTTGAGCATCGTGCCACCGACGGCTTGCAGCGTACGCGCCACGATCAGCCAACTGATGCTCGGCGCCAGGCCGCACAGCAACGAGCCGAGCCCGAAGGCGGCTAGGCCGATCTGGAACACGCGCCGACGGCCGACGCGGTCCGCGGTGGACCCGGCCAGCACCAGGAAGCTGGCCAGCGCCAGGGTGTAGGCGTCGACCGTCCACTGCAGGCCGGACACTGAGGCGTGCAGATCACGACGAATCGACGGTAGCGCGACGTTGACGATGGAGATGTCCATCACCACGACGATCACGCTGGCGCAGCAGATCGCGAGCACCAGGAGTCGACGGCGAGGACTGAGTACAGGTATGGGTTCGGGCATGTCCGGGACGCTAAGTTTTAGAGCGTGGTCGAAGTCAACCAACAACTTCCCGAGCCCGTGCCCGAGACGGGGCTGAGTATTGCCGAGGCTGCTCGCCGTACCGGAGTGAGCACGCACACCCTGCGCTACTACGAACGCGCCGGCCTGGTCGTCACCCCCGTCGACCGCACCCACGGCGGCCGGCGCCGCTACCGCGAGTTCGACCTGGAGTGGATCACCATCTGCACCAGGCTCCGGGCGACCGGCATGCCCATCAAGGGCATCCGCCGCTACGCCGAACTCGTCGCGGCGGGCCGAGGCAACGAAGACGAGCGATTGGACTTGCTTGAATCGCATCATGACCAGGTGCTCGCCAAGATTGCCGAACTCCAGGAGAACCTGAAACTCATCGCTCGCAAGGTCGACGTCTACCGAGGCCGACTCGCCGCCGGCGACGCCGACCAGCTATGGGCGCCCAACCGGTCGGTACGCCACGACAGCCGCGCGATCCGGCCCGGGACGGCCGGGATCTGAGCGCGCTTCGCCGGAAGGAGGCCTCGGCGAGCGGATTGACGGAGTACTGCCCGCTGTAGGTGATCTCCGCGGGACGTGGCGGAGGCGGCGCGGCGTGCCGCTGATCCTTCGTGAGGCCGAGGTCAACGTGGTCCTCCTGAATGTGTTGTCCGCTTCGGAATCCCGGGATGGAGCGCGCGGCGATGGGTGAAGAATGCATCGACTCGCCTCCTGGAACAGGAGCGCAGGGAACGGAGGTTGGCCGAGACGCCGACGGCGCCCCGCGCGCGACCACCTGGCGCCGGAACCAAAGCAGCACAGCGCTGCGCTCCAGCCAGATGGAGTGGCTACTGCCATAAGCGCCACGAACTATGCTCGCAGTACGAACACTTGGACTTCCCGCTCGGTGAAGGGACGCTGCACGGCGATGCGTATCCGGGCAACTGCCTCTGGGACGAAGCCACGTCAACCGTTCGCCTCGGTGACTGGGACGAGGCATCAACAGGGCCCCGCGAAGTCGACCTCGCGAACACATATCAAGGCGTTCGATTCGGCCGGACAAAGAGCGAACTGCTTGCCTTCCGTGACAGCTACGGATACGACATCGCCGCCTGGCCCGGCCTGCCCGTACTCACACAGATCCGCGACATGCACACTCTCGGCCCCTACATCAAGCGGGCCGACCGAGGCGACGCCCAGGCCCTGCAGGAACTGGAATTCCGCATCGGCACCCTGCAACACGGAGTCATCCGACCCCTCTGGTCATCAACCTGAACCAGATCCAACAGCGATATTCGCGAAAGAAGCGAGGCCCTACGTGAACACCAACACTGAACTCGAAGCCACAATCCGCAGCGGAATACCCCACTCGGCCCGAGTGTGGAACTACTGGATCGGAGGCAAGGACCACTACCCCGTCGACCAGGAACTGGGAGACCAGGTCATCGCAACCTATCCGCAGACGCGAGATCTCGCCCTGGCATCACGGGCCTTCCAGGCCCGCGCCGTCCAGTACCTGGCACGCGATGCAGGAATTACCCAGTTCCTCGACATCGGAACCGGCCTCCCCGTCCAGAACAGCACCCACGAGGTCGCCCAGAGCATCCAGCCGAAGGCACGCATCGTCTACGTCGACAACGACCCCCTGGTCCTGGCCCACGCCCGGGCCCTGCTCACCAGCGCACCCGCCGGCATGACGGACTACATCCATGCAGACCTGCGTGACGCCGAGCTGGTGATCCGGGAAGCTTCACGGACCTTGGACATGACACGCCCGATAGCGGTGCTGATCCTCTCAACCCTGGGACACGTCGAGCCCGAAGCCGGAATCCAGCTCACACGCCAGTACATGCGGGCCGTTGTACCCGGCAGCCACCTGGTTCTCTGCGACACGGTCGCCACGCCACAGACGCTGGCCGCCCAGGAGGCGTACGCCTCGGGGGACACCCCGCCCTATCTCGTGCGCCAGCCCGAGGAGATCCTCGCCAGTGCCGACGGCATGGACCTGGTCGACCCGGGATTCGGATCCATCTCCATGTGGCGTCCGGGCCCGGGGCAAGAAGGGGATGAGCCCGTCGACCAGTGGGGGTTCGTCTCCCGCAAGTGATATGCGTCCGGAGCGCAGGACGGACACCACGGACCGGCTGGATCCCGATGAACCGGCTTCCGCAGCGAAGGCCAGGCTGATGAGGCGTCTTCGGCCAGGACAACAATCTATTCTGCACTCGCAGACAAGTTCGAAAGAGTGGATTGCCCATGTTTCAAGAGACTCCGATCTTCGACCGGCTTATCCGGGAAGAAGGCAATGTCCCTGACGAGGTTCGTGGAGAGGCCCAGCGGATAGAACGAGACCTGCAACGGGTCATACCATCGATGCAGCCTTCCGTGAACACGGGAGCGGCCCCGCGCGGGCATGCTCTCCAGATGAGCATCTGACTGCATGGCAATGTGCCCTGCGGCTCTGCGATGACGAGCCCCTGAGAGCAGGCGCAGTCCGTGGGCTGACGGAGCGGACCGCGGCCGGCACCGGCGCCGGGGTCCCCCCGCCCAGCTCCGTCGGGGCCCACAGCTGAGCAGGGCTGGCGCAGGCGAACTGAGGGACGCCCTGACTGCTGGCTGTACTTCAGCAGCCATTCCCGGCCCGAGAGCTAACAGTCTGCCCCTGCCCGGACCAGTGATGGCGCATGGACCTCGGCCCGGGACAGGGGAGCCGCCGGAGACACTGGCACTTCCCGGGCCGTCTGGCAGGCGGTCCGGGAAGGCGGGGCGGCGGTCTCCGGGTGGAACACGGAGCAGAATCGGGCCGTGCGGCGGGAGTGACTCCTGTGCGGCCAGGGACGCGCTGCGCCAGTTCCGTGCGACGGCCCATGTCCCTGGACCCCACCAGCAAGGGCCAGGCCCGCTGGACCAAACCCAACCACCCTGGACATGTCGCTCGTTTGACAGGCCCCGTGTCGGGGGTGTATCGGATCGCATGTCGGATCGACATGCGCGATTTGTGTTAGGAGCATATGCGTCTCCACTGCTCGGGGCGGGCGGATCACGCGTAGACGGTGGTGTCCAAGCCTGATCGCCGAGTAGGGGCCTGCTCCATGTTGTCGTCCAAGCACGGTTCGGCGTCTGACTGGGTGAGCTTGCTACGGTAAGTGACCTTCTTCAGTGGCTGTGGCCGAGTTCCCAACCGGCTTGAGCGTACTTTTCTCGATCCCTCACCCAGCACGAGAATCTCCGGTGCTGGTCCGGTGCTGGCTTCGCTGGGTCAGTGGCGGGAAAACAGCAGGTGGTAGCTCTGATGGGATGAGTTGTCGTACCACTCGACGGTGGTCCCGACGAGGCTTGCGGCGACGATGCGCTTGAGGTTCGACGGGGCTGGCGGAGAGGTTGCCGGGGCGGCCATGGGTACCACTTCCGGACGGTGGGCGGGGACGTGCGTGCGTCGCCATACCGTAGGAAGGGGCAGGTCAGGGGCGTATGTGGCGGGACACCACAGTTCTCGGCCCGGGTGTGCGCGGGGCCACCATGACGGGCGTACCCGGACCGGACGCCGCCCGCCGCCGGTGCGCGGCGGCGGACGGTCGTCCGTGGCTACCCGGCGCGCCCCTCCAGCAACTGCTCGGGTACGAACCCGGCCTCGGCGAGCCGCTGCCAGAGCTCGTCCGGGACCGGGAAGCGGGCGGCCGCCGCGTTCGCCGTGACCTCGGCCGCCGAACGGCAGCCGAGGACGACCGAGTCGACGCCGGCGTGCAGCAGCGGGAACTGGATCGCGGCCGCGGGCAGCGGCACCTCGTACGCCTCGCACAGCGCCCGGCACCGGCGCGCCCGCTCCAGCGCCTCCGCGGGAACCGGCCGGTAGTTGAACATGGCGCCGGGAGAAGGATCGGCCAGCAGGCCGGTGTTGAAGACGCCGCCGACGACCACCGCGGTGCCCGTCCTGGCGCACAGCGGCAGCAGGGTGGCGAGCGCCTCGTGGTCCAGGAGCGAGAAGCGGCCCGCGACGAGCACGACGTCGACCTCGAACTCCGACACGTACGAGGCGAGCGGACCGCTGTGGTTCATCCCGAACCCGATCGCCCGGATCAGCCCCTCGTCACGGAGCTTGCGCACCGCCGGATAGGCCGTGCGGCGTATCTCGTCCGGGTAGTCGTCCGGGTCGTGCAGGTACAGGATGTCGACGCTGGAGCGGCCCAGCCGGGTCAGGCTCGCCTCCAGGGATTCGCGGATGCCGCGCTCCGTCCAGTCGGTGATCACCTCACCGGGGGAGCCGTCCGGCCGGGGGCGCAGCAGCCAGCCCGTCTTCGTGGAGATCACCGGGTCGGTGACCCCGGACGGGGCGAGCAGGCGGCCCAGGCGCTGCTCGGCGAGGCCGTGTCCGTAGCGGGGCGCGGTGTCGAAGTACGTGATCCCGGCCTCGGCAGCGGCCTTCAGGGTCGCGGCGGCGTCCTCCTCGGTGACCTCTTCGAAGAGCCCGCCCAGGGGAGCGGTGCCGATGCCGATGCGGGGCAGGGTGAAGGGCAGCCGCTTCGCTGCGGCGGTGTCGGTCATGCCGTCTCCCACGGGGAGGCACAGGCCGCGCGGCCGGCGCGCAGCGTCATGGTCAGGGTCAGCCGGATCCGTGAGTTCCCTGGAAGTCCGACGTGGCAGTACGGTCCGTCGACCGGCTGCTCGGGCCCGTCGTCCACGCGGACGGTGGCGACGTGGTGCTCGGCGAACGAACCCGCCTGCACCAGCAGGGAGCGCGCCGTGTCGCCGAGGTTGATCAGTTCCACCACCGTGTGGTCCGGGCGGATGTC
The DNA here is from genome assembly GCF_042891445.1 of Streptomyces sp. NPDC001890. Taxonomy (NCBI): domain Bacteria; kingdom Bacillati; phylum Actinomycetota; class Actinomycetes; order Kitasatosporales; family Streptomycetaceae; genus Streptomyces; species Streptomyces sp. NPDC001890. Next base: position 260,872 of record NZ_JBIATE010000009.1, on the reverse strand, counting down.
CGACACGAGCGCGGCGACGTCCGCCGGAAGGCCGGGACGGCGGGCGTCCGCGTCGTGGTAGCGCAGATGCAGCTGGGCGAGGCCGCCGTTGTAGAGGACCTGCGGGGAGCCGGTGGTCAGCTGCAGCAGCGCCTCCGTCACGACCGGGTTGAGGTGCTGCCAGTGGTGGATGTCCAGGGCGTCGGGGCCGACGGCCGGGTCGACCGTGTCGTTCTCGATGGCCTCGACCCGCTCGGCGCAGCTCGCGAGTGCGCTGCGCAGCATCCGCTCGGGGAAGTGCGGGTTGCGTCCGTGCAGGAACTCGTACCAGGGCTCCTCGTGCCCCGCCTCGTCCTTGATGCGCTGGGTGTGCACGGTGCTCCAGTCCCACCGGGACTCCGCGCGCAGGTGCTCGATCCGGTCGTGGTCGGCCTGCTCGCGGCTGAAGTGCCAGAGCGCGAGCGGGAGCTGGCCCGGCATGACGGTGAAGTCGAACCAGCCGGAGTCGTTGTGCCGCTGGGGCACCATGAGGGTGCGCTCGGCCGCCATCGCGCTCAGGTGGGGCTCCCAGCGCTCGCCGAGCGTGCCCATCCCGTCGGCTCCGCGCTGCTCGGCGTGGCGCAGCACCACGTCGAGCGGGTTGCGGGCGAGGTCCAGGAAGCCCCGGTCACCGGTGAGCAGTGTCGCGTTCGCCGCGCCGATGACGGTGGCGCTGCCGACCGGGGACAGGCCGTGCGGCCACGACCATCCGTAGTGGCCGCCGTACCAGCGGCCGTCCAGGTACTCGCCCACCGCACCGTTCAGGCCCACGTTGTCGGGTACGACGTCACGCCCCGCGAGCCGTTCCTGCCACCCGGCGACGTATTCGGCCACCCAGTCCGCGTAACGCTGTTCCCCGCTGAGCAGGAAGGCGTTGGTGGCCAGACCGGTGGCGGCCAGGTTCACGATCGTGTCACCGCGGCCCATCCGGTCCCACATCGCGCGGCCGTACGCGCGGGCGCGCTCGGGCGAAGCGGCCAGCTCGTCGAAGGACGTGACGTCGTCGACCCCGTCCAGCGGCAGGCCGTACGGGCGCAGGGCCAGGCTCCACGGGAAGTACGCTTCTTCGTCGCTGAAGCCGAAGCGCGGTCCCGCCGAGCCGTTGTGCGGAGCGCGCAGGAGCCGGTGCGCAGGATCGTAGTTGGGGCCGCCGGGAAGGTAGAAGTCGGCGAAACGCAGGGCGAGTTCGCGCAGCTCCGGGTCATCGGGGTCGGCGAGGCACAGGCCGTAGAACAGCAGCAGGCCCTCACCCTGGTGGAACCAGTCGTAGCCGCGCTCCAGGCCGTCGACGAGCATGCCCATCTCGGTGAGCTGCGCGGTGACTCCGCGCCAGTGCCGCCGCGCCGCGGTCAGCAACTCCGCGCTGCCGCCCAGCAGATACAGCGTCGGCCAGTTGAAGAACGGCTCGTAGAAGTCGTCCACACCGTCCCGGCCGTCCATTCCCCGGCCGAGCGTGTCACGGAAGACGAGACGGCCGTCGCCCTCGGTGTAGCGGTCGGCGAAGAGCCGCCACGCCTTGTCCTGCGCGGCGAACAACTCCCTCTCCAGGTAAGCCCACCGGGGGACCTCGGTGACGCGCCGGGACGCGGTCAGCAGAGGTCCGTGCGGCTCGCCCACTGTGCGCGTGCCACCGGTTCGTTCAGGCCTGAGCATCGAGAACACCTGCACCCTCGTCACGTACGGATTGAATAATCGCCCATCGATAGCCGATGGTTAGACTCACGGGCAGGGAGCCGACGTGTCAATACTCCGGAGCGGCCCCGACGAGCCCCGAGAGGGAGGCGCACCGTGATCGACTGCCATGTCCACCTGTGGGATCCGGCCCAGGGATTCCCGTGGATCCGGCCGGGCAGCGAGCTCCATCGGGCCTTCGGCGAGGCCGACTTGGAGCGGTCGGCCGAAGGGCTCGACCTGGCCGGGGCGATCCTCGTCGAGGCGTCGCGCGGCGACGCGGGAGAGACGCTCGCCCTGCGTGAACTGCGCCTGCGCCGGCCGGACCTGGTGGCCGGCTACGTGGCCAACCTGCATGTCCACGGCGCCGACGGCCCCGACCCGTTCCGCGCCCTCCTGCACGAGCTCGGTGCCCTCCGCCCCAACGGGATGCGGCTCGGCGGCGCCACGTGGGCGGACACCCCCGAGTCGGCCCGCGCGCTCGTCCCGGTGCTGGCCGAGGCCGGTACGGTGCTGGAACTCAACCTCCACCAGGGCGCGTTGACGACGGCGGCCGATGTCGCCGACCGGCACCCCGGCCTGACCGTCGTCGTCGACCACCTGGGCAACGCACCCGACCCGCGCACCCCCGCGGCGGGGGACTGGTACCGCGACGTGGAGCGTGCCGCCGCGAGCCCGTACGTGGTGGTGAAGATCTCCGGGCTGCTCACCCAGCAGCACGGGGTGGAGCCGCGGCGCGTCGCGCACATGGTGCGACACGTTGTGGACGTGCTCGGCCCGGACCGCACTCTCGTCGGCTCCGACTGGCCGATCTGCCTGCCCCGCGGCTCACGGGCCGACTCGCTCACGGCGTCCGCGCCCGGCCTGGCCCATCTGACGACGGACCAGCGGCACCGGGTGCTGCACACGACCGCGGTCCGGGTGTACGGACTCGATGGTGACTCCTCGCGTGGTTGACAGTGCTCGAACGCCCCTGCTTCGATTCTCTCGATGATCGATAGGCGATGAAAAGTGACCGACTCCGCCTCGCCGAGAGTCGGTCCCGACCTTGGCGGAGATGCCCCATGGCACATTTCGACCTGTCCCTGGACGAGCTGGAGAACTATCGGCCGTCCCTCACCGAACCGGGCGACTTCGACACGTTCTGGCGGGAGACGCTCGGCCGGCAGGAGGAGTTCGGCCTCGACGTGACGTTCGAGCCGGTGCACAACGGGCTCGCCACGATCGACACCTTCGACGTGACCTTCGCCGGCTACGGCGGCCACCCCGTACGCGGCTGGTTCCACCTGCCGGTGACCCGCACCGGCCCGCTGCCGGTCGTCGTGGAGTACCTGGGCTACGGCAGCGGGCGGGGCGCCCCGCACGAGAAGCGGCTGTGGGCGGACGCGGGCTACGCGCACCTCGTCATGGACACCCGGGGCCAGGGCGCCGAGACCCCCGACCCCGACCCGGCCGCCGGTGACATCGCCGCGCCCGGCTTCCTCACCCGCGGCGTGCTCGATCCGCGCCGCTACTACTACCGGCGCCTGTACACCGACGCGGTGCGTGCCGTCGCCGCCGCGCGCACGCACCCGGACGTCGACCCGGCCCGCACCGTGGTCACCGGCACCAGCCAGGGCGGCGGGATCGCGCTCGCCGCGGCGGGGCTCGTGCCCGACCTCGTGGCCGTCATGCCGGACGTACCCTTCCTGTGCCACTTCCCGCGCGCCACCACGATCACCGACCTGCCGCCGTACGTCGAGGTCGCCAGGTTCGTGAAGCTGCACCGCGAGCACGCGGCCACGGTCGCCCGCACCATGTCCTACTTCGACGGCGCCGCCCTGGCCCGCAGGGCCAGTGCGCCGACGCTGTTCTCGGTCGGTCTGATGGACCGCGTCTGCCCGCCCTCCACGGTGTACGCGGCGTTCAACCATTACGGCGCCCAGCGGAATGTGGACCAGGCCGACAAGCAGATACGGACCTATCCGTTCAATGATCACGAAGGCGGCGGGCCCGCCCATGAGGTCGTCAAATTGGAATGGCTGTCCAAGCAGCTGGAAACCTCGGTGTGATTTCATCGAGAGACGATGGGCGCGTATTATGTCGCAACTTACGTGCCCCAGTGCAGGATTGGGAATTCATGGCATCCAATGCGTCGGGTGGATTCGTCTCCACGCTGGCCACCAACAAGGACCGGTTCCGCAAGACCCTGATCTCGGACCAGGTCTACGAACTGCTCCGCCAGGCCGTGGTCGAGGGCGATCTCGCGCCGAACGACCGGGTGGTCGAGTCGGAGATCGCGCGGCGGCTCGGCGTGAGCCAGGCCCCGGTGCGCGAGGCGGTCAAGCGGCTCGCCCGCGAGGGCCTGCTCACGCATGTCCCGCGCCGCGGCCACTTCGTGGTCGAGATCTCTTCGCAGGACGCGGAGTACGCCCGTCAGGTGCGCGAACCGCTGGAGGGCCTCGCCGCCCGGCTCGCCGCCGAGCACATCACCGAGGAGCAGCTCACCGAGCTCGACGCGCTGGTGGAGCGGATGCACGAGGCGGTCGCCGCGAGCGACGTGAGCGGCTTCCGCGACGCCGACATAGAGTTCCACGCCCTGGTCAGCCACTTCGCGGGCAATCCGTTCCTGGCCCGGATGTGGGAGGTCATCGAGCCGAGCCTGCGCACCCTGCGGGCCATATCCGACCCGCTCTTCGACGGCGACTGGTGTGCCATGGCCGACGAACACGGCCGTCTCGTCGACCTGCTGCGGTCCGGGGAGCCCGACAGGGCGGCGCAGGCCTTCGCCGACCATGCCGCCGGCCGCGGGCCCGTGCCGGACGCCCGGGAGGCGAAGAAACCCCGCAAGAAGGCCGCCGCGACGAAGCGCACGGCGGCCAGGAAGACGGCGGCGAAGTCGAATTGATCCACCAGCGAGGGGGCCCGATGCGAAATCCGCATCAGGCCCCCTTTGTTTTGCATGTGACTTGCAGAGAGGCTGGTGAATCAGGGAATTATCGGCGGGCGCCCGCCGTCCACTTCGGCGCCCCGTACTGATACGCGCCCAGACTTGGTGTCGCGTCCGTGGAACCGTCATTGATCCCCGGCAGCGGGATCGCCGCATTGCGCGCGGGGGAATCGGCGGTCAGCCGGTAGTCGTGATTCGCCGCGTCGACGAAGAGCGGATCGGTCTCGGCGGGAAGGTTGTTGGACAGCACGAGACCGCCGTTCGTGGCGTCGGTCAGACCCCGGATCGTCCCGATGTTGTTGTAGATCTTCGTGCCGGTCGACGCCTGCGGCTCCTTCACGTAGAACAGCGTCATCCCACCGGTGTTGTTGTAGACGCTGTTGTCGTGCGATCCGGTGCCCAGACCGTTGAGCATCACCGTGCCCTCGCGGTTGCCCCAGCCCACGTTGTTGGCGATGACGAGATCGCTCTGGCCGTTGTCCGCGTAGACGCCCGAGATGCCGAACGTGGTCGAGGTCGTCGTGGGCGCCGGGTCGTGCAGCACGTTGTGGTCGATGGACGAGCCCATCATGTACGCGCTGCAGCAGGTGTAGATCGCGGCGACGTCCAGGCTCAGCCGGGCGTACCCGGAGATGTCGTTGTACGCGATCAGGTCCTTGCCCGGGGTGAGGCCGGCCACCTCGTTCCACTGGAGGTTGATGCCGCTGCGGCCGACGCGGGAGATGGTGTTGTGCGTGACCGTCTGACTGTTGCCCTGCACGGCGATGCCGGCCGCGTAGGTGCCCATGTAGTCCACGTCGTGGATCACATTGTCCGTGGCGGTGTTGTTCTGCCCGCGCAGCGCGATGCCGTTCCCGGCGCTCAGCGACAGATCGCTGTTCACGATCTTGTTGTAGGTGCCGTCGAGGATGATGCCGGTGTCGCCGACGCCCCGGGTCACCGTGCTGCCGCAGTCCGTCGCGCCCCGGGTGATGTCCGTGTAGTGCGACAGGTACTGGCCCTTGATGCCGTCGAGGGTGACACCGGTGCTGGTGGCGCCCGTCTGGATCGTCGTGGCGAACAGACCGATGCCGGCGACCGTGGTGTGGCTGGTCCTCGTCAGGTCGAAGCCGAGGGTGCGGCGCTTGGCCTCGACGGTGTGGGTACCGGGGTCGTCGGTGCTGTACATGTACAGGCGCTTGGCGGCCGGGTCGTAGAACCACTCGCCGGGGTGGGCGAGCTCACCGATCTTGCCGGAGAGCGCGTACCGCGTCTCCTTCGGTACGACCTTGTGGACGCACGGCGGCGCCACGTCGAGCGTCACCGAGCCGGCTGCCGAGCTCTTCACCTTGCCGGTGGCCGAGACGTACCAGTAGCCGGTGAGGGCCCGCGCGCCGTCCCAGTAACCGGCCGGGCGGGTCAGGTCCGCGTCGACGATCGTGGCGTCCGCGGTGCCCGCACCGGCGTACTGGAGCGTGGGGCCGAGCAGATCGAGCCCGGGGTAGGGCCATTGGGCCTCGACGCCCATCTTCTTGTCGGTGAACACCTGCACGGTGCTCACGTCCGGGCCGAGGTCGACGGCCGTACTGTAGATGTGCCCGGCCGCCACCGCGTCGCTGAACTGCGAGTTGGCGGCGAACGGGTCGGTCCTGGCGATCTCGGTGACATCGGCGGCGGTGACCGGCTCGAAGCCGCCGATCCTGGAGGAACCGCTGACCGTCACCTTCGCGCCCGGCGCGGCGCGATACGTGATCGGCAGTTCGGCGGTGCCGGAACGGGCCGGTACGACCGTCTCCTCGTACGTGCCGGACAGCACCAGGCACGTGTCGCCCGGCACCATCACATCGGCGCACTTCTGGATGTGCCGGAACGGGGCCATGGCGCTCCGGCCGCCCGCGGTGTCCTTGCCGGACGGCGCGACGTAGTAGGTCCTTCCCTGCCGGAACCCGACCGGATCGGCGGTGGCGGGCTGACCGGCCGCCACCATGGTCAGGGTTGCGAGCAGGGCGGCTGCGGGCCACGATCCCCTGCGGGACCGCGGCATCGAACTCCTCAGCACTGCGTGGTCCTTTCTCTTCTCTCGGCTCTTGCTCGGACGGGGAACGGCGAGCCCGGTCGTCCCACCACGGCTCGTCCCTTCACGACGGCTCATCCCTTCACGGCGCCGACGGTGAGACCGCTGATGATGTGGCGCTGCATGTAGATGAAGAAGATGACGACGGGCGCGATGGCGAGCAGAAGGTTGGGGAACACCTTCGTCAGGTCGGTCGAGTACTGGCTGATGCCCGCGTAGATCGCCGTCGTGACCGTGTAGTGCCCGGAGGACGGGCTGAGCAGGATCTGCGGCGAGACGAAGTCGTTCCAGATCCCGATCGAGTTGAGGATCAGCACCGTGACGACGGCCGGACGCATCAGCGGGAAGATGATGGACCAGAACGTCCGGTACCGGCCCGCGCCGTCGATCGTCGCCGCGTGATCGATGTCCACCGGGATGGTGCGGATGAAGCCGACGAACAGGAAGATGCTCACCGGCAGCGTGGACGCCACATCGTGCGCGACCAGACCGGTCACGGTGTTGGCCAGACCGACCTCGCGCAGCACATAGATCACCGGGATGATCACGGCGGCACCCGGGATGAACGTGCCGGCCAGGAAGTACAGCAGCACCAGCTGCGTACGCCGCTTGAGACTGCGCGCGATCGCGTACGCGGCGGGGCCCGCGAGCAGGATGCACAGCACGTCCACGAGCACGACGAGGAACAGCGTGAAGCCGTAGCCGCCGATGACGTTGAACTGCGGGCTGCTGATCGCAGCCGACATGTGCTCGAAGGTCAGCCCGCTCAGAGGAATCGAGAACGGGTTGTCGAGGATGTCCTGCTGCGACTTGAAGGCGTTCACCACGAGCAGATAGACCGGCACGATCATGACGACGAAGAGCACGCCGAGCAGGGCCCACCGCACGGGTGAACGGGCCTCCTTGCGCTCCGTGCGCCGCACCTTCCCGCTCCTGGCCGGCAAGGTCTCCGGCTTCTCGCGGACCTCTGCCTCTAGTACCACCACCAACGGCTCCTAACTACCCTGTAGCGGCTTGGTCTTGACGGTTGCGCAGCGCCGTCACAACGAGGGCGAGCACCGCGGACACCACCATCAGGAACACCGCCTGCGCGGTCGCGTACCCGACCTTGGTGCCCTCGAAGGAACGGGCGAGAATGAGGTACGTGAACGTCTGCGTCGACCCGGCCGGACCGCCGCCGGTGAGGCTGACCACGATGTCGTACGCCCGGACGAGCCCCACCAGGTTCAGCACCGTCGCCACGGTCACCACGGGCGCGATCATGGGGATCACGATCCGTGTGTTGATCTGCCGCTTGGAGGCGCCGTCCATCGCCGCGGCCTCCAGCAGCTCGGCGGGCACCGTCTGCAGGGCGGCCACGAACAGGACGACGTTGAAGCCGAATCCGGCCCACACGATCACGGCGATCAGTGAGATCAGCGCGAACTGCTCGTCGAAGAGGAAACCCAGCGGCTCGATCCCGAACTTGGCGAGTGTGTTGTTGATGGCGCCGTTGGTGCCGAGGATCGCCGCCCACAGGTAGCCGAGGATCAGCGCGCTGATGACGTGCGGGAAGTAGGCGACGGCCCGGAAGAACGAGTTGGCGCGCGAACGGCCCTTGAGAGCCAGCGCGTACACGAGCCCCAGTCCCACCATGAGGACCGTGCCGGCCACGGCGACCAGAGCCGTCACGTACCAGGCGTCCGACGAACTCGGGTCGTCGAACAGGTGCTTGTAGTTGTCGAGCCCGGTGAACGTGGCGGTGGAGAAGCCGTCCCAGTCGGTCAGACTGAGATACACCGCGACGCCCACCGGCACGACGGTCATCACCGTGTAGAGCAGTACGGCCGGGCCCATCATCGCGAGGGTGACGGCCGAGTCCCGCAGCCTGGCCCGGCGTCGTCCCCGGTGCTTCAGTCCCGCGTTCAGCTCTGCGAGTTCCACCACTTGTCCAATCCGTCGGCCGCGTCCGCGGGGGACGAGCCCGTGTACAGGGACTGGATCTGCTTGTTGAGCTCGTCGCTGAACCCGGCGATCGGCTGGTTCTTGCCGGACTTCACGATCACCGACGGCGCCTTGTCCAGGATCTTCTGCACGGACGAACCGAGGCTGGACATCGGGTACGTGAAGCCCTCGCGCAGATTGGCGTCGGAGGCGAGCTGGCTCTTGATGGCCTTCGGGTCGGTGGTCGCCCACTTCACGAACTCGATCGCCTCGGCCTTGTGGCGCGACTTGTTCACCACCACGTACGGGTTCGAGATGTTGCCGAACTGGCCGGACGGGTACGCCCCGTCGGTCGGCATGGTGAACACGCCGATGTCGTCGCTCTTCTTCGCGGCGTCGGCGGCGGGCACGAAGTACGAACCCATGATGTACATCGCGGACTTGCCGTTCAGGAAGGCCGTCTGGCCGTCCGCGTAGGTGAGGCCGAGCGCGCTCTTGTCCAGGTAGCCCTTGTCGATCCAGCTCTTGTAGTGCTCCAGGTAGGGCAGGTAGTCGCTCTTCGCGAAGGAGGTCTTCTTGTCCTTGCGCTTGGCCGTCCACTCGGGGTCGGCGGTGAGCACGCCCGCGTCGGCCATCATGGAGAACTGGGAGCCGGTGACCCACTGACCGGCGGTCTGCAGCGGCTTGAAGCCGGCCCCCTTCAAGCTGCCCATGGCCGCCGTGAACTGATCCATGGTCCGGATGCTCGTGGCGTCGATCCCGGCCTTCTCGAAAGCGGCCTTGCTGTAGAAGACGAGCGACTGGATCTGCTCACCCACACCGACCACGTAGTGCTTGCCGTCGATGGCGTACTGGTCGGCCAGCGGCGTCTTGGCGGTCCAGGGCTGGTCGGACAGGTCGGCGAAGAGCGACGCGGTCTCGGGGGTCGGCGTGATCTGCTGGGCGACGTCCGGCGGATCGCCCGCCGCCAGGTCCTGCCTCAGCTTCGCGTCCGCCGAGATGGTGCCGGTCAGTTCGAGCTCGACCGTCACGCCGGGGTGGGACTTCTCGTACGTGTCGAAGAGATCGTTCCAGTACTTCTCCGTCAGGTTCGGCGTGATGTTCACGATGACGCGGAGGGTCGTGCCCTCCGAGGCCTGGTCGGAGCCGTTGCCGCAGGCGACGGCCGATGCCATCACGAGGGGAGCCACGGCGAGTCCGCAGGTACGGCGCCACATTTTCTTCATCGGGACACGCTCCGTTGCGTAGTCGTGAATAATCGATAGCTGGTGTTCAGCCGCAGAGTTCCCGGTGGTGCAGCGATGGGAGGGGGTCGCGGGCGGCCGATCGTACGGTCGCCCGGAGGGGTGGTGCGATGCGGCAGAGGCGGGGCGGTGCCCTCACCTCTGTGTCTATCGTCTATCGATTGCTGATGCTAAAGGGCTGCATCTCGCTTGTTCAAGAGTGCTGCGGCAAAGCTCTGAGTTCCTTTCCCCGGTTCCCGCCGGCGCTCCGTCGGCGAGCAACCACCGCACGGCGACGAGACCTTGGGTGCCGGGGGGATCACTCCTGCCCGTCCAGCTCCAGCTCGATCACCGGGAGCAGCACGTCCGGCCGGGCGATCGGCAGGGTCAGGGTCAGGGTGCCCGCGGGCTGGTTCGGCGGCGCGAGGTTGTTGTGCTCGTGCCGGGCGCCGTCCATCTCCTGGAACCGGATCTCCGAACCGTCGTGCAGGAGCTGGGCGTAGCGCACCCGCCCGGCCAGTCCCGGCAGATGGAGGTGTTTGAGCGGCCAGGCCAGCAGGTGCAGATACAGACGGCGGCCGACCTGCGTGTACAGGGCGTTCGCCGGCGCCTCGAACGCGCTCGGCCCCGCGCCGTGCACGGAACGCGCGTGCAGCCGGGTCCACTCGCCGATGGCCCCGAGCGTGGCGCGGGCTCGCGGGTCCAGGGCGCCGCGGCCGGTGGGTCCGACGTTCAGGATGAGATTGCCGCCGCAGGCGACGGACTGCACCAGCATGCGGACCAGCAGAGCGGGATCCTTGTAGTCCTGGTTGTCGCGGTCGTATCCCCACGAGCCGTTGAGCGTGTGGCAGGCCTCCCACCTCACCCGCTCGCCGCCGCGCTCCAGCGGCCGGTCGGGCTGGTACTGCTCGGGCGTCACGTAGTCGCCGGGAATGCCGAGCCGGTCGTTGACGACGATGTCCGGCTGCAACTCCTTGGCTACGGAGAGGAGTTGCTCGGCACCCCACTCCTTCGGCCCCTTCTGCGGATACGTGAAGTCGAAGAAGAGCAGGTCGATCGGGCCGTAGGCGGTGAGGAGCTCGCGTATCTGCCCCTCCATGTACGCGCGGTAGCGCGCCATGTCACGCGGCTCCCGCTCGGCCGCGGTGCCGCGCAGCGGGTGGTGCTCGTCGACCGTGAAGTCGGGGTGGTGCCAGTCCAGCAGCGAGTAGTACAGGCCGACGCGCAGCCCCTCGGCGCGCATCGCGTCGACGAACTCGCGCACCAGGTCCCGGCCCGTCGCGCGCACCGAGGTGTAGTCGGACAGTGCCGAGTCGAACAGACAGAATCCGTCGTGGTGCTTGGCGGTCAGTACCGCGTATCGCATGCCCGACTCGCGTGCCGTACGGGCCAGTTGCGCGGCGTCGAAGAGATCGGGATCGAAGCGGTGCAGGTAACGGTCGTACGCCTGCTGCGGCATGGCCTCCCGGCTGCGCACCCATTCGTGCCGGGCCGCCAGGCTGTACAGGCCGAAGTGGACGAACAGTCCGAAGCGGGCGGCCTCGAACCACCCGGCGGGATCAGGGGATTCGGTGGAAGCACCGGTCACGGAAGACTCCTGACGCATTGACATCACTAATCGATTGGCTGTTATCTACCATCGATAGGCGATGATGTCACTGGCGTTGTGCGCGACGAGCGCGCGGAGAGGCAAGTGCATGAACCCGACAGGGGATCAGGAAACGCCGTCGACGGGGGAGACCCGCGTCAGTGGGGCGGGAGAGAGGCGTCGTTACGAATCGATGCGAGCGCCGGTCCACACCGCGGACTACGTACGGCCCACCTCACAGATGGTGGAGGCCCTCAAGGACGTGAGCGCGGCGACGGCCTGCGCGAAACTGCACCAGATGGGAATCACCCGGACGTTCATCGACGGTCCCGTGCCGCTGCACCGCGAACCGGACGTGAAGGTCACCGGCGGTGCCGTGACACTGCAGTTCCTGCCGCAGCGCGAGGACGTGTTCAACGGCGCGGAGCAGGAGGACATCGAGCGCAAGACCGCGCTGTGGGGTGTCCTGGAATCCATCCGTCCCGGTGACGTGCTCGTCGTCTCGGCCTACGGCAGCCACTTCACCGGCTGCCTCGGCGACATGCTCGTGCGCTACTTCAAGCTGCGCGGCGGTGCCGGGATCGTGGTGGACGGACGAGTACGGGACGCGGCCCGGGTCCGCGCGCTGGGCGTGCCCATCTGGTGCACCGGCGTCACCCCGCACTACGCCTCGCAGACCGAACTGTTCCCGTCCGCGTTCAACGTGCCCGTCGGTGTCGGCGGCGCCCTGGTGACCCCCGGCGACCTGATCGTGGCCGACGAGGACGGCGCCGTCGTCGTGCCGCAGCGGAACGCGATCCCGCTCTCCGAGGATTCCCTGCTGCACCAGGACCGGGAGGAGTTCGCGCGCAGTCGTCTCGACGCGGGCGGCCGGCTCTCCGACTACTACCCGCTCACCGGTGAGGGCCTGACCGAGTACCTGGCGAGCCGGCCCGCCACCTGAGCCCGGCGGGCGCGGGGCGGAGCGGGCGCCGCGCGGTGCGGGTGGCGCCACCGGCACCGGCTTCGCTCCGTCTCCCGGGCACCGCGGCCGCCGGCCCGTCCTCAACCGCGTCCGGGCGCCGTGGTCGCCTCGTCCTGGGTGGGCTCGCCATCGGGGCCGCGGCGTCGCGCAATGGCTGATTCTCCGCCGCGCCGCGCCCCCGGTTGCGCTTCCGAAGTACTCGTCCGCTCTCTACGGTAGAAGTGACTTCATACGCGCGCAGTACGACGGCGAGACAACGGGGGCATCGTGGAAGCGGAGTTGGCGGCGCTTGCGGCATCGGGTGCGACGGCCCTGCTCGGGCACATGGTCTCGGACGCCTGGACCCATACGCGGGACCGAGTGGCACGATTCCTCGCGCGGGGCGAGGAGACCGGTGGTGTGGACGAAGAGCTCGAAGCGTCCCGGGCGGAACTCATCGCGGCCCGTGACGGTGACGACCCGGATGCCGTGGCGGACATCGAGGACGAGTGGCGGCTCAGGATGCGCCGAGCGCTGCGCGCGGACCCGGCCGCCGCGCAGGAACTGCGACTGCTGCTGGACGAAATCGCCCCTCGGACAGCGGGTGTGTCGACGGTGACGGTCAACAACAACGTCAGCGGGGGCACGGGGAACGTGGTCAACCAGGGGCAGAATTTCTCCGGTCTGACCTTTCACGGCCAGGGGCGGGTGTGAAGAGCGAGGAACCCGCCGCCCGTACGGAATCCACGCACGTCAGCAACGACCTGTCCGGGGAGATCCACGGCCACAGCATCCAGGCACAGCGGATCCATGGCGGAATCACCTTCAACGTCCAGGCGCAGCCCGGGGTCGGGCCGGACATCAGGCCGGACGAGGTTCCGCCGCTTCCGTTCCGGTTCGTCAACCGCTCGAAGCGCCTGGCGGAGCTGGACGCCTGGCTGGGAACGGGTCGCTCACGGTCGGTGAAGGTCGGGTTCGGCGCGCTGTACGGCATGTCGGGTGTGGGCAAGACCGCGCTGGTGTCGCACTGGGCGGACGACAGGCGGGACCTGTTTCCCGATGGCCAGCTCTACGTCGATTTCGCGACGCTGCGGGAGGAGCCGGAGGGCGGGGACGTCTCCGAAGCCGTCCGCCGGTGCCTCAGGGCCCTGGGGGTCGACGAGTCGACCATCCCCGCCTCGCTCGCCGACCGCACCGGGCTGTTCCGGTCGCGTTCGTCGGGCCGGCGGCTGCTGGTGGTCCTCGACAACGTGAGCCGGCCGGCCCAGGCGGCCCCCCTCATCCCCAAGGGCGAGGGCAGCGCCCTGCTGGTCACGAGCGGCGGCCTGCTCGGGGAACTGGCACTGGACGGAGCGCGGATGATGCCGGTGGGGCCCCTGGACCGCAGCAGTGGGCTGGAGTTGCTGACCGAGCGCTGCGGTGAGGCGGTGATCGCGGCGGACCGGGAGTCGGCCGGGCGGCTGGTGGACCTGTGCGGCGGTCTGCCGGTGGCCCTGCACATCGTGGCGGCCCGACTGCTGGTCGACCCCGGGCTCACGATGTCCGGGCTGGCCCGAGAGCTGGCCGACGAGTCCGGCCGGCTGGCGGGAATGTCCCTCGGGAAGGAGCGGTCGGTGTCCGCTGTGCTCGATCTCGGCTACCGGGCGTTCTCCCCGGACAAGGCCCGGCTGTACCGGCTCCTGGGCTGGCTGCCGGGTGCCACGTTCGACGTGGGTGTCGCCGCGGTGGCGGCCGGCATCGACACGTCGAGCACCGGGACCATGCTGGAGGAGCTCGTACGGGCGAGCCTTCTCGAACCGGCCGGGGACGGCCGCTACCGGTTCCACGACCTGGTACGCCTCCACGCCCGGGAACGCGCCGCCCAGGAGGAACCGGAAGGCGAACGGCTCGCCCTGACGGGGCGGGTGACGACGCACTACCTCGCTCTGACCGCGCTCGCGGACCGCTCCATCAGGCAGGACCGGCTGCGTATCGCCGATCTCACGGCACTGCTGGCCACCGCACCCGACCCCTTCGCGGCCGAGGGGGGTCCGGCGCCCCTGGACTGGCTGGAAGCGGAACACCGCAACATCCTGGACGTGCTGCGGGCCGCCGGCCGCGAGGAGACCCTGCGCACCGAGGTGTGGCAGCTTTCCGAAGCGTTCACCGCGCTGTTCTTCCACAACCGGCACCTCGGTGACTGGCGGGAGTCGCTCGAACTGGGGGCGGCGGCCGCGGCACTGGAGCCGGCGGCCGAAGCGAGGCTGCGCAGCCTGCTGTCGCGCCCGCTGATGGACCAGGGCGAGTACGAGGCGGCGCGTCGGGAACTCGATACCGCTCTGGCCTGTGCCGCAGTATCGGGCGACCTCGTGGTGCGGGCCTCCGTACAGGAGTTCTCGGGCCGGTACTGGGAACGCTTCGACCTCTCCCGCGCCATGGACGCCTACCGGTGCGCGCTCGAACTCAGTTCCGCGGCGAACGAAGGGCGGGGCGCTGCCATCGCGGCCTACTTCCTCGGCTGCGCCCAGGACGCGGCCGGCGACCACGGCGAGGCGCTGAACACCCTGCGAGGGGCGCACACGGAGCTGACCGCACGACACGATGCGCGGATGGCGGCGCGGGTCCTGGCAGCCATGGGCCTCGCCCACGAGCACCTCGGCGAGCACGACGAGGCGATCCGCACGCTGGACGAAGCCGCCCGCGTCCTGCGGGAGCAGCGGGCGACGCACTACGAGGCCCAGGCCCTGGTGGTCCTGGCCGGAATCAAGGAGCGCTCGGCCGCCGATCCGCAAGCGGTACGAGCCGACCTGGCGCGGGCCCTGGAAATCTACGAGGCGGGCGGCAGCCCGCAGGCCGAAGAACTCCGCCTTCGGATCGAAGGAATCGACAGAGCGGAGTAGGGGGCAGGAACGCCTCAGAGGAACGGGCCGGCCGAGCTCCGCGGTCGCAGCCGCAGGAAGACGTCCTCGTCGCGCAGTTCACCGATGCGCAACGTCACCATGACGTCTTCCAGCGCCGCTCCCGCGCGCAGCAGGGTGTACACGGCCGCGGCCGGCAGGCCGGGATCGGCCGCGGGACCGGTGATCGCCGCTTCGACGACCCGCCCGTCGCGCAGCCCCACCAAGCAGCCACCCCCGTCCAGGGCGACAGCGGCGAGACGGCAGCCGGGGCAGCGGTGCAGGGTCTCCCCGATCCAGCGCAGCGCCGCGGCGCTTGTCGGGAGGGCATGCCGCCGGATCAGGACCGACGCACTCTCGATGAGACGTCGGTCCCGTTCGTGGTCGTCACAGGCCAGGTGGGCGAAGGTCTGCCCGGTCTCGTGTTCCGCACCGGACACCGCCGCGGGGTGACGCCGCACGGTGACGACCGGCCGTTCGTCGTCGAAGGAGGCCGTGGTCGTCACGGCCCAGGAGGAGACCGTGGTCGCCGCCTCTTCCGGTGCGGGCAGCATCAGCCGGGGCGGGAACCCGGGGGACGGCTCGGGCAGCCCCATCAGGTGGTAGAGCGCGGTTCGCAGTTGGGCGAGCGCTTGCCCCGGCCGGTCGAAGGCCTGCTCGCCGATCGTTCGGTAGCGCTCCGAGGTGTGCTCGCCGACGGCGGTCCTGATCTGCCGCACCATGTCGCCCAGCGGATCGAGCCGGGGTGCGGCCCGTCCGAGACTGTCCGCGGCGGTACCCGGCACGGCATCGCTCCCGAACGAGGCGAGCAGCACGGGCTTGCCGAGAGCCGCCCCGTACAGGGTCACCGATCCGTGGTCGCCGATGACGGCGTCCGCGGCCACGAGCGCCGGCCGCCAGGCGTGGACGGGGGGAACCAGGATCAGCCCCGCGTCCAGCGCGGCGGCCAGAGTGGTGCGGATCTGCCAGGCGCCGTGCCCCGACCAGACGTTGGGATGAATGATCGCGGCGATCCGGAATTCGTCGTACGGCAGCGCGGCGAGCAGGCGGGCCGGGAGGTCGGGGTTCTGCCCGACCAGGGACGTGCGGCCCCAGGTGGAACTGAGCACCACGAGTCGTTGCCCGTCCGGGACGCCCAGGGCGGCCCGATAGCTTCCGGCCTGATCGAGGCTGACGAGCAGCTCGTCGAAACAGGGGTCGCCGACCAGCAGGGTGCGTCCGGCCGCCTTCGGATGCGTGGCGAGCAACTGCTCTTCCTGGCCCGGGTGCGAAATGGCGAGCCAGGCCCGTCCGGACTCCAGGAGCGGGTCCGGCACCACACCGGACAGGCGGCTGCGCGGTGCCCGCGAATCCGGCACGTGCTTCTGGAAACCGATTCCGTGGGGCAGCACCAGAACAGGACAGTCACCCTCCGGCACGTCGATGTTCTCACTCGCGGAGACGATGAGATCGGGCGCGGCATCGGCCAGTTGCTCCCACTCCATCACCCGGCAACCCGAGTCGTGGAGCAGGTCGAGCACCCCGTCGTTGAAGGCGGACGTGGGGTCGTGGGCGAAGACGACGGCGACCCGGCTGTCACCGCGCAGCAGCGCGGGCAGACATTCGAGGACCCGCGCGGTCGATGTGACGGTGCGGGCGGCTACGACCAGGGTCTTCTCGCCATGAAACGTGCTCCAGCGCGGAGCGTCCGGCCCGACGGGAACTCGGAGGGGTTGCCCAGCGTTCATGGCCACCCCCAGAAGCTACCCTCGCGGCTCGTGGCTCGTGGCTCGTGGCTCGTGGCTCGTGGCTCGTGGCTCGCGGCTCGCGGCTCGCGGCTCGCGGCTCGCGGCTCGCGGCTCGCGGCTCGCGGCTCGCGGCTCGCGGCTGATGGTCCTCGTATCGGGATTCAAGCTGTGATGCAACTCTTCTGGAAGGCAAGTGTGCCGTGAACGGTCACACATACCGTATCCAACGAATCGAGGGCAGCAGCGCCGGAAGTGGGCCACCCCATGGCGTGGACCCCGTGGACCCCGTGGACCCCGTGGGGCCCACGGGGTCCACGCCACGGGATGCGTGCGTCAGGACGCGGACTTGGGGGAGAAGCGCAGCCGCGTGGCCGCCAGCGCACCGAGGGCCAGCAGGACGATGGAGACCCACAGGCCGGACAGGTGGTTGCCGGTGGCGTCCTCGGCGTAGCCCATGATGTAGGGGCCGACGAAGCCGCCGGTGATGCCGATGGTGTTGAGCAGCGCCAGGCCGCCGGCGAGGGTCTTGCCCGAGAGACGGGTGGCGGGGAAGTTGAACAGCAGGGGCTGGACGACGAAGAACGCCAGGCCGGTGAAGCAGAAGCCGAGCAGGGCGATCACGGGACCGGCGACGGCGGCGACGACGAGGCCGGTGAACATCATCAGCAGGCCGACCACCACGAAGTTGCGGGAGCGCCGGGGCGTGGTCGCGCGGGGCGGCACCAGTACGGCTCCGACGGCCGCGGTGAGCCAGGGCAGTCCGGTCAGCAGGCCGATGGTGAACGGCGAGAGATCGCCCCAGCCACCGATGATGCCGGGCAGGAAGTAGACGACGGAGTACAGGGCGACCTGATGGGTCCAGTTGGCGAAGATGGCCAGCAGCATCTGCTTGTCGCGCAGCACCGTCAGCAGCGAGCCGGAACCGGAGCCGTTGCCCGCCGCCTCGGCGCCCTCGGTCTGCTCACGGGTGACCGCGTCCTGGACCAGCCGGGCCTCGTCCGCCGTCAGCCAGGGCGCCTCGGCCGGGCCGTCGGGCAGGAAGCGGAAGATGGCGAACGCCAGGAAGAGGCAGGGGACCCCCTCGATGACGAACATCCACTGCCAGCCGTGCCAGCCGCCGATCCCGTCCATCTCCATCAGCAGCCCGCCGAGCGGATTTCCGACGACGCTGGCGATGGAGGCACCGAGCAGGAGCAGTCCGATGGCCCTGCCGCGGATCTCGGAGCGGAACCAGTAGGTGAAGTAGAGCAGGATGCCCGGCAGCAGCCCGGCCTCGGCGGCACCGAGCAGCAGCCGCATGGCGTAGAAGGACTTCTCGCCCTGCACGAAGGCCATGCACGCGGAAATGACGCCCCAGGTCAGCATGATCCGGGTGATCCACCAACGGGCGCCCACCCGGTACATGATCAGGTTGCTGGGCACCTCGGAGATCGCGTAGGTGAGGAAGAAGAGCCCCGCGCCCAGCCCGTAGGCCGCGGCGGAGATCCCGAGATCGACCTCCAGGCGTTCCTTGGCCAGACCGATGTTGGTCCGGTCCAGGAACGACATGATGTAGGCGGCCAGCAGCAGCGGCATCAGCCGCCGCAGATTGCGCTGGTCCAGCTCGCCGAGCGCATCGCGCGGGGTTTCGTGTGGTGTGGGCGCACTGGACGTGCGGGAACCGCGGATCAAAGACATCGGTGTCCTCTTGGTGTGCTCTGGCAGCCGTCGGATGCGGACGACAGGACTTGACGACAGGGCTTGGGGGGGCGGGGCCGGACGGCCTGCGACGGTGACGTCGCGGGCCGCCCGGCCGCCGGGGTGGTTTCAGACGACGAGCCGGACCGGGTTCTGGACGGCCTCGGTGAAGGCCGCGAGCCAGCGCGCCGCCACGGCGCCGTCCACCGGACGGTGGTCCACGGACAGGACCACGCCGAGCACCTTCGCCGCGGTGACCGAGCCGTCGCGGACCACCGCCTCGTCACGTGCGGCGCCGATGGCCAGGATCGCGGCCTGCGGCGGGTTGATGATGGCGGCGAACTCCTCGACCCCGTACATGCCGAGGTTCGACACGGTGATCGAGCCGCCTTCGAGGTCGGCGGGGCGCAGCGCCCCGGAGCGCGCCTGCTCCGCGAACGCGCGGGTCCGCGTGGCGATCGCCGACACCGACAGGTTCTCGATCCCGCGCAGCACCGGGGTCACCAGGCCCGTGTCGGTGGCGATGGCGACCGAGACGTCGACGGAACGGAACCGGCGGACGGCTTCCGGCTGCCACACCGCGTTCATCCCGGGCACCTGGGTGTGTGCCGTGGCGACGGCCTTGATCAGCAGGTCGTTGACCGAGACCTTGACCGGGCTGACGGCGTTGATCCGCTGCCGCAGGGCGAGCAGCTCGTCCACGGCACAGGTCGCCCGCAGATAGAAGTGCGGGGTCTGCTGCTTGCTCTCCGTCAGGCGCCTGGCGATGGCCCGGCGCATCCGGGTGTGCGGGATGTCCTCGTGGTCGCCGGTGCCGGCCGGTGCGGCGGGAACGGCAGGTGCGGCGAACTCCGGCACGGGGGCGGTTGCCGGGGGTACGGGAGCCGAGGGCGGCTGAGCCGCCTGCGGCTGCCGGGCCGCGACGGCGGCCTCGACGTCACGCCGGACGACGCGGCCACCGGGCCCGGTGCCGGTGAGGGTCTCGATGCCGAGGCCCGCCTCCCGGGCCAGCCTGCGGGCCAGCGGACTGCTGAAGATCCGCCCGCCGCGATCCGGCCCGGTGGGCGCCGGGGCGGCCGTGGGTCGAGCCACCGGCTCCTCCGGTACGTCGCGGCGCACCGCCTGCTTGGCCTCGCCGGGCGCGGCCACGCCGACACCGAGCTCCGCCAGCAGCGCGTCGAGGTCACCGGCCTGCTCGCCGACGGCGCCGAGCACGGCGATCGGATCGCCGACCTCGATCTCGACGCCGGCCTCGTACAGCGCCTTGAGCAGTACGCCGTCCCGCTCGGCGGAGACGTCCACCTCGGCCTTGTCGGTCTCGATGGAGACCAGCGCGTCGTCCTTCGTGAACGCTTCTCCCTCCGCCACCTGCCACGCGGACAGCACGGCCGTCGCCGCGTCGGCGGCCACGGCGGGCATTCGGAACAGTTCTGCCATGATCAACCCTCCTGGGTCTTCTCCCGTACGGGGAGGGTCAGTTCCCGGTGACCCGCTGGAGCGCGGCCACGACCTCTTCGGTCCGTGCGATCGCCGCCCGCTCCAGCACCTTGCTGATGCTGGGCGAGGACTCGCCGGCCTGGACGCGCTCGACCGGCTGGTCGAGCCAGTCGAAGCAGCGGCGCTGGATCTCGTCGGACAGCCAGCCGCCGTACGAGGTGCCGATGGGGCCCTGTTCGGCGATGAGCACGTTGTTGGTCTTGCGGATGCTCGCGCCGAGGGTGTCCCAGTCGAGACTGGCGCGGTCCAGCCAGCGCAGGTCGATGACCTCGGCGTCCAGGCCCAGCTGCTCGACGGCCTCCAGCACGTAGTTGGTCATCGCGAGGTATGTGACGATGGTGATCCGTGATCCGGTGCGGCGCACGGCCGCCCTTCCCACCGGCAGGCAGTAGTCGAAATCGTCCACCGGGCCGGGACCGACCGAGTTGTACAGGTCGGTGTGCTCCAGTACGACGACCGGGTCCTTGCAGGTCAGCGCGGAGTTCATCAGGCCCACGTAGTCGAAGGGCGTGGACGGGGCGACGATCCGCCAGCCCGGGGCCGTGGCGAGGACTCCCGCCGGGTCCATGGAGTGCTGGGAGCCGTAGCCGGTGCCCATGGCGACCTTGCTGCGCAGGACGAGCGGGACGCCGGATCCCTGTCCGTCGCCCCCGAACATGTGCCGGGCCTTGCCGATCTGGTTGAAGATCTGGTCGGCCGCGACCCACATGAAGTCGGCGTACATGAACTCGACCACCGGCTTGTACCGGCCGTCGAGCGCGATGCCGCCGGCCAGCCCGGCGAAGGCGTTCTCGCTGATCGGGGTGCCCAGGACACGGTCCGGGTGGGCTTCGGCCAGGCCCTTGGTGGCGCCGTTGGTGCCGCCCTTGAGCCGGTGCACGTCCTCGCCCATGACGACGACCGACTCGTCCTCGGCCATGCGCCGGCTCATCACCTCGGCCACGACGTCGATGAACTTCCGCTGTTCCAGGCGGCCTTGGAAGGCATCCGGCCCGGTGCCGATGTCGGCTACGCGTACGTCGTCGAACTCGCTGAGGTCGCCGCGTACGCCGACGTCACGGAAGGACGGGTCGGGCCACTCGGAGGGCCTGATGCGGCGGGTGCCCGGCTTGCCCTCGGGGTCGGGCTCCAGCAGCTCGTCGCCGATGGCGGCCATGACCGCCTCGGCCCGCGCCGTGCACTCCTCGATCTCGTCGGCGCCCAGGACGCCGTTCTCGACGAGCTGCCGCGAGAGGAGGGCGAGCGGGTCGCGGGCCCGCCACTCCTTCTCCTCGTCCTTGGTGCGGTAGCCGAACGCGCTGCCGGGGAACGGACCGTTCTGGTGGAAGAAGCGGTAGACCTCGGCCTCGACGATGGTCGGGCCGTGGCCCGCGCGCATGTGGTCCACGGCCTCGCTCATGGCGAGGTACGTGGCGAGCGGGTCCATGCCGTCCACGCGCCAGCTGGGAATGTTGAAGCCCAGACCGCGCGCCGACAGCCGCGGCTCGGCCGTCGCCTCGTCCACGTGGGTGGAGACGGCGTACTTGTTGTTCTCGATGAAGAAGCAGACCGGCAGCTTCCAGGCGGCGGCGAGGTTCATCGTCTCCAGCACGGAACCGATGTTGACCGCGCCGTCCCCGAAGTAGGTCACCGAGACGGCATCGGTGCCGGCCTGCCGCGCCGACCAGGCGAACCCGGCGGCCTGCGGCACGCCGCCACCGACGATCGCGTTGGTGCCCATGGCTCCGGCCTCGCGCCACTGCAGGTGCATGGATCCGCCCCGTCCCCGGCAGAAGCCCCTGGCCAGGCCACAGATCTCGGCCAGGCTGCGCTGCAGGACGGTGCGCACGCCGGTGTCGACGGGGCGGCGCAGATCGATGCCGTCGGGCGCGACGTAGCCCAGTGCCTTGGCGAGGAACTGGTGGTGCCCGCGGTGCGAACCTCCGACGAAGTCGGCGCCGGTCAGCGGCAGCACGGAGCCGACGGCGCCGCCCTCCTGGCCGATGCTGGAGTGCGCCGGGCCGTGGACCAGTCCCTGGCCCGCGAGGTCGAGTACGTACTCCTCGAAGGTCCTGATCAGCAGGGTCTGGGTGAACATCGAGGTCAGCAGCCCGGGGTCCGCGCCGTGCCAGTCCTTCTTGGTCGCCGTCACCTCGGTCCAGGGTGCGGCGGGGGCCAGTTTCCGATGTGTGGGCATGAGCACTCTCCTGTGTGATTCGGTGAGCACTGTCGCAGTGAATGGATCCATAGCCAATACCTCGTTACCGGAACGTGACGTTCAGATTTCGGGAGTGTCCATTGACTACCGCGTATGTGACGGCGCAAGGTGAGACGCATGGCGGATAGATGGATCCATTCCACAGATGACCGGGAGCGGGGACTTCCCGGGCTGGCCGGCGTCGAGCACATCGGCTTCACCGTTCCCGACCTCGAAGAGGCGACCCGGTTCTTCGTCGAGGTGATCGGCTGCGAGCACGTCTACTCGCTCGGCCCGTTCCGCTCCGACGGCACCTGGATGAGCGACCACCTCGGCGTCCACCCGCGCGCCGTGATGCGCGAGCTGCGCTTCTTCCGCTGCGCGGGCGGTCCGAACTTCGAGATCTTCGAGTACGAGGCCCCCGGACAGCAGACGCGGCCGCCGCGCAACAGCGACGTCGGTGGCCACCATCTCGCCTTCTACGTCACCGACCTCGACGCCGCCGTGGCACACCTGCGACGGCACGGCGTACGGATCCTGGGCGAACCCACGGCCAGCTCCGGCCCGAGCGAGGGGCAGCGCTGGGTCTACTTCCTCACGCCCTGGGGGATGCAGCTGGAGCTGGTCTCCTATCCGGGCGGCAAGCGGTACGAGGCCGACTCACCGGTACTGCTGTGGCAGCCTTCCGTCTGAAAGCGACGCCCACGACGCACAGGCCCCACCCGCCGCCGCGCAACCGCACCAGGGAGAACCATGTCACGCAAGCCGACCACCGGATCGGACACGCCCGGCTCCAGCGCCGCCGTCGCCAGCCAGCGCGTCGCGGACCATCTGCGTGCCGCCATCCTCAGCGGTGAACTGCGCCCCGGCGCACGGATCATGCAGGAGCAGGTCGCCGCGCAGCTCGGCGCCAGCCGACTGCCCGTACGCGAGGCCCTGCGGATACTGGCGGCCGAGGGCCTGACCGTCGTGAAGTCCAACAGCGGCGCGTGGGTCTCCAGGATGGACATGGCGGAGTGCGAGGGCGTCTACAAGATCCGCGAACGCCTGGAACCGCTCGCCCTCGGCGAGAGCATCCCCCATCTGTCCGCCGCGCAGATCGCCGAACTGGAGACGATCGCGCGGCAGATCGAGCTCACCACCGACGTGGACCGATTCCTGGCCCTCGACGGCCGTCTCCACCTGCTCACCTACGCCGGATGCCGCGTCGCCCAGATCACCGCCATGGTCGACCGGTTCTGGAACACCACCCAGCACTACCGCCGCGCCTTCGCCCGGCTCGCCGGTGACACCGGCTGGGAACTGATCCACGCCGAACACCGCCTGATCATCGACGCGATCAAGCGGGGCGACACCGTCGACGCCGAACGCTTTCTCACCGGCCACATCCGCCGCACACGGCTCGAACTGGCCCAGCATCCCGAACTGTTCACAGAGGAAGACCATGACAGTGACCACGCAGCAGACGCAGCAGGCCCCGCAGACTGACGCCGGCCCCTTCGAAGGCCGGACCCTCCTCCTGTCCGGCGCGGGCGGCGGAATCGCCCGCGAGGTGGCCCGCCAGTTCCACGCGGCAGGCGCCAACCTGGTGCTCGGCGACCTGAACGCCGGGGCACTGGAGGAGTTCGCCGCGACACTCGACCCCACGGGCGCCACCGTGATCACCCGCACCCTGGACGCGGCCTCGCCCCAGAGCAACAACGCCTTCGTCGCCGCAGCCGTCGAGACGTTCGGCTCGGTCGACTTCCTCGTACCCGCCGCCGGGATCTATCCCGAGCAGGCCGTCGCCGACATGACCGACGAACAGTGGAACACCGTCATCTCGGTCAACCTCAACGGTGTCTTCTACCTCACCCGCGCCGTGCTGCCCCACCTCAACGAGGGCGGCAGCATCGTCAATCTGACCTCCATGGCCGGTCACCGCGGCAGCGTCCGGCACGCGCACTACGCCGCGACCAAGGGCGCACTGCTCGCCTTCTCCCGCAGCCTCGCCTGGGAACTCGGCTCCAGGGCCCGGATCAACATGGTCTCGCCCGGCATCATCGAGACCCCCATGACCCGCGACTACGTCGCCGACCGGGGCGACACCGCTCTCGCCACCACGCCCCTGGGCCGCCTGGGCAGGCCGGAGGAAGTGGCCTCCGTCGTCGCCTTCCTCTGCTCGCCCGCGGCGAGCTTCGTACAGGGCGAGGTCATCCATGTGAACGGCGGCATGCACATGATCTGAGCAGGAGCGAGAACACCGATGAAGAGAGCGGCAGTGCGGGCGGGAACGGAACGGAACAGGACATGACGAGCGAAGCGGCGATCTACCCCGACCTGAGCGGCAGCTCCGTATGCGTCACCGGCGCCGCCCGCGGCCTGGGACTCGCGATGGCCGACGCCTTCGCACGCGCCGGCTGCCATGTGCTGCTGCTCGACATCGACGGCGACGAACTGGGCCGGGTCCGCCCCGCGATGGAGGCGCGCCACCCCGGCCAGGTGATCGCGGCGGCCACCGCCCCGGTGAGCGACCAGGACGCCGTGACGGCGGCCCTCACCGCCTTCACCTCCCGGACGGGAGAGCTGTCCGTCATGGTCGCCAACGCCGGAGTGTCCGCCAACGCACCGTCCCTCGATCTCGAACTGGACCGCTGGAACACCGCGTTGGACGTCAACCTCACCGGGGCCTTCGTCTGCGCACGCGCCGCCGCCCGCCTCATGCGCGAGGGCGACGGGGGCGTCATCCTGACCACCTCGTCGATGTACGGGGTGACGGCCGGACCCGAGCGCGCGGCGTACTGCGCGACCAAGGCGGCCGTCGCCGCCCTCACCAAGGTCCTGGCCGTCGAGTGGGCCCCGTTCGGCATCCGCGTCAACGCGCTCGCACCGGGGTACGTCGAGACCGACCTGCTGACCCGGCTCTCCGACGCCGGGCGCCTGGACACCGGGGCGTTGCGCCGCCGCACCCCGCGCGGCCGCCTCGGCAGCCCCGAGGACATCGCGCACCTCGCCCTGTTCCTGTCCTCGGGGGTGTCCGCGAACATCACGGGCCAGGTGATGGTCAGCGACGGCGGCTGGACGGCCGACGGCTACGCGGTGGCACCGGCCCGACCGGAGGCAGGGCGGCGCCGCGCCGACGCGGCCGGCTGATCTAAAGTACTCAGGCCGATTTCCGTACCGCGGACCTGAGAAGGAATCACGGATTATGCCCACTGAGACGTTCGAGTTTCAGGTGGAAGCGCGCCAGCTTCTGCAGATGATGATCCACTCGATCTACTCGAACAAGGACGTGTTCCTGCGTGAACTCGTCTCCAACGCCTCCGACGCGCTCGACAAGCTGCGGCTCGAAGCACTGCGCGACGACTCGCTCGACGCGGATGTGTCCGACCTCCACATCGCCATCGGGACCGACCGGCAGGCCCGCACGCTGACCGTGCGGGACAACGGCATCGGGATGTCTCACGACGAAGTGGTCCAGCTCATCGGGACCATCGCGAACTCGGGCACCGCGAAGTTCCTGCGGGAGCTCAAGGAGGCCGAGGAGAACGCCGCGGCCGACGGCCTGATCGGTCAGTTCGGTGTCGGGTTCTACTCCAGCTTCATGGTGGCCGACGAGGTCACACTGCTGACCCGGCGCGCGGGTGAGAGCCAGGGCACCCGGTGGACGTCCTCCGGCGAGGGCACGTACACGATCGAGACCGTCGACAGCGCTCCCCAGGGAACCTCCGTCACGCTGCGGCTCAAGCCGGAGGACACCGACGACCAGCTGCACGACTACGTCTCCCCATGGAAGATCAGGGAGATCGTCAAGCGGTACTCGGACTTCATCACCTGGCCGGTCCGGATGGTGCCCGAGGCCGCGGAGGGCGCGGACGGCGCGGAAGGGGCCGACGACGCCCCGCGCGAGCCCGAGACGCTCAACTCGATGAAGGCGCTGTGGGCGCGCTCGCGCGACGAGGTCACCGACGACGAGTACCACGAGCTGTACAAGCACATCAGCCACGACTGGAGTGCCCCGCTGGAGACCATCCGTCTTCAGGCGGAAGGCACTTTCGAGTACCAGGCACTGCTCTTCATCCCGTCGCACGCGCCCCAGGACCTCTTCATGCAGGGGTACCAGCGCGGCATCCAGCTCTATGTGAAGCGCGTCTTCATCATGGACGACTGCGAAGCGCTGATGCCGCCGTACCTGCGCTTCGTCAAGGGTGTCGTCGACGCGCAGGACCTGTCGCTCAACGTGTCGCGGGAGATCCTCCAGCAGGACCGCCAGATCCAGCTGATGCACCGTCGGCTGGCGAAGAAGGTGCTGTCGACGGTCAAGGACATGATGACCGCCGAGCCGGAGCGGTACGCCACGTTCTGGCGGGAGTTCGGCCGGGTCGTCAAGGAAGGGCTGCTGAGCGATTTCGAGAACCGCGAGACCATCCTCGGCATCGCGTCCTTCGCCACCACCCACGACAAGGACGAGCCGACCACGCTGCGGCAGTACGTGGAGCGGATGAAGGACGGCCAGGAGCACATCTTCTACGTGACGGGCGAGTCCCGTCAGGCCATCGAGAACTCCCCGCACATGGAGGCGTTCCGCGCCAAGGGCGTCGAGGTGCTGCTGCTCACCGACCCCGTCGACGAGGTGTGGGTCGAGGCGGAGCCGGAGTTCGACGGCAAGAAGCTGCGGTCCGTGGCCAAGGGGGAGGTCGACCTCGGGACCGAGGAGGAGAAGAAGGAGGCCGCGACCGAGCGCGAGGGCCGGCAGCAGGAGTACGCGGATCTGCTCGGCTGGATGACGGACCGGCTGAGCGGCACCGTCAAGGAAGTACGGCTCTCCTCGCGCCTCACCGTCTCGCCCGCCTGCATCGTCTCGGACACGCACGACCTGACGCCGGCCCTGGAGAACATGTACCGCGCCATGGGCCAGCCCGTTCCCGAGGTCAAGCGCATCCTCGAACTCAACCCGGAGCACGCGCTGGTCAGCGGCCTCAACCGGGCACACGCCGAACGCGGCGCGGACGACGGCACCGGACTCCAGGAGACGGCAGAACTGCTCCACGACCTGGCGCTGCTGGCCGAGGGCGGCGAACTGGGCGACCCGTCGCGCTTCGTCAGGCTGATGGCCGACCGCCTCGAACGCACCCTGTGACCGCCCGCTGTCGGTGAATCCGCGCCGACAGCGGCAACAGCGGCCGACGCTTCACGGTGGGCCGTGCCCCGCACGGCCGGGGCACGGCCCACCGGCCGGTTCGTCCGCGTCGACTCAGGACCGGTCCGCGCCAGGATGCGCGACACGCGGTCCGGGGCGAGGATCAAGGTACGGGCAGTGGCCCGGTTGCGCCCCGGCCCTCCGAGGGCCGGCCCCCTTCCCCGGCGCTCCGGTCCGCTTCCCGGCCGCCGGGGGAGGCCCCGCGGTGGCCGTCAGGTCCGTGCCCCGGGCGGTTTCCGGGACGGCGGTGTGCGCGGAAAACCAGTGGCACGCGCTCATGGGGCCGACATAGCTTGTGCGCCCGTGACCGATGCCCCGAAGAGCCCCTCGCGCGAACCGCGTACGACGTCCGCGGAACCGCCCACCGGGGAAGACGGCCGACGGACGACGACAGCCGGCCTGCCGCCCCTGGGATCCGAGTCCGCAGAGGGCATCTTCTCCCGGACGTACGCGGCGGCCACCTCCAGCTTCGCCGCGGTGATGTTCCTGACCGGCCTCGCCGCACTGGCCGTGGTGCCCACGCTCCCGACGGCGGCCCGGGATCTGGACGGGGTGTCGCTCTTCCCGCTGGTGGCGGGCTGTTTCGTGGCCGCGAGCCTGCTGGGCGGAGTGCTGGGCGGTCACTGGGCCGACCGGGCGGGGGCGAACCGTCCGCTGGCGGCGGGCATGGTGCTCGCCGTGGTCACCCTGCTGGTCTCGGCGAGCAGCACCTCGATCTGGCAACTGGCCGCCGGGCGCTTCGTGGACGGCGTGGCGGGCGGGATGGTCGCGGTGGCGATCAACACCGCGATCGGCCAGGCGTATCCCGAGCGGCTCCAGCCGCGTGCCCTGGCGCTGATGAGCGCCTGCTGGATCATCCCGTCACTGGTCGGTCCTCCGCTGGCCGGGCTGGTGGCCGAGTGGTGGTCCTGGCGTGCGGTCTTCTACGGCCTGGCGGCGCTCACCGCGCTTCCGGCGCTGGCGGTCGTGGCCCTGCTGAACGGCCGTTCCTGGAAGGCGGTGCCCGCGCCGTCGAAGGAGCGGACCCCGCGCCCCGCCGTGACGATCGCGGTGGCGGTGAGCGTGGGCGCGGCGCTGGGCCAGTACGGCGTCTCGGGCTGGGACACGCGCCATCTGCTGTTCGCGGTGGCGGGACTCGCACTGATGGTGCTGTTCGCCTTCCGGCTGCTGCCGGCGGGCACCTGGCGTGCCGCGCGCGGGCTGCCGGCCACGGTGCTGCTGCGCGGGCTGAGTTCGGGAGTGTTCTTCACGCTGGAGGCGTTCGTGCCGCTGATGCTGGTCACCGGCCGGGACGTGGCGCCCGTGGTGACGGGGCTGGCCTTCACCGGCGCCGCCTTGGCGTGGGCCGCCGCCTCCTGGGTGCAGGGCCGCCTGCCGGAGCGGACGCCCCGGCACAGGCTGGTCGTGGTGGGGGCGTCGGTGCAGGTGGTGGCGATCGTGATCGCCTCCGTGGGGTCGTTGCCGGGGATGCCGGCGATCACTGCCGCGTCCTCGATGGTCGTCGCGGCGGTCGGCATGGGCCTGCTCGCCCCGTCCCTCACCGTGCTGTCCCTGGCCCACGCCCCGGCGGGCCGGCAGGGCTACGCCAGCAGCGCGATGCAGACCACCCAGAATCTGGGCCAGATCCTGGTTCTGGGCATCGCCTCCGCCGTCTTCAACGCCTTCCTGGGCGGCGGATCCGACGACCACGTCGGCTACGCCGCAGCCTTCGGGCTGCTGCTCGTGCCCGGCGTCCTGGCCGCCGTGCTCGCGGGCCGCGCCCGCGGCGCACAAACATCAAGAACACGCCGGTAACGCGCACAATCAGGCGGAAACCGGTCCTGTGGGCGGCAGGCGGACATCCCTAGGCTCTGTCCCATGCGTGTACTTTTCGCCTCGACTCGCGGACCGGGCCACTTCCACCCCCTCGTCCCCCTCATCGACGCGTGCACGGAGCGGGGTGACGACGTCCTCGTCGTCGCTCCACCGGCACTCGAATCGTTACTGGCGACCCGGAAACAGCCCTACCGCATCGGCGGGGAACCGCCCCAGGAGGAGATCGCGCGGGCCATGGAGCCCGCTCTGGCGCTGCCCCCGGACGACGGCGTCGCGGTGATGGTCACGGAGGTGTTCGGCCGGCTCGGGATCGCCGCGATGCTTCCCGCGCTGGAGGAGGCGTGCCGCGACTGGCGGCCCGACCTCGTCGTGCACGAGGCGTACGAGTTCGCGTCGGTGGTGGCCGCCGAGCGGCTGGGCATCCCGCGGCTCCGGGTCGCGGTCTCGGCCGCGCGGTTCACCCGGTCCACCGACACCCTGCTCACGCCCGTGTTCGCCCCGTACGGCACGGGCATCACGGAACGTCTCCTCGCCACCCCGTATCTGACCCGCCTGCCGGCTTCCCTGGACCCCTCGTCGTACGCCGTGACCCACCGCTACCACGAAACCCCCCGACCGGGCGCGCTGCCGGACCGATGGGGCGGGGCCGCGGAACCGCTGGTCCATCTCACCCTGGGCACCGAGGCGGGTGCGATGCCGACCGCGGTCGGCCTGTACCGGGCGCTCGTCGAGGCGGTGAGCGAACTGCCGGTGCGGGTACTGCTCACCACAGGACACCTCATCGGGGCGGCGGACCTCGGACCGCTGCCGTCCCAGGTCCATGCGGAGCAGTGGGTGCCGCAGGCGGACGTCCTGCGCAGTGCGTCCCTGGTGGTCTGCCACGGCGGCTCCGGGACGGTCTTCGGCGCCCTGGCGGCCGGTGTCCCGCTGGTCTGCGTCCCGCTCTTCGCGGACCAGCCGGTGAACGCCCGGCTGGTGGCCGACGCGGGGGCGGGGGCGGCTGTCACCCCGACCGGCGGCCCGGCGGACGAGGCGGCGGTGCTGGGCGCCGACGACGTACGGGCCATTCGCGCGGCCACCGAACGGGTTCTCCAGGAACCCTCCTACCGTGCCCGTGCCGAGCGCCTGGCCGACGAGATGCGGTCCACCGCCACGGTCGCGGAACTGCTCGGCACCCTCGCACCGTGAGCCCCGCGGGGGGCGCCGGGGGCCGTCATGCGGAGGCGGGCAGGCGTTCGATGGCGACCAGCGCCGCGTCGTCCCCCAGGCTGCCTCCCGCGTGCCGCAACAGGTCGGCGCACAAGGATTCCAGCAGCGCTTCGGGGCCGGTGCCGGACCGTGAAGCGGCCCGTTCCCGCAGCGGATAGAAGTGCCCCGACCGGTCCCGGGACTCGATGACGCCGTCGGTGTACAGGAGCAGGGTGTCACCGGCCTCGAAGCGGAACGTCTCCGCCGCGTGTTCGGTGATCACCAGACGGGTCAGGCCGAGCGGCGGGGCCGGCGTCCGGACATCGAGGGGGATCACCCCGCCCGCCCGCAGCAGGAGCGGCGGCGGATGACCGCAGCTGACCAGGTGGATCTCGGCGTCGTCGTCGGGGATGTCGAGCACGGCCGCGGTGACGAACGACTCCGCGAGGTCCGGGTCGTCGTCCTCGTCCATGCCCGCCTCGGCCGCGTCGTCGGGGGACGGCGCGATGCTCGTCTCCAGCTGACCCACCAGTTCGGGCAGCGGCCACCGCTGGCGGGAGAGCGCGTGGAAGGCGCCCAGGACGCTCGCCGCCTCGCCGATCGCGGCGAGCCCCTTGCCACGTACGTCGCCGATGATCACGCGGGTGCCTCCCGTGGTGCGGGCGGCGGCATAGAGGTCGCCGCCGATCTGCGCCTCCTCCTCCGCCGCCAGATAGACCGAGGAGATGCGCAGGGGGCCGCTCCGTCCGGGCAGCGGACGCAGCACCACGTGCTGTGCCGCCTCGGCCACCGAACGCAGCTGGGTCACGGCCCGCTCGCTGCGGACCCTCAGGTGGGCGAAGAAGGTGGCCATGACGGAGATGAGCACGAGCGCGATGATCTGGTAGGTGTGGTTGAGGTCGATGAGACTGGTGCGCGCGGCCACCAGGACTTGTGCCAGCACGGCGACCAGGCCGACGAAGGCGGTCATGCGCGGACCGGTGAACGAGGCGGTCATCGCGGGCGCGGCCACCAGGAACGGGCCGAGATGGACATCCGGCGGTGCGAGCAGGTCGACCACCGTGACGACGGCGATCAGCACGAACGGCATCGCCAGGAGCGCGTTCCTGCGCCTTCGGGACTCACGGACCGAATGCAGGAAGCGCGGGGAAGCCATGCTTCCGGGATACCTCACCCGGCCCGTTCCCGCCCCTCGTGCGCCGGCGACCACCGGCCCGGCCGGCTGAACGCTCACGTCGCGGCGCCGCCCGGCCGGCCGCGGGCAGCCCGCGGCCGACCGGGTCCGGTGTCCTACGGAACGAGCGGCGAATCCGAGAGGCGGGGCGACGGCGGCGCCGCGCCGTCCAGCGTCGCGGAGTGCAGCGCGGCGTGCACCTCGCGGGAGACGACCGACCGGCCGCCGCGCACCGTGAGCCGGTGCCCCCGCGGGGTCGTCCACCGCACCTCGGCGTGGTCACCGGCCACCGTCACCTCGGGACCGGGCTCCGCACCCCGCCGCGCGCCGGACGGCACCAGGGACAGGGCCCCCGCCGCGAAGGTGTCGCCGAGCGCCGCCCAGTCCAGTTCGGCCGGGGTCGCGCTCTCGAAGAGCACCACCTCGATCCGTACCCCGTCGGCGCGCGGCACCAGCCGGGCCGTCGGCGTACGGCCGCCGAACGAGCCGCCGGCCAGCCGGAAGTCCAGCCGGGCCGTGCCCAGGTCGAGTTCGAGCCCTCCGTCGATCGCGGACGCCTCCGTCACGGGCGGCGCGCCGATCGCGTCCACCACCAGCCGCAGCGACCGCGCCCGGAACCGGTCGCCCGGTCCGATCATGTCGAGGTGGTGATGCCGGTCGCCTGCCGGGCAGGCGAACCCCGCCAGCCAGGCGACGTGCGGACCGCTCTGCACGGTGGAGAGCACGCCCGAGGCGAAATCGAAGTCCTCCGCCCCGTCGTCCTTCATCAGATGGACGTGCAGATGCCCTGCGGTCCCGTCCGGGCGGACCCAGTGGCCGAACAGCGGGCGCCGCTGCAGCCAGGTGTCCTGGTGGTTCACGCTGCCCAGCGTGGTGACCGCGTCCAGCCAGGTGGTGCCCGTCTCCGGGGACGGGGCCTGGGTGAACAGCTCCCGGTGCTCGTGCTCGCTCGGCAGCTCCCGCAGCCGGGGCAGGACCCAGTCGGGCATCCGGTAGTCCACGCAGGACTCCACCCCGGTCGCCATCTCGCCCCGGACCGGGCTGGGCACCGGCGCGCCGAGCTCACCGCGCACCGCCTTCGCCAGGAACGGCGGCACCCCCAGGTCGTTGCTGTAACAGCGGGCCATCGGGCCGGAGAGCTGGCGGGTCGGCGGGTGCCAGCGGGCCAGGAAGTGCAGCCAGAGCCGGTCGTGCAGCCGGTCGTTGAGCTCCAGCACCTCCTCGTCGTCGACGTGCTCCCTGATCAGGGTGAGGGTCTGGAGCACGACGCCCCAGTAGGACGGGCTGTTGAACTCGGTGAAGCTGCCGGTGCCGTCGATGGCCTGCGAGAGCCGCACCATGCGGTCCTTGCCGTACGCGAACAGCTCTTCGTCGCCGAGGAGTTTCCCGGCGGCGAGTGTCACGAAGGTGCCCATGACGGCGACGTTGGTGTACGTCAGATGCACGTTCCTGCGGACGATCGACGCGGCCGCGTGCCGCAGCGACTCCCGCAGTTCGTGCCGCACATCGGCCGGCAGACCGTCGCCGTGGCGGGCGTCCACCAGCAGCAGGGCGATGCCGAGGAAGTCCGCCCAGTTCCAGTCGGCCGGGTCCATCTCGGCCGCCGGTTCCTCGGCGTAGTAGCCCCAGATGCCGTAGGTGGCGTTCTCCGGCGACCGGTCCTGGAGCCCGGCGATCCGCCGGATCACGGCATGGGCCCGCTCGGCATCGCCCTCGCCGCCCCGCTCCAGCAACAGGAGGGCGTAGTGCAGGGAGTTGCGCGTGGGGTGTGCGAGACCGCCCTTGATGTGGGTGTGGATGGGGTTGTACGGGGCTTCGACCTGCAGCAGGTTCGCCTCGGAGTCCCAGCAGCGGTCGCCCTCGGCAAGGGCTGCTCGCAGCAGGGCGCGGTCGTACTCGGCGGCCGACCAGGCAGGGTGCACGGGATGTCCTCCAGCTCGCGATCGTCGGACCGACGATCTCGGGAAAACGCTTGGGAAACGTTTTCCAGAGGCTAAGCCGCCATCTACGCTGCGGCAAGGGGCATTCGTTGGGCTCCGGGTCGGATGCCCGCACCGAACCCATTGACGCGGCGATATCGGGCGGTGCAAGGTGACCCCGGCTGGAAAACGCTTTCCAGCCGGTTTCCGGTCTGCCCCTGAATGGAGTCCCCGATGAGACCCTCCCTGCGCATCGCCCTGACGGGCGTCACCGCGGGTGCGCTCGTCTGCGTGCTTGCCTCGTGTTCCGGTTCCGGCAGCGACACGGCCGCCGACGGCACGGTGACGATCACCGTCTCCGGGCGCCCGCCCGCCACCAACGCGGCCGCGCTCAGGACGTTCGACGCACGGGTCGCGGAGTTCCAGAAGGCGAACCCCAAGATCAGGATCAGGACGAACGAGTACCAGTACGACCAGCAGAGCTTCCAGACCAAGGTGGGCGGCGGCAGTCTGGAGACGGTCGTACGGGTGCCGCTGACCGAGATGTCGGGCCTGATCAAGCGCAGGCAGATCGCCGATCTCAGCTCGGAGTTCAAGAAGCTGAAGCACAGCGCGGACTTCAACGACGTCGCCCTCGGGCCCGCGAAGGGAGTGGACGGCAAGCTCTACGGCATTCCCACCGAGGAGTACGCCCTCGGTCTGGTCTACAACCGGGACCTGTTCGAGAAGGCCGGACTCGACCCGGACAAGCCGCCGACCAGCTGGTCGGAGGTCCGTGCGGCGGCCAAGGCGATCTCGGAGAAGACCGACGCCACCGGATACGCGCAGATGACCAAGGAGAACACCGGCGGCTGGATGCTCACCGCGATGGCGTACTCCTTCGGCGACAGCATGCAGGAGGAGTCCGGCGGCAAGTGGGCCAACACCTTCGACCGTTCCGGCAGCGGCGCCGAGAAGTCGCTGAAGACGCTGAAGGAGATGCGCTGGACGGACGACTCGATGGGCAAGAACCAACTGCGAAACATCACCGACATGGAGAAGGACTTCTCCGCCGGGAAGATCGGCATGACGATCGCCGGACCGAGCATGGTCGGCCACTACATCCAGCAGTACAAGGGCGACCCGAAGACCATCGGCCTCGGCGCCATGCCCGTCGACGGCAGCGGCAAGCGGACCCTGGCCGGCGGCACCATCGCGGTGATCAGCCCCAGGGCCACCGAGCAGCAGCGCGAGGCTGCGGCGAAGTTCATCGACTTCTACTACCTGTCCACCAAGTACGACGCCGGGCTCGCCGAGAAGGACGCGGTGGCCAAGAAGAAGGACGGTGCCGCCATCGGTGTGCCGACCGTGCCGTTCTACAAGCCGGCCATCGCCGATCCGGTCCAGGCCGCGGTCGACGAGCAGGCCAATGTGCCGGTCGGGAACTTCGCCCCGTACAGCAGCACGCTCGGCGACTACGAACTGGCCATCGAGCCGCCCGTCGAGGCGCAGAACGTCTACAAGGCCCTCGACAGCGCCGTACAGGCCGTACTGACCCGCGAGGACGCCGACCCGGCGGAGCAGCTGAAGAAGGCCGCGGCGCAGGTCGGGTCCCAGGTGGAGCGGGCGCAGAACTGACAGCAGGCCCCGCGGCCCGGCGCCCGGTACATCAGGCAGTGAGCACAGCACGAGGAGAGGCGAGGAGACGTCAATGAGCAGGTCGCAAGCGCCTGCGGCGCCCGCCGGGAACCGCACCCAGAAGGACCGGACGAGGAAACAACGTTCCGCCGACCCGTCCGCGGCCGGTCCGCGGAACCCCGACGGGCCGCCGCGCACCGTCTCCCCGCACCGCGGCGGCCCGGCGGAACGGTTCGTGCGCTGGGTCGGGCGAGGAGGTGTCACCACCATCCTGTTCGGGCTGCCGATGGTGCTGTGCTTCGCCTACTTCTCGTGGTGGCCGATCGTCCAGAGCGTGCAGCTCAGTTTCCAGCAGACCAATCTGGTCGACCCCGCCACCTGGGTGGGCCTGGACAACTTCCGGCATGTGCTGGACGACCCGCTGCTGTGGAAGGCCGTCAAGAACACCGCGCTGTTCGCCGTGCTCGCCCTGGTGATCGGCTTCCCGGTACCGCTCTTCCTCGCCGTGCTCATCTCCGAACTCCGGCGCGGCGGCACCCTGTTCCGGATCCTCGCCTACCTCCCGGTGGCGATCCCGCCGGTCGTCTCGGTGCTGCTGTGGAAGGTGTTCTACGACCCGGACGCCGGGCTTTTCAACCAACTGCTGGCCCATGTGGGCCTCGGCCCGTACCCGTGGCTCCAGTCCACCGACACCGCGATGCTGTCGATCGTGCTGGAAGCCACTTGGGCCGGCTTCGGCTCCACGGTCATCATCTATCTGGCGGCGCTCGGCTCCGTGCCGACCGAACTCTACGAGGCCGCCGAGATCGACGCCGCGGGCATCTGGCGCCGGGTCTGGCACATCACCCTGCCGTCACTGCGCGGGGTCGTCCTGATCATGCTGCTGCTCCAGATCATCGGCACCCTTCAGATCTTCACCGAACCCTTCGTGATGACGGACGGCGGCCCGGAGGACTCCACGCTCACCATCCTGATGCTGATCTACGACTACGCCTTCCAGAACGGCGACTTCGGAGCCGCGACCGCACTCAGTGTGATGCTGGCCCTCGTGCTCGGCGTGCTCTCGGCGGTCTATCTGCGGGCGACGAGGAGCTGGAGCAACTGATGGCCGTACAGACCCCCCTCCGCACCCGCCGGGTCAGCCGTTCCGAGGAGAACGCGCGCGGACTCATCTCCGGTGCCGACCGGCGGCGCACCTCCGTCCGGTTCTCGCTCCGCTCCGTGCAGACCCTCTCGCTCCTGCTGCTGCTCGCCTTCGGAGCCGCACCCCTCTACTGGACGTTCAAGGGCGCCGTCTCACCGACCCAGGAACTGCTGCGCGACCCGCTGGCGCTCTGGCCCGACCACGCGCAGTGGGAGAACCTCTCCCGCGCCTGGAACGAACTCCAGGTCGGCCAGTACCTCTGGAACACCGTGGTCCTGGTCACCGGCTCGGTCGTCGCCCACCTCGTGGTCGCCACCACCGGCGGCTACGTCCTGTCCGTGCTGCGCCCCAAGTGGGCGGCGCCCGTGCGGTGGATGGTGCTCGCCACCCTGTTCATCCCCGGCTCCATCTCCCTGGTGGCGCTCTACCTCACCGTGCTCGACCTGCCGGGCCTCGGCATCTCCCTCGCCAACAGCCCCTGGGGCGTCTGGCTGCCGCACGCGGCCAGCGCCTTCACCGTGCTGATCGTGATGAAGTTCTTCGACGGCATCCCCCGCGAACTCTTCGAGGCCGCCAAGGTCGACGGGGCGGGGCCGTTCACCATCTTCCGCCGGATCGTGCTGCCCATGTCGAAGCCGATCCTCGCGGTGGTGACCCTGCTGACGGTCATGAACTCCTGGAAGGACTTCCTCTGGCCGCTGATCGTCATCCCGGACACCGAGAAGCAGCCCATCTCCGCCGCACTGCCGCGCCTCGCGGAAACAGCGGAACAGTCGCTGCTCATCGCCGGGATGCTGCTCGCCATCCTGCCCCCGGTCGTGCTGTTCCTGATCTTCCAGCGGCAGATCGTCCGTGGCGGGGGAGGCTTCACCGGCCTCAAGGGGTGAGAACACCCGGGCACCGGCGCCGGACCCCCGTCCGCGCCGGCCGACGGCGGCAGCGGTGCGCGCCGACGGCATACGGGCCGGTGTGCTCCGCCGGGGTACAGCCGACGGAGCACACCCCCACCCGGGAACCACCGATGCGCACCGCGCCGATCCGATCGAGAGGTTGCCTCGATGGAACAGAACGGCACGATCCGGCCAGGTCCTCTGGCTCCGGCCAGAATAAGGGGTCGCTCCCGGCGGCCCGCCGCATGGGGCGGAGCCGCCGCCCTGCTCGGCTGCCTGCTGGTGGCGGCTCCGCTGCCCGGCACGGCCCCGGCCGCCCACGCGGCCGGCGCCCTCGCCGTCACCTCGCCCGACCTGATCTTCGTCAAGGGACAGGCGAAGATCACCCTGACCTCCGACCAGGCCTCCGTGGCCTGGAAGGCCATCGACGACCAGGGCCTGACCGTCGCGTCGGGCACCGCCCCGGTCTCCGGCGGCACGGCCACCGTCGACGTCACCACGCTCGGCAGCGGCTACTACACGCTCACGGCGACCGCCGGCACCACCACCCGTACCGCCGACTTCGGCGTACTGACCGCGCTGACCGGCAAGGAACAGCAGGACACCCGCTTCGGCACGGGCATCCACTACGGATGGAACGACGGCGACGACCAGAAACTGCTGCGCTCGGTCAAGCTGATGGGCATGCACGGCATCCGCTCCGACATCAACTGGGGCGCCATCGAGAAGACCCCCGGCACGTACTCCTGGAGCACCTACTCCACCGACCAGCACATCCCGTACGCCAAGTCGCAGGGGCTGACCGCCCTGCCCATCTCCGGCTACCGCAACGCCAACTACGACGGCAACCGGACTCCGGCCTCCGCCGAGGCGCTGGAGGCGTACGGAAAATTCACGGCCGCCGCCGTGGAGAAGTACCAGCAGTACTCGAAGGAAATCGAGATCTACAACGAGTACAACTCGACCGGCTTCAACAACGGCACCTGCGGAATCACCGCAGACTGCTACCTCAAGCTGCTCCAGGCCAGCTACGGCAAGGTGCACGCCAAGGTCCCGGACGCCACCGTGGTCGGCGGCGGCCTCGCCGGTCTCCAGACCGACTGGCTGAAGCGGCTGTACGCGATCGGCGGCCTCAAGTACATGAACGCGCTCAGCGTTCACCACTACGGCTACCCGAACCCGCCGGAGACCGCGCTGGAGAAACTCCCGCAGGTACGCGCCGACCTGGACGCGGCAGGCGGCAAGGACTTCCCGCTGTGGATCACCGAGAACGGCTACCCGACCCACAGCGACGGTGTCACCCCGGCCCAGCAGGCCGCGTACGTGCCACGCGCCCAGATCTTCTCGTTCGCCTCCGGCGTCGACCGCTACTACTGGTACGACCTCACCAACGACGGCACCGACGCCACCAACAAGGAACACAACTTCGGCGCTTTCAAGCGCCCCACCGCGGACGTCAGGGCCTGGCAGCCCAAGCCGTCCGTGGTCACCGAGGGCGTGCTGATCCGGCAGCTCGCGGGCCGCGCCTACGCGGGCCGTGACGACGCCGGTTCCGCCGACGTCCGCTCGTACCGCTTCGGCACCGGAACCGGCACGGTCCGGGCGCTGTACACCACGGCCGCGACACCGGGAACGGCGGAACTGTCGGCCACCGGCCCGGTCACCGTCACGGACCAGATGGGCCACGACAAGACCTACCTCCCGGTCGGGGGCAAGGTGCAGATCGGCATCGACGGCAAGGTGCTCTACGTCAAGGGCGCGGTGAGCGCGGTCAAGAGCGTGAGCGGCCCCGTGTTCTCGCTCCGGCTGCCGGAGCACTCCAACACCGAGGAGACCGTCGACGCGGTGCTCCAGGTGGACGGCACCAAGGGCCGGACGCTGCCGCTGCCCTACGACTTCCGGATCGCCGGGGAGAAATACCGGGTCACGGCCGAGCCCGGCAAGGTCGTGCGCCGGACCATCGAACTGCCCACCTCGGCCCTCACCGGCCCGCGCACGGTCAGCGGCACGGTCGGACTCGGGCCGGTGAACCTCGCCCGCCTCACCTCCGACACCGAGGTGGTGCCGCCCACCCAGGTCACCTTCGACCCGGTGGTCAAGCAGGCGGCCCCGTTCGCCGCCGCACTCAAGGTGACCGTCACCAACAACCGCGTCCGGGGCCCGCTCGAACTCACCGAGCTGGACTGGCAGGTGAACTCGGGCGACACCTACCTGGACCGGGGCACCATCGACGGACCGATCGAGGTGGGCGCCGATTCCAGCGCCTCGTACACCGTGGACGCGCGCAACATCAAGCAGTGGAAGCGCTACTGGACGGCCGCCCACATCAACACCCCCGACGGCGCCAGGACCGCGGTGGGCGCCTGGAACGGCTGGGGTTCCGTCCAGCCGGCCGGCACCGACACCACCACCCCCATCGACGTCATCGCCGACGGCGCGGTGAGCTACAAGGGCGGCTACAACGGCGCGGCCGACCTGTCCGGCGTCGTCCGGCCCCAGTACACCGACGCGGGGCTCGTCCTCAAGGGCGCGATCACGGACAACGCCCTGGCACAGCCCGCCACCACCGCCGAGAACATGTGGCAGGGCGACAGCATCCAGTTCGCCGTCACTCCCCAGGTGCCGGGCCGCAGCAAGCAGTACGTCGAGTTCGGCGCCTCGCTCGTGGGCGGCAAGCCCCAGGTCCACACCTGGCGGGCGCCCTCCGGCCAGTCCACGGGCCCGACCCCCGGCGCCACCGCGCAGATCACCCGTGACGGCACCACCACCCACTACACGGTGACGGTGCCGTGGGCCTCGCTCGGCCTCGCCGGCAAGCCCCCCGCGTCCATCGGACTCGGCTTCGTCGTCAACGACAGCGACAACGACGGCCGGGCCCGCGGCTGGTCGGAGTGGGGCGGATCCATCGCCAACAACTCCAAGAGCGCAGCCGGCCTGCGGGCCGTCCAGCTGACCGACTGATCCCCCCAGGGAACGGGCGGGGCCGGGCGCACCTGACAGCGTCCGGCCCCGCCGCTTCATGCCGTGCCGCCGCACGGCACACTGTTCCGATTCCCACCGTGAGGAGAACACTCCGTGGCCCTGTTCGACATGCCGCTGCCCGAACTCCGCGCCTACCGGCCGCAGATCGACGAACCGGACGACTTCGACGCCTTCTGGTCGAAGACCCTCGCCGAGACCCGCGCCCACGACCCCGCGGTCTCCTTCGAACCCGTCGAGACCGGCCTGACCGGCACACGCACCTGGGACGTCACCTTCGCCGGCTTCGGCGGCCACCCGGTCAAGGGCTGGTTCACCGCCCCCGCGCACGCCGAGGGCCCGCTCCCGCTCGTCGTCCAGTTCCACGGCTACAACGGCGGCCGCAGCCTCCCGCACTGCTGGGGACTGTGGCCCATGGCCGGATTCG
Organism: Streptomyces sp. NPDC001890; assembly: GCF_042891445.1. NCBI lineage: Bacteria > Bacillati > Actinomycetota > Actinomycetes > Kitasatosporales > Streptomycetaceae > Streptomyces > Streptomyces sp. NPDC001890. The sequence continues at coordinate 220,239 of NZ_JBIATE010000009.1, read as the reverse complement.
CCCACTTCATCATGGACGTGCGAGGCCAGGGCAGCGGCGGCAACGTGGGCGACACCCCCGACCCGGTCGGCTCCGGCCCCTCCCACGCGGGCTTCATGACCCGGGGCATCGAGGCCCCGGAGAGCTACTACTACCGCCGCGTCCACGCCGACGCCGTACGCGCCGTGGAAGCGGCCCGGTCGCACCCGCTCGCCGACCCCGCCCGCACCGTCGCGCTCGGCGGCAGCCAGGGCGGCGGCATCACCCTCGCGATGGGAGCGCTCGTCCCCGACCTGGCGGCCATCGCCGTCGACGTCCCGTTCCTCTGCCACTTCGGCCGGGCCGTCACCCTCACCGACGCCAACCCGTATGCGGAGATAGCCCGTTACCTCAAGATGCACCGCGGCAAGGAGGAGACCGCCCTGCGCACCCTGTCGTACTTCGACGGGGTGTCCTTCGCCGCCCGGGGAACCGCCCCCGCGCTCTTCTCCGTCGCCCTGATGGACCAGGTCTGCCCACCGTCCACGGTCTTCGCCGCCCACAACGCCTACCGCGGCGAGAAGGAGATCGAGGTCTACCCGTTCAACGGACACGAGGGCGGTGCCATGTTCCAGGAGGCCGCCCAGCTCCGCTGGGTGCCGAAGGCACTGGACCGAGCGGCCTGAACACCGTCGCACCGCAGCCGGCGTGGTGTGGATCACGGACAGGGTGTGGACCCCATGTATATGGTCCAACGGGGTACGTCAATGCCCCGTGACATGCGAGGACAAGGGCGAACAGTGCGGCAGAGAGCCTATGCGCAGGCGATGCGCGTCATCGCGTGCGCGCTGATGGCGTGGCAGGTCTGGATGATGTGGTACATCGCCAGCCACGAGGCGGCGGGGGTGAAATGGTCCTGCGACCTGGCCGGTGGCTGCGCCAGTGACCAGCTCGCATCCATGTCCCCGATGCTCGGCATCGCCTTCGCCGTCGTCCTCGGCCTGCTCTGCGCCCGGTACCTGCACCGGGCGGCACCGGGCGCGATGATCGCACTCTCCGCCGTCGCGGCCGCGGTCGGCTGGTACGACGCGCTGGCGGAGGGCCGGGTCCGACGGGACACCGTCACCAGCTTCCACATCCTCCTTCCGCTCGGCGACTTCACCGTCTCCCAGTGGCTCACCTTCCTGTGGTCCGCCGCGGGCGTGGGCTGCCTCGCCGCCTGGTGGGGCGCGGCGGTGAGCCTGCGGCGCACCGCGGGGCTGCGCAGGCTGTCCCGCCGCTACCGCACGGCCGACGCGGTGCTGGAGGGCTGGCGGTCGGTGGGCCGCAAGTACGGCGAGGTCACCGCGGTGTTCGACGACGAGAACGGGGTGCGCCACGAGGTCCCGGCCGTCGTGGAACGCGTCGCCCTCGGACGCGACACCCTCGCCGTGTACGACGTCGACCGCCCCGGCGACCCGGCCCTCACCAGGGTCGCCATCCCTCGCCGGAAGTTGCTGCGCATCTCATGACCACGTCGACCTCTCCCGCGTCCCCCCTGCGAAACGCCGCCCGGCTGCTCACCGTGGTGTCCGCGGCCGGCACCGGCCTCGCGCTGGCAGCGGTGGTCCAGGGCGCCCTGGACGGCCCCCGCTGGCTGCTGATCGTCGGGCTGCCGGCGACGGCCCTGGCCCTGACGGCGTACGGCAGGGCGGCCGAGGACATGACGTCGGGCGTCGCCCCCGAGCTGCGTTCCGGCGGCCCGCGCGCCTTCGCGCCCGCCGTGGTCAACGGGGTGAGGGCGGTGAACAAGAAGAACGGCCGGACCGCTGTCGACGGGCAGGCCGTGGAATCCGTGTTCGCCTTCGACCTGACCGTGATGGCCGACGACCTGCCCCCGTACCGGATCGAGGTCCGTCACCCCCTCGACCTGCAGGGGCTGCTGCACAGGCCCAGGGCGGTCGTCGAGTACGACCCCGAGCAGCCCTGGCGGGTCGTCATCCCCGACAACCCGCCGCGTGAGTGGCTGGCCCGCGCGGCGACCCTCGTCCCGCCGGCCGGCGAGGTGAAGCGCCGGACCGGCGGTGTTCCGGCCGGCTTCCGCGCGCTGGCGTCGGGCGTGGTGATCGCGGCAGTGCTGCTGGTACTGGTACGGGTACTGGGCTGAGCCGCCGCGGGCTCAGCCGTTGCGCGGGTACTTCTTCAGCACCTTGCCGTTGATGTCGGCCCGCAGATAGGCGCCGCCGTACTCGTCCGAGACGTAGACGCTGAGCGTCGGCTGGTAGTTGTCGAACGGCGAGGCCGGGTCGATGTCCACGTAGTGGGTGGTGGGCTCGGCGACGCCGAGCTCCTTGTCCGCCCGGCGGATCAGCCCCGGCAGGGCGTCCCAGTCGAACTTCTCCAGGTCCACGGACTTGGCGCCCGACATGAGGGTGCCGCCCGCCCGGTCCCGGGTGGCCTTGCCGTCCCGGTAGGAGAAGACGTCGTACAGGGCCTTGTTCTTCGCGATCGGGGCCTCGGCGCTCGCGTGCACGTCGTACAGCGTGAACGACGTGACCTCGGTGGTGCCCATCACCGGCTTGAGCGCCGCGATGACGGACCGCGCGGCGGAGGGCGTCAGCAGGTTCTCGGGCGCGGCGGTCTGCCGCGGGCTCTCCTTCTTCCCGGCGGGAGAGGGCCCGCCCGAGGAGGCCGGGGCCGGGGCCCGGCCGGAGGCGGACGGGGTGCCGCCGGAGGCCTTCGTGTCCTCGGCGGGCAGCAGCGACCACACCAGCACCCCGGTCAGGGCGGTGCCCGCGAGGGCGGTGGATATCGCGACGGCACGGCCCCGCCGGACCCGGCGGCGGATCTCCCGGGTGCCCAGCGTCGCGGGCTGCGGGCGCGGGGGAGCGGTGACGGGCGGACGTCGCACGGGGGCGGTGGGCAGGACGGTGGTCGGGCCGGCCTGGCCGAAGCCGGGCGGCACCGCGTCCTGCCGGGTGGGCGCCGCCGGACGGGGCGGCACGGCGTCCTGCGGGGCCGCCCGGACCGGTCCGGGCGCCGGCGCCTGCCCGCTCACCGCCGCGAGCATCCGGTCCAGCTCCTCGGGACCGGGCCTGGCGGCCGTGTCCCGGGTCAGCAGCGCGTTCAGTACCGGAGCCAGCGGGCCGGCCTGCGCGGGCGGCGGGATCTCCTCGTCGAGCACGGCCGCCAGCGTCGCCAGGGTGGTGGCCTTGCGCAGCGGATGCCGGCCCTCCACGGCGACGTACAGCATCATGCCGAGCGACCACAGGTCCGACGAAGGATCGCCCTCCTCGCCGCGAATGCGCTCCGGCGCCATGTAGTCGGGGGAGCCGATGATGGAACCGGTCGCCGTCAGACTGGTGGACTCGCGGATCGCCGCGATGCCGAAGTCGGTGAGGACCGGGCTCCCGTCGGCCCGCAGCAGTACGTTGGCGGGCTTGACGTCGCGGTGCAGGATCCCGGCGGCATGGGCGGCCCGCAGCGCGGACAGCACCCCGCGGCCCAGCCCGGCCGCCTCGACCGGGGAGAGCGTCCCCTCGGCCAGCCGCTCCGCGAGCGAGGCGCCGGGCACCAGCTCCATCACGATCCACGGGTACGTCCCCGCGCCGCCGTCCACGATGTGGTGGACCGTGACGACCCCCGGGTGGTCGAGCCGGGCCAGCGCACGGGCCTCGCGCAGAACCCGCTCACGCAGCAGCCGGGCCGACTCCGGATCGTTCTCGGCGAGCGCCGGGTCCGGCGGCCGCACCTCCTTGAGCGCCACATCGCGGTGGAGCGCCAGGTCACGGGCGCGCCACACCATGCCCATCCCGCCACTGCCGAGCCGGCTCACCAGCTCGAAACGGTCGTCGATCACACGGCGCACAGGCCCCCCAGCGTTCATGGAAAAAAGACTACGGGGCGGGTCCGACACAGGACGCACCCGCCCGGTACGCCTCTCATTCCACGTGGTCCGGTGCGAGCCTCAGCGTCACGATCTGGAAGGGCCGCAGCCCCAGCAGGACCGCATCACCGTCCACCTCGGCCCGCTCGCCCGCGAGCGGACGTTCCAGCAGATCCGTGACGCTCGCCCCGGCCAGCGCGAAGCCCGCCGTCAGCCGGGCCGAGACCCGCCCGCCGTGCGCCTCGTGCAGCCGGACCACCACATCCCCACTGCCGTCGTCGGCGAGCTTCACCGCCGTCACGACCACCGCGTCGTCGTCGACCGAGACCAGCGGGGCCACCTCGGCGCTCCCCGGCACCCGGCGCTCGGGCAGACTGAACGACCAGCCCTCACGGACCGCGTCACCGATCGTCGCCCCCGGCAGCAGCGCGTACCGCAGCCGGTGCACCCCCTGGTCGGTCGCCGGGTCGGGATAGCGGGGCGCCCGCAGCAGCGAGAGCCGCACCGTCGTCGTGGTCGAACCGTCCTCGCGGACCGTACGGGTCACATCGTGCCCGTACGTCGAGTCGTTGATCAGCGCCGCACCCCAGCCCGGCTCGCCGACATGCAGGAAGCGATGGGCGCAGATCTCGAACTTGGCCGCGTCCCAACTGGTGTTGGCGTGCGTCGGCCGCTGCACGTGCCCGAACTGGGTCTCCGCCGTGGAGTGATCGGCGCGCACATCGATCGGGAACGCCGCCTTGAGGAACTTCTCCTGCTCGTGCCAGTCCACCTCGGTGTCGATGTCCAGGCGCCGGGCACCGGGCCGCAGCGTCAGCAGCTGGGTGAGCCGGGACGAGCCGAAGCTGCGCACCACCTCGACGCCGTCACCGCTGCGCCGCACCACGTCCGCCTCGGTCAGATCGGTCACCGTGTTGCGGTAGAACGCATCGACGTCCCACGCGTCCCACCGGTTGGGCAGATCCGGGTGGACCTGGAGCAGATTCGCCGCGCAGCCCGGCGCGACCGTCTCGCGCCCGGTCACCAGATCGACGACGGAGACCACGAGCCCACGCCCGTCCACGGTCACCCGGAGCACCCCGTTGTCCAGCCGGAACCCGGAGCCGTGCTCCGCGACCTCCACGGCCGGCCGTCCATGGTCCCGCCCGGCGGGCGCCGCGCCCCCCGCTGCGATGCCGGCCCTGCCGTGCGGCGCGGAGTTGAACACCACCGTGCCGCCGCCCTCCGGCGCACCGGCCAGGGCCCGCTGCGCCGCCCCGATCACCGCTTCGAGCTCATCGGCGATCCGGGCGTACGTCGCCTCGGCCTCGCGGTGCACCCAGGCGATCGACGAACCCGGCAGGATGTCGTGGAACTGGTGCAGCAGCACGCTCTTCCAGATCCGGTCCAACTCCTCGTGCGGATAAGGGAATCCGGTCCGCACCGCGGCGGTCGCCGCCCACAGCTCCGCCTCCCGCAGCAGATGCTCGCTGCGCCGGTTGCCCTGCTTGGTCCGTGCCTGCGAGGTGTACGTACCGCGGTGCAGCTCCAGATACAGCTCGCCCAGCCACACCGGCGGCCGTTCGTACTCCGCCTCGGCGGCCGCGAAGAAGTCCGAAGGCGTCTCGATCGTCACCCGGGGGGAGCCCTCCAGGTCCGCGAGCCGCTCGGCACGCGCCAGCATCTCGCGGGTGGGGCCGCCACCGCCGTCGCCCCAGCCGAACGGCACCAGCGAGCGGGTGGCGCGGCCCTTGTCCCGGAAGTTCTCCTCGGCGTGCGCGAGCTCCTCGCCGGACAGTTCGGCCACATAGGTGTCCACCGGCGGGAAGTGCGTGAACACCCGGGTGCCGTCGATCCCCTCCCACAGGAAGGAGTGGTGCGGGAACGGGTTCGTCGTGTTCCACGAGATCTTCTGGGTGAGGAACCAGCGCGAACCGGAGAGCTTCACCAGCTGCGGCAGCGCCGCCGAGTAGCCGAACGAGTCCGGCAGCCACACCTCCTGGGTCTCGACCCCGAACTCCTCCAGGAAGAACCGCTTGCCGAGCACGAACTGCCGGGCCAGCGCCTCCGAACCGGGCATGTTGGTGTCCGACTCCACCCACATCCCGCCCACCGGCACGAACTGACCGGCGGCCGCCTTCTCCTTCACCCGGGCGTACAGCACCGGCTGGTGCTCGCGCAGCCAGTCCAGCTGCTGCGCCTGCGACATCGCGAAGACGAACTCCGGGCGGTCGTCCATCAGCGCCACCACGTTGGAGGTGGTGCGGGCGACCTTGCGCACCGTCTCCCGCAGCGGCCACAGCCACGCCGAGTCGATGTGTGCGTGCCCCACCGCCGACAGCCGGTGCGCCGAGGCGTGCGCGGGGGAGGAGAGCACGGCCCGCAGCCGGTCCCGGGCGGCGGGCGCGCTCGCTCCCACGGCGTCCAGGTCCAGGGCGTCCAGGCAGCGTTCCACCGCGCGCAGGATCTCCCAGCGACGCGCCGATCCGAGCGGCAGCCGGCGCATCAGCTGATCGAGCACCTCCAGGTCCTGGACCAGCTCCCACACCTGCTGGTCGAAGACCGCGAGGTCCATCTGCTCGACGCGGTACAGCGGCTCGCTGCCCGCAGTCTCCCGGTCGCCCAGCGCACTGACCCCGTCCAGGATCTCCGGATTGGCGGCGGCTTCCAGAAGATAGGTGAACTCCTCGCCGCCCGCGACCGGTTCGCCGATCCGCAGCCAGGTGTTGCGCGGGTTGAGCGCCTTGACCACGCTCCCGTCCGGCCGGTGGGCCAGCGCCTCCGCGGAGAAGCCGGGCCGGTCCTTGGCGAAACCGAGGTCGATCACCGCCTCGACGGTCTCACCGGCCCAGTCCCGCGGGACCCGGCCGGTCACCCGGAACCAGCTGGTGCCCCAGGCCGGTCCCCAGTCGTCGCCGATGGTGCCCGGCCTGTACGGGGCGGCCACCGCCTCGGTGAAGGGCACCGGTTCGCCGGGGGCGTGCCAGACCTCGAACTCCAGCTCCACGGTCCGGGGGTGGACGGCGGGGCGGATGCGCTCGCGCAGCGCGCGGCCGAGCCGTTCCTCGGTCAGTGTGCGGTCGTCATGCATGGGTGAAGGGCCCCTCTGGAGGAAATGTGTGCAACGCTTCGGTGGTTCACGGGAGTTCGTCGAAGCCCACACAGGGCAGTGACATCCCGTCGGCCGCGGCCAGGAGCATCTCCAGCCGGGCCGGGGTCACATGGTTGGCCTCGTGGGTGTCGGCGACGCAGTGGGCGTAGAGCGTGGTCACGCCGCCGTGCTCGGCGCTCCGGCGCAGTGCCGCCTCGATGCCGCTCAGGTCGGCCCCGTACGCGACGCTCCCGCGCCCGGAATCCACCGAGCAGCCCGGCAGGACCCGTCGGGCGGCGATGTCACCGGCCGGGACGTGGAGTTCGGCCGCGAGGGACGGATCGGCGCGACGGGCGACCGGCACGCCGCCGCGCAGCCGCTCGAAGAGCGTGAGGAGCAGCCGGTCGGTGTCCTCGTCGCGGGCGCTGCACGGGTAGGCGAAGCTGCGGGCGGGGAAGCCGAGGCGGCGCAGCGCGTCGAGGGCGGGCACCACCTCGCGGTCGAGGTAGGCGCCCGCGCCGTGCGCGGCGACGAACTCCGGTGCGCGCTCGTGCCGCAGGCCGTGGCAGCCGATGGTGTGGCCGTCGTCCGCGAGCCGGCGCAGCAGCCGCACCTCGTCCCGGTCCAGCCGGTCGGGTTCGCAGACGAAGAAGGTGACCCGCGCGCCGTACGAGGTGAACAGCGGCGCGGCCGCGGCCCACTCGCGTACGTGCCGGTCGTCGAAGGTGAGCAGCACGGCACGGTCGACGCCGCTGTCCGGACGGACTCCCGGGCGGTCGGTCATCGCCCGGACCCCTGCGGTGCCCAGCCGGGAACGGAGCCGTGCAGCGCCGTGTAGAAGGGGTCGCCCGGGACGATCTCGCCGGCCCGGACCGGGACACCGGTGAGCGCCGCCTTGTACATCGCGGTGATCAGCTCCAGGGAGCGGCGGCCGTCCCCGGCGCTCGCCCTGGGCCGGCGCCCCGCCCGCATGTCGGCCAGGAGGGAACGCAGCTGCGCGGAGTGCGAGCTCGGGACCGACTCGGCCGGGGCGTTCCAGCCGCCCGCCCGGCCGGGGTCGACACCGGGCGCCGGGGTGTAGGTCCAGTCCCCGTTCCCGTAGCCGTAGAGATGGTTCAGCTCGATCGTGGCGTCCCGCAGATCGATCCGCAGATGGCTCAGCTGGCGTGGTGAGAGCGCGCTGTTGACCACGGTGGCCAGCGCGCCCGAGGCGAAGCGCACGGTGGCGGTGGTGACGTCGTCGGTCTCCACGTCACGGGCCAGCCGGCCCGCCATGGCGCGGATCTCCGCCCAGTCGCCGAGCAGTTCGAGCATCAGGTCGATCTGGTGGATGCCGAGCCCCATGGCCGGGCCCGCGCCCTCGGTCGCCCACTTCCCGCGCCACGGGACCGCGTAGTAGGCGTCGTCGCGGTACCAGGTGGTCTGGCAGTGGGCGACCAGCGGCGCCCCCAGTTCCCCGGAGGCGATGAGCGCCTTGGCGTGCTCGGCCCCCGAACCGAACCGGTGCTGGAAGACGATCGGGGCGTACGGGCCCTGCTCGCCCTCGGCGGCGGTCATGGCGTCGTACTCCGCCAGGCTCAGCGCCGGCGGCTTCTCGCACCACACCCAGGACCCGGCCGTCAGCGCGGCGACGACCTGCTCCCGGTGGGCGACAGGGGGCGAGGCGATGACGACGAGATCGGGGCGGAGCTCGCCCAGCGACGCGGCGAGATCGGTGGAGTGGTGGGGGAGCGCGAAGTCGGTGGCGAAGGAACGGGCGGCCGAGGGATCGGCGTCCACGGCCCCCATCACCGCGAAGTCCGAGGGAAGTTCGAGGAACGCCGGCATATGGACGGCGCGGGCGATGTTGCCCGCGCCGACGAGCAGTACACGATAAGGAGTCGCAGTCACAGAGGGCCGTCCAGGCTGAGGGCGTGAGTCGCAGGGATTGGTAAGCGTTTTCCAGCAGGTCGGAAGTGTGCCCTCCCCGAAGGAAGGGCAGTGGGCCGGGTCAGATGGTGGCGTAGAGCGCCCCGGCACTGGTCACGGGTCCGGTGCGGAGCCGGTCCGGCCAGTCGAGGGCGAGACCGAGCGAGGAGCTCAGCCGGTCCTGGAAGGAGGCGAGCCGGTGCTCGCCGGCGCGGACCGCACGTGGCGGCAGCCGGTGCTCCAGGCAGTAGGAGACCAGTGCGCCGACCGCCTCGCCGATGCTCCACTGACCCGCGTGCCCGCCGAGTGCGGGCGCGCTGAGATGGGTGGCGCCGATGTTCCGCCCGGCCGGGAGCAGGTTCTCCACCCGGACCGGCAGCAGCGCCCCCAGCGGAAGCTGGAACGGCAGGCACTCCAGGTCCAGCCCCGCGCCGCCCCCCGTCCCGGGGTGCAGGGTGATCCGGGAGCGCAGGGTGCCCACGCTGTCCGTGAACGTCTCGGCGCCCGGTGCCCCGGCCCGTGCCTCGGCGGTCAGCTGGTGTTCGAGGAGGGTGAACTCGGCCCGGATGCGCCGGGATTCGCGTACGTGCGCGGCCTTGGCGAACCCGTCGTCGGTGCCCGTGACATCGGGTCGCAGCCGCAGTTCGGGGTAGCCGTGACCGCCGTCGTGCCGGGGCGCGCGGGTCTGCATCCAGTACAGGAACGACATGGCCCGCTCGCGTGCCTCCTGCTCGGCCCGCGCCCGTACCTCGTCCCCGGAGCCGGTGAGCGGGAGCCCGCTGTACGCGGTCTGCTCCCAGTCGACCAGGGTGATGTCGCTGTCGAACGTACCGGGCAGACAGCGGCTCCGGGCCAGTGCCCGCAGCTGGTGCCAGCGGTCGTTGGGCGGTGCCGCCCAGGGCGGGACGTCGTCCGGCTCGTGCAGGAACAGCGGCACGGAGCGGGCCGGTCCGCCGCCCGGCTCCGCGGTGTCCCAGGAGAAGGCGTCGGACCACCGGTCGTAGCCGGCCGGCCGGTCCACCGTGTGGTCCTCGCCGGGGCGGTGGTCCAGGGCGAAGACCCAGGACACCGGCTGCTGGTCCAGCGGATCGGCGACGGCGGGCGCGTGCGGCTCACCGGTCTCCTCGCGGGACTCGGCGCCGGTGACGTGCTCGACGCCCGCGAGGGCGAGCAGCTCGCCGAGGTCCGTCGCGTCGACGACGTAGCGGGCGCCGACCGTCAGTGGCCGGTCGTCCGCCCCCGCCAGGGTCACCGAGGTCACCCGGTCCCCGTCCGCCTGGGCCGCGACCGGGCGGTGGCCGAGCAGCAGGGTGAGCCTGCCGGAGGCGAGGTGCGGGGCCAGGAGCTCCTGGACGACCGCGAGTGCGGCGCGCGGCTCGTGGCTGAGATGGCCGGTGGTGCTGAGACCGGGGTCGAGCAGGGGATCGGCGAACGGCTCGGGGCACAGCGGGTAGTTGCGCCGGTAGAAGTCGCGTATCCGCTCGCGCAGATCGCGGTAGCCGGGGGAGACGGGGTCCAGTTCGATGCGGTGGCCGTCGGCGAGCGGCACGGCCTGCGCGGTGAACAGGCCACCGGGCCAGTCGGTCGCCTCGGTGAGCACGACGCGGTGTCCGAACCGGGCGGCGGTCAGCGCGGCGGCGAGACCGCCGAGACCGGCACCGACCACCAGGACATCGGTCCCGAGTTCGCGGGTACGGGGGGTGGGGGCGGCGAACACAGGAGTCTCCTCCCTCAGGGCCGGCGGGCGGCGACGGTACGGAGCCGGACCGGCACGGACTCACGCGTCCTGATCCGGACAGGGAGCACGATCTGCTCGGCGCTGCGGTACGGGTCCTCGCCCGCCGCGCGCTCCGCGATCCGGGTGACCAGCTGCTCGACCGCCCGCAGGCCGATCTCCCTGGCGGGGAGCCGGGCGGCGAAGCTGGTGAGCGGCAGCAGGTCGTAGGGGCCGGCGTCGTCCATACCGGCCAGCACGATCTCGTCGGGCACGGCGACGCCGAGCGAGGCCAGGTCGGCGGCCGCGGTGGCGACGGCGAAACCATGGGCGCACAGCAGGGCGGTCGGCGGCTCGGGCGAGCCCAGCAGCTCGGTCAGCAGCTCCTTGCGGTCGTCCTCGGGCAGTGCCGTGTACGAACGCAGCGCGGTCAACTGGGGGCGCAGGGGCTGGTCATGGGCGCGCAGCGCCTGCTTGTGCCCGGTCATCCGGTCGTGGACGCTGGTGCACTGCGTCTCGCCCCAGAGCGTCGCTATCCGCTCGTGGCCGTCCGCCAGCAGGTGTTCGGTGAGCCGGTAGCCGACGTCGTAGTTGTCGGCGGTGACCGCGTCGATGGCGTGGCCCGGGAAATACCGGTCGACCAGGACCATGGGGATGCGCAGGCGCCTGATCTCGGAGAGCACGCCGGGATCGGGAGCGCCCTGGACGGGGTAGAGGATGATTCCCTCGACCCGGTCCTCGACGGCCTGGCGCAGCACCTGGTCCTGACGGGCCAGCGAGGCTTCGTGCGAGGCGTGTCCCGTCTCGGTCATATGGACGGCGGAGTCGGAGAAGAACAGCCGCATCCCGCGCTCCGAACAACCGGACTCGATCCCGCGCAGCACCTCCGACTGGTACGGACCCTGGCCGCTGATGATGCAGGCGATCACCCCGGACCGGTGCCCCGCGGCGGGCTCCGCGGCCCGGTCCTCCGGGGAGGCGACAAAGGTCCCCTGACCCCGTCGGCGCACCAACAGCCCTTCCGCGACGAGGTCGTTGAGCGCCCGGACGGCGGTGGTGGAGCTGACCTGGAAGCGCTCGCGCAGCTGGTTCTGAGTGATGAACGGAGCACCGGCTTCGTACTCGTCACGTGCCACCTCGGCCCGCAACTCGTCCTTGATGCGCTGGTACTTGGGCCCGGACGTACCCATCCAGCCACCACCCCCTCGGATTTGACGCGTCAATCGGCGTTGACCTCAGTGTGGTGGGGGTTAATGCATTATTTCAAGGGGGTTGCAGGGAAAGGATCGGCAACTTGGTGCGTCAAGCCAAGGGTTCGGTGCTTTAACGCGTCAAGTCGATTCCCTGGCAGGCCGCTTGAACCGTGGGATCAGCCGATCGCGCGGGGCGGCGGTGCCGTGCTGGCCCGCACCACCAGGCGCGAAGGCACGGCGAGCGTGCGCGGCGAAGCCGGCGCGTCACCGAGGGCCAGCAGCAGCGCCCGGCGGCCGATCTCCTCCAGCGGCAGCCGTACGGTGGTCAGCGCGGGGGTGACGTCGCAGGCCACGGGCAGATCGTCGAAGCCGACGACGGAGACGTCGGAGGGAACGCTCCGGCCGAGGTCGTCACGGAGCGCGGCGAGCGCACCCAGCGCCATGGCGTCGTTGAGTGCGAACAGCGCGGTGATCCCCGGCGATCTGCGGAACAGCCGCACCGCCGCGGTCCGCCCGCCCTCGCGGGTGAAGTCGGCCTCCACGCGGTGGTGCTCCTGCACGACGACGCCGAGCTCGGCGGCCCGCTCCAGGAAGCCGAGCAGCCGTTCCTGTACGGAGACCAGGGCCAGCGGTCCGCAGATGACGCCGATCTCGGTGTGCCCCAGCCCCGCGAGGTGCTCGGCTACCGCCCGGCCGCCCTCGCGGTTGCCCGGCACGATGGTGTCCACCGGAAGGTCCTGGTGCGCTACGGCGGTCACCCGGCCGCCCTGTGCCGCGAAGGCCTCCAGCTCCTGGGTGAGCGCGGGGCTCCCGCCGGTGAAGCCGGATCCGGCGAGGACCACGGCGCGGGCCCGCTGCGCCCGCAGCCGGGCCACGTACTCCGCCTGGAGTCCGGGCTCGTGGAAGGTGCCCGCCAGCATCACCAGGAGCTTGTGGTCGCGGGCGACCTCCATGACACCGGCCGCGATGGCGGAGTAGTACGCGTCGTTCACATCGTGCACGACCAGACCGACGATGGACGTCGTGGACTGCACGAGCGCGCGGGCCGGCGCGTTGGACACGTAGCGGAGCCGGGCGGCCGCCTCCAGGACACGCTCCTGGAGCTCCTGGGTGACGTTGCGGTCGCTGTCGCTGAGGACGCGTGAGGCCGTGGCGAGAGAGACCCCGGCGTCCTGCGCGACCTGCTGGAGCGTCACGGCGGACGACGGGCGGGGACGGGCGACACGTCGATTGACCTGGCTCTGCATGGGGCTACGATAGCCGCACTGAAAGCGTTTTCCCATTGCGCACGCCATAGGAAACCGGCCACCGGCACCCTCCCGCCCGCGAGGTCAGCCCGTGCACCACCGGCCCGGGACGGCCGGCGGCAACGGGGTCGCACAGCGGTAGACGGCATCGTCCCGGAAGGCGTACCGCCGCTCGGCCTCCGGAGTGAGCAGGACACCGAGCCCCGGGGCCTGCGGGGCGAGCAGGCAACCGTCCTCCAGACGGAACGGCTCGACCAGCAGCTCCGACCGCAGCGGATACCGGGGCATCGGCCACTCGGCCAGCCGTCCGCCGCCCGCGAAGGCGGCGTGATAGTTGGCCGCCTGGCACACGGCGCTGCCCCAGCAATGGACCACCACGTCGACCCCGTGCTCCGCCGCGCCCGCGAAGACGGCCAGCGTCTGGCGCGGCCCGCCGACGACCGTGGCGTCCGGCTGCACCAGGTCGTAGTACCCGAGGGCCATGCGCTCCAGCAGCTCCCGTGCGGTGGTGACGGTCTCCCCGCCCGCCACCGGACAGCCCGCCGCGCGCCGCAGAGCGGGATACCCGGCGGTCCGGGCGGGCCCCAGCGGCTCCTCCAGGAACCGCACCGGCCGCCGGGTGCCGGTCCCGACCGCGTCGAGGAACGCCAGCGTCTGCGCCACCGACTGGCCCGGGTCCGCGAGGTTCTGTGCCATGTCGACGGCGACGCCGATTCCGTGCGCGGCCGCGTGCTCCAGCGTCCACACCGCCTTGTCCGCCTCGTGGCCCCGCGACCTGATCTTGAAGGTGTCGATGCCGAGGGCCGCCACGGCGGCGATCTCGGCGGCCATCGCCGACGGGGAGGTCGAGTCGCCCCCGCTGGCGTAGAGCCGGATCGCGTCCGTGCGACGGCCGCCCAGCAACTCGTACGCGGGCACTCCCGCCCGCTTCCCGAGGGCGTCGACCAGGGCCGCCTCCACGGCGGAGACGACGTGGCGGGCCGCCCCCTGGAGACTCCAGTAGCCCGTCACCAGCACCATGTCCCGGTACCGCTCCTCCAGGTCCCCGGCCGGACGGCCGATCAGGTAGGGGGCGATCAGATCGATCGTCGACACGAAGACCTGCGGTGCGAAGACGGCGAGATAGCCCTCGCCGAGCCCGGTCGTGCCGTCGTCCAGGGTGACCTCGACCAGACCCGTCGTGCGCCACCCCGTCGGCAGCGCCAGACGCACCTCCAGGTTCTCCGGATCCGCGTACGGTGCGCTGAGCAGCACCGGCCGGATCGCCGCGATGCGCACTCCGTCGCCGATCGGTGCGCCGTGGTGCGGGGCGGGGGGTTCGGACATTGCGTCGGGTCCTCAGAATCCTCTGGACCACTGCACGGGGTTGCGCAGTGGTGAACCGGCATGGAAACGGCGCCAGTTGTCGGTGAACAGGTCGACGACCCGGGCGCTCTCGTGCGTGGAACCACCCGCGGTGTGCTGGGTGAGGACGACACCGGGGCAGGTCCACAGGGGGTGACCGGCGGGCAGCGGCTCCTCCCCGGTGACATCCAGTACGGCTCCGCCGAGCCGCCCGGAGGCCAGCTCGGAGACCAGGGCCTCCTCGTCCACCAGCGATCCCCGCCCGGCGTTCACCAGTACGGCTCCCGGCCGCAGCAGGGCCAGCCGCCGCGCGTCGAGCAGCCCGCTCGTCCCGGGCGTCCCGGGCAGCAGCCCCACCACCACGTCGAATCCGGGCAGTCGCTCATCGAGCTCGGCCGGCGTGCGGATGTCCCCGGAGCCGCGCGCGAAGTGCGTGACGGGGCAGCCGAACGGGCCGAGCAGCTCGGCGAACCGCCGGGCGATGGACCCCCGGCCCAGGACGAGCACCCGGGCCCCGGTCAGCAGCCGCAGCCGGGGCCGCACGGCGGACTTCGCCCAGCTGCCTTCGGCGCGCAGCCCGCAGAGCAGGTCGATGCCGCGATGCAGCGCCAGGATTCCCGCCAGGCAGGACTGTGCCACCGGGTCGGCGAAGACATCCCCCAGGTTGGTCACGGTCAGCCGTCGGCCGAGTACCGGCCAGTCCAGCCCCAGGTAGTCGTCGATCCCGACCGAGGCGAGCTGCAGCCACTTCAGCCGGGGCGCGTTCGCCACCCGGTCCGCCCGCGGATTGCCGAGCGCCGTGCCGGCTTCGGCGAGGGCGCGGGCATCCGACTTCGAAGTGGTTCCGGGCTCGGCGAACCACACGGGTCCGGGGACGAGTTCACACAGACGGGCGCGCTCGGCAGCGGTGAGCGACAGCTCCACGTACAGGCCGCCACGGTTCTCGTCCGGGTTCACCACGGGTGCTCCGCGAGGTACTCGGTGATCCGCTCCCGGTCCCACCGCCCGTCGGCGACGGTGACCCGGTAGCGGCGGGCCAGGGTGTCGCCCGGGGCGAGCTCCAGCTCCTCGTGGAACGCGAAGGAGGGGGCGACCGCGGCGAAAGGCTCGTCGCGGACGAACCAGTGCGCCGGATGGGTGCCGCCCGCTCCCGTGTGATCGTTCTCCGGGGCGTGCTGGAAGATCAGCGTGGCGTGACCGTCGGCGCCGTCGTGTTCGCCGCTGTAGGCCAGCCAGGGTGCCTGCGTCCCCATCAGCGCCGGGCCCTCCCCGTCCGGGCCGAGGATCCGGCCGCCGCGGAAGGCGCGCGGCCCGCGCCAGAAGAGGCCGGTGTAGCCGGCCGCCTCCCGGCCGTGGGTCGTCGGGCTGCCGAAGAGCAGCGCTTCGGTACGCCGGTTGGTGATCGCGCTGGACCAGGTCAGCGTCCAGCTGCCGCCGGTGCCCGTCCCTGCGGCGCTGCCGGGTCCGGACCCGGATCCGGATCCGTCGTGCTCGACGTCGTGCAGTTCGACCCGGCGCAGCTCGTCCGCCCAGTGCGTGCCGTCGTTGTGGCGCCAGCTCAGCCGCTCCGCGATGACCGCGCGTCCGGCGTCCGCCGTCACCTCGTCGAATCCGAGGTGCGCCATTGACCCGACCCGCTCGGGCAGCGGCACGTAGTCCTGGCCGTGCACATAGGTGTTCCCTCCCCACAGGTTCTGCCCGGAGAGGTGGGAGGCCGTCATCTGGAGGCCCTTGTGCCAGCGGTGATCGTGGGGCCGATAATCGGTGACAACGTTGTCGGTCAGTGTGCGCATGGGGTGGATGTACGGCTTGGGGGCCTCCCAGGCCGCTTCCGGACGATAGACGTAACTGATCAGGTCGATACCGCCGCGCTCCTCCGTGACCGTGATCCGGTCGCCGTGGGCGTGCGTGATGCGCAGTGGGCTGCTCATGTCCCGAGTCTCCTGGATGCGGCTGGAAAGCGCTTACCGCAACCTAGGGCCTGCGCCGGAGGGACGTCAACAGGAACGCGGGCCGTGGGCGACTGTCAGCCGGTGGTCAGGCCGAAGACGGTGAGGATCACCAGGTAGCACACCGTCACGACGGCGGCCCCGGCCACATGGACCCGGACCGACCGCGCGCGGCCGGGCAGCAGCCAGAACGCGAGGACCCGGTTGACCAGCGGCATCAGCAGCCAGGTCAGGATGCTTACGCTCAGTACATTGCTGAGGAACAGTGCGATGTACCCCGGCACCCCCAGATCCTTGAACCAGTCGCCCGCCGTCAACTCCAGGACCATCACCGTCGGATACAGCGCCAGCACCACGGACATGGCCTGCTTCCAGTTGGGCGGCACGCCCTCCTGCGGGTCCGGGCCGAAGCGGAACCAGCCGCCGAACGCCGAGCCGATCTTGCGTACGTCGTAGGAGTCGAAATGGCCGCGCCCTTCCTCGACGAGCCGTCGGCGGGCATCGGATGCGAGCCATGCCTCCAGGTGCTCCCGGGTGTCGAACCGGAAGGCCACCACCCAGCGGTCCTGGATGCCCTTCACCGGTCTGAACAACTCGGACCCCATGAAACCCGGTTGCCTCTCCTGCTCCTTGAGGATCTTGGCCTGCCAGTGCAGGAAGTCCTGCTCGTGGCCCGGCCGCACATCGTGCGAGACCACGGCTGTGACGACATCGTCGGTCGGTGTCCCGCCGGAGAGCACCTCCTGCGTGGCGGGCCCGTCGAACAACGGAAGGCCCTCGTCGAGGAGTTGCCGACGTGCCGCGGACTCCAGCCAGTGCGTGAGCTGGTCGAGGCGGGAGAAACGGAATACCACGACCCACTCGTTCTCGTCACCGGCAGTCGGTGGGTACATCTCCGTCCCCTGAAACCCGTCGAAACCCCGCACGACTTCGTTGGTCTTCTCCTGCCAGCGTCTGTAGTCGTCGTTCCGGCCGGCCCGGACTCTCTGGGAGATGACGACCGTGGCACTGCCGCCGGAGTCGGGGCTTGCACGGGTACTCATGCGGAGTAGTCTAGTTCTAAAGGGAGTTATCGGACAAATAGGGTCACTCTAGTCCCCGAAAGGTGGTCGCGCCAGGAGGGCGGGCGCCGATGAAGAGGGGTTTGCCGTGATGGGGCACAAGGAATTCATGGCCGAAGCCGTGCGGCTGGCCACCGAGTCCGTCGAGGAGGGCTGGGGCGGGCCGTTCGGTGCCGTGATCACCAAGGACGGCGAGATCATCGCACGTGGGCAGAACCGGGTACTGCTCACCGCCGATCCGACCGCTCACGGCGAGGTGGAGGCCATTCGCAAGGCCATTCAGGTCTTCAATCCCGAGGCCCCCAGCATCTCCGAGGCGTACCTGGACCGGTACACGCTCAAACTGGTGCCGCGCCCCGAGGGTTCGCCCGATCTCGTGCCGGAGCGCGCCCGGATGCTGCAGGGGTGCACGATCTACACGAGCGGTGCCCCGTGCCCGATGTGCATGAGTGCCATCTACTGGGCCCGCATCGGCGCCGTCTACTACAGCTGTGACTGGAAGGCGACCCAGGAGATCGGTTTCGACGACGCTTTCCAGTACGAGGACTTCGCCAAGCCCCCGGACCGGCGCAGCATCACACTCGAACAGATCCATCCCGAACTGGGGAACAGGTCCTACCGGGCCTGGGCGGACAGGGCGAACAAGCACCCCTACTGAAGAACCAGCGACCGAGGACCGAGGACCGGGGAACAGGGGATGCCGGGCGGGCTGCGGAGCCGGCCCGGCACGGCGGCCGACGGCTTGCCGCACACTCATGGAAGAGCGGCAAGACGTCGGCCGTCGGCTTGCGGCGGGTGCTACTTGGGCGGACGGCTGCCTCCGCCGCCCATGCCGGTCTGCTGGTCGCACTGCTCCTGCAGCTTCCGGGCCTTCTCCTGGAGCCGCTGGCGCTGCTCAGGGTCGGTGGTGCGCTCGGCGGCCTCGGTCATGTGCCGGGCCTTTTCACGCAGCTGCTGCGCACGGTCACCGGATTCACGTGCAACGCTCATCATCGCTCCTTGTGCGGTTGGGAAGAGCGGGCTCCATCAGAGAACCAGCGCCGCCGGGTCACCGCACCTCGAATCGTCACTCAGGGTGACGAGCTCCGGGGGGTGTCGCGACGCTGGCATGATCAAGGGCATGAACGAGAGCATCATCGCCGCGTGTGACGGGGCGTCCAAGGGCAATCCGGGTCCTGCGGCCTGGGCATGGGTCGTGGCGGACGCACAGGGCCGGCCCGAGCGCTGGGAGGCGGGACCGCTGGGCACCGCGACCAACAATGTCGCCGAACTCACCGCGCTGCGAGAGCTGTTGGAGTCGACGGACCCCGCCGTGGCGATCGAGGTACGGATGGACTCGCAGTACGCGATGAACGCCGTGACGAAGTGGCTGCCGGGGTGGAAACGCAACGGCTGGAAGACCTCGGCGGGCAAGCCGGTGGCCAACCGTGACCTGGTGGTCGCCATCGACGACCGGCTGGCCGGCCGGACCGTGCGCTTCACCTACGTCCCGGCCCACCAGGTGGACGGCGACCCGCTCAACGCACTCGCCGACCAGGCGGCCAGCGAGGCCGCGGTGGCCCAGCGGCCGGCCGGAACCGCGCACGGCTCCACACAGCTGCCGACCCCGGCCCCCGCCCGGGCGACCGAGGGCCGGCGCGGCGGCGCGGCGACGAAGAAGGCGGCGGGGACGGCGCGTCCCGCCCGTTCCGGCGGCACCATCAAGGCCAGGTTCGCGGGTCGCTGCCACTGCGGAAAGCCCTACGCGGCACAGGACATGATCGCCAAGAACCCCAACGGCTGGGGCCACCCGGAGTGCCGAACCACCTCCGCCTGAGGAGCATCGCGGCCCGGACGGGCACTGCCGGGGAGGGGCAGCGCCCGTCCGGCGGTTCGGGCCGGGCCGGACAGGACAGGACAGGCACCCGCAAGGGTGTGAGGGATTTCGCCCCCCCCCAACGCAGGTCGGGGCCGGGAGATGGCCGGGCCGGCAGCGGAACCGGATGGGAGCGAGGGAATCAATGTTTCCATGCTCATGCCATATTCGGTTCAAGTGGAAAGGTGTCCGGCCCGACGCGGGCGGGGTGGGCTCGCATTGATTCCCGCAGGCTGTGATTTCCGAAAGGATCACCGTTCAACTCTTGCCATGGGCCATGCCTGTTCGTAATGTTGAGCATCCAGCACTCAGCAACGGTGCTGGTGCTGGTGTAGTTGTCCTGTCAGAACTGCGCCATTCGGGAAAACAGTTGAACACGACCGCAATCGTTACGATGATCCTTGCGGCCTTGCTCGGCTTCGGTCGAGTACTCGACGGAGTCGAGTCATTGAAGGAAGGGATCATCAAGATGATCCGGTCCTTCGTGGAGGTTCGGGATGAACTGGACCGCGCGAAGCGGTCTCATCGGCCCAAGTCCACTCAAGGAGATCAGTTGGAGCCAACTCCGGACCACACAAAGGAACTTCCGGATGTAGCCCCAGGTGGCGACCGGAAATCCGCCGGCTAGAACTTCAGATCCTCCCTCTGGGATCCACTCAGGACTGAATGAGCCTCTGCCTTCAGCCCCGAGAGTCCGATGAGTATGCAGCAAGTGCGATTTTGCTTGCGACCATTGCTATGTCTATGAATACGCAGATCAGAGCTGCCGCACTCGGCCAGTAAAATCTCTGATGAAGTCGTTTTCTGAGATGCCCAGTACCTGACTGGGAAAGCCAACGTACCTGAACTGCCCTCCGCGTCAGTGATCCTGCACGGAGGGGAGACCCTGAGAAGTCAGTAGATCACGCCCCCATCGCGCATTCGCGGGGGCTTTCTTTGCGTTGTGGACCGATGGCGTCGCTACGGCCGAGGGCTGCCGAGCCGGACTCCTCGCCCAGTCTCCGAGTCTCCGAGCCTTCGTGATCCGGACCGAGGTCCCCCTGTGAACCACACGATCACGACCCGATACGCGCCCGGTGCCCCCGCGCGACCGGGTCCGCGTGCCATGATGCGGATCCGGTGGCGGTGTCCGCGCATGCCTGGGCCGATGCCGACGCTTACCACGACCGTGGGACGCTGGGGGGCGGATGGGGAGCAAGGGTACGGTCCTGCGTGAGCTGCGCGGTGCGCAGAAGACGGCCAAGGGGGTGTCGCTCTACTCGCGGTACGTGAACCGGCCGGCCGGCCGGGTCCTCGCGGCAGGTGCGTACCGGATGGGGTTGACGCCCAATCAAGTCACGTTGATCAGTGCGGCGTTCACGTTCGCCGCGATCGCCGCGGTGGCGCTAGTCCGCCCCTCCCCGGGGCTCGCGGTCGCGGTGTACGCGGGGCTCGCCATCGGCTTCGCCCTCGATTCGGCCGACGGGCAGCTGGCCAGGCTCACCGGCGGGGGAGGTCCGGACGGCGAGTGGCTGGACCATGTCGTGGACTGCGCCAAGATGATCCTCGTGCACACCGCCGTGCTGATCTCGTTCCAGCGTTTCGCCGGACTGCCTGGCGAGGGCTGGCTGCTCCTGCCATTGGGTTTCCTGTTCACGGCGGTGCTGACGTTCTGCGCGGGTCTGCTGCGTGAGCAGCTGGGAAAGGCGGCCGCCCGGCCCGCGGCGGGCGCCGGGGGCGCCGTCCCGGTCTCGCGGCTGCGGGCCGTGGCGCTGCTGCCCGCCGACTACGGGGTGTTCTGCCTGGTGTTCCTGCTCCTCGGCGACCGCACCGCGTTCCGCACCGGCTATGCGGTGCTCGCCGCCGTGCACGCTCTGTTCCTGGTGGTGTTCCTCGCCAAGTGGTTCACGGAGCTCAGAGCGCTCCGGACTGCGGACTGACGAGGGTGTCCAGCGCCCGGCGCAGCTGGGTGCTGGACGTGTGCACGGTGTACGGGAAGTAGACGACCTCCACGCCGACCTCGGCGAAGTCGCGTTCGAGCCGCCTGCCCTTCTCCGTGTCCCGCCAGTCGTCCCCCTTGAAGATCACGTCGAACCTCACCTGCTGCCAGGTCTCGACCTTGTCGGGCACCGTCTCGACGAACGCCGCGTCCACGTGGCGCACGCTGCGCACGATCTCCAGGCGCTCCGGCAGCGGAATCACCGGCCGATGGCCCTTGGCGAGCTCGGCCATCTCGTCCGAGACGACCCCGGCGACGAGGTAGTCGCACTGACTGCGGGCGTGCCGCAGGATATTGAGGTGCCCCACATGGAAGAGGTCGTAGACCCCCGGCGCGTAGCCGACCCTGTGCACCATCCGTTCTCTCCCCCCACGGTGAGCGTGATGTCCGTGTCCCGCAGCAGTTGTCCGGACATGCCATCCGGTGCGGTGGGATATCGGTATCGGTGTTGATGGAGCAACGACCTTACTGTGAAGACCACTTGCGCATCTCGTGAACGGATAAGCTCGCTTTTGGGGCTGTTCCCCGGGGGGAGTCCGGGGGCTGTTTCTTGGGGGAACACCGAATGTTCCGGGGGGAAGGCGAGCGCCCATGTCCGATGCCGATCGTCACAAGCCGTTCGAGGGCCGTACCCTGCTGGTGGTCTCGACGAACTACGCGCCGGAGCTGACGGGCATCGGCCCGTACGCCGCGCAGCTCGCCGAGCACTGGGCGGCGTACGGGGCGGACACCCACGTACTGACCGGGATGCCGCACTACCCGTCCTGGCGGACCGAGGCGGAGTACCGGGGGGTGTGGCGGGTCGCCGAGAAGCGGGCCGGGGTCACCGTGCACCGGCGAAGACATTATGTGCCGTCCCGTCAGACCGCCCTGCGCAGAGCGACGTTCGAGGCGACGGTGCTGGGGCACGGGCTGCTTTCGCCGCCCGCCTCCCGGCCGCCCGACGCGGTGTTCTCCCAGATGCCCAGCCTCGCCGGGGGCGTCATCGGTGCCCGGCTGGCCGGCCGCCACCGGGTCCCGTACATACCCGTCGTGCAGGATCTGATGGGCGCCGCCGCCGCGCAGAGCGGCATCCGGGGCGGGGGCCGTGCGGCAGCCGTCGCCTCGGCCGCCGAGCGGTACGCGCTGCGCTCCGCGGCCCTCGTCGGCGTCATCCACGAGAGCTTCGTCCCCCGCGTCACCGCGTACGGGGTGGACCCGGGTCGCATCCGTACCGTGCCCAACTGGTCGCATGTGCGGGCCCCTTCCGCCGACCGGGCCGGGACCAGGGCGCGCCTCGGCTGGAGCGAGGGCACCCCGGTGGTCCTGCATTCCGGGAACATGGGGCTCAAGCAGGGTCTGGAGGTCCTCGTCGACGCGGCCCGGCTCGCGCCGGAGATCCGCGTGGTGCTCATGGGCGACGGGAATCAGCGCGAGGCGCTGCTGGCGCGCGCGGCGGGTCTGCGCAACCTCGACATCCTGCCCCCGGCCGACGCGGGCGAGTTCCCGGACGTCCTCGCCGCCGCCGACGTGCTCGCGGTGACCCAGCGGGCCTCCGTGCTCGACATGAGCGTCCCCTCCAAGCTCACCTCCTACTTCGTCTCGGGCCGGCCCGTGGTGGCCTCGGTCGCCGAGGGCGGAGGCACCGCACAGGAGGTCCAGCGCTCCGGCGCCGGGCTCCTCGTCGCCCCGGAGGACCCCGCGGCACTGCTGTCAGCCGTCCGCAAGCTGGTCGAGGCACCGGCCGGGGCGGACGCGCTCGGGGCCAACGGACCCCAGTACGTCGCACGCCACCTGGGCCGCGAGGCGGGCCTGGCCCGTTTCGACGCCCTGCTCACCGAGGTCCTCGCGGACACCGAAGGGAGACCACGCCGATGAACCAGCCGATCCGCGCCCTGGAGGACCAGGACGAACCCGCGCTGCTGAGGGACCAGTTCCGTCAGCTCCTGCGCTACCGGTCCCTGCTCGCCGCCGGCGTGCTCGTGGGGCTCGTCGGCGGCGGCTGGCTCGCGCTGAGCGGCGAGGAGAGCTACACATCGACGGGCGAGGTCGTCGTACGTTCCGCCGCCTCGGACCCGTTCGCCGCCGGTGCCTCCGCCGACAAGGGCATCAACATCGGCTCCGAGCGGCAGACCGCCGTCAGCGACACCGTGGGCACCCTGGCCGTCACGACCCTCGCCGGACAGGGCGACCGGGTGGCGGTCGGGCGGCTGCTCTCCGGCCTCCAGGTCACCAACCCGCCCAACACCCTTGTGCTCCGCTTCGCCTACACCGGCCGCACCCCCGCACTGGCCAGGGCGCGGGCCCAGGCGCTCGCCGACGCCTACCTGGAGATCCGCCGCCAGCGCACCGAGAACAGCATCGCCCACATGGTCGACGGCTACCGCGCCCAGCTCACCCCGCTCACCGAACAGCGCGACCAGCTGGCGGCGCAGACCGGCAACAGCAACGACGTGACCAGCGCACGGGCCAACCTGGTGGTCGCGATCTCCGAACTCAGCCGGAAGATCTCCGAGTTGCGCGCACTGGACACCACCCCCGGATACCTGACGAAGAAGCCCGCCGCCCCGACCGAGCCCACCGGGGCGGGACTGCCACTGCTGCTGGGGCTCGGCGGTGCCGTCGGTCTCGCCCTGGGGCTGCTGCTGTCCTGGGTCCGCCTGGTCTTCGACCCGGCCGTGCGCTCGACCCGGGAGCTGGTCCGTTCGCTCGGCGCGCCCCTGCTCGGCACCCTGCCCAGGGAGCGTGCGTACGGCGGCTCGCCGCTGGCCATCGGGCGCAGCGGCAGCAGGCTCGCGGAGGAGTACCGCGCGGTCGCCTTCCGGCTCGCCTACGACCCGTCGTTCGCCGAGCGCCGCCGGCTCCTGGTCACCGCCCCGCGCGGGGACGGCGCGGCCGCGGCCGCCGCCGCGGCCAACCTGGCCGCGGCCTTCGCCGAGATGGGACGCGACGTGATCCTGGTCGAGGCCGATCTGCGCACCCCCGCACTGGCCAGGGACCTGGGCCCGGCGGCGCAGGGCTCCCGGCCGCGCTGGGCGACCCGGGGCCGCCGCGCCTGGCCGTCGGACAGCCAGATGAACGTGGACGTACCCGGGTCGGGCGCCTTCACCCTGATAGCGGGCCGACGTACGGACAACGTGCCGCGTGCTTTGACATCGGCACCCGTCGGCCGGATCGTCGCCGAGGGCGACCGGCCCGGCGCCGTCGTCATCGTGCTGGCCCCGCCCGTGCTGTCGTACGCCGACGCCGTCGCACTGATCGACCGGGTCGAGGGCGTCGTGGTGGTCTGTGACCCGCGCGAGGTGCACCGCAGCGACCTGGAGCGGATCCGGGAGATCATCGGGGCGGCGGGCGGCTGTGTGCTCGGCGCCCTGCTGCACCCCGGCCTGAGCCGCCCCGAGCGCCGGGCCCGCAGGAAGGCCGCCAAGCGCCGGCCGGGCGGCGGCCGGCCGGCCCGGGACGAAGCGGGCCACGGGCCGGAACACACAGGTGACCCCGCCGAGACGCTGGGGCTGCGCCCCTTCGACTCCACCGCCGGACACAGATGAGGGCACGTACCGCGATCGTCTGCTCGGTCGCGGACCAGGGCGTGGCCGCGCTCACCAACATCCTGGTGCTGGTGACGGCCGCCCGGCTCTCCACCGTGACGGAGTTCGCCCGCTTCTCGGCGGTCTACCTCGTCTTCACGGTGCTGCTGGGCGTGTCCGGCGCCTACACCGGGCAGCCGCTCGTGCTGCGGCGCGGCGGCATCGAGGAGGTGCGCGGCGCCTGCCGGTCCGCGGTGGCGTTCACCCTGCTCGCCGCGGCACTGCTCGGCGCCGCCCTGGCCGGAGTCTGCCTGCTGGTGCCGGGCGCCACCGCCAAGGCCCTGGTGGCGCTGGGGTTCGTCCTGCCGGTGGTGCTGGGCCAGGACACCATGCGCTATGCCTTCTCCACCCTGCACCTGCCGCATCTGGCGCTGACGGGCGACGTCCTGCGACTGGGCTGTGTGCTGGGCGCGTTGGGCCTGCAACCGCACGGCGCCCCGGCCGCCCGGCTCGTCGTGGTGTGGGGGCTCGCCGCGCTGCCGGCCCTGCTCCTGTCGGCCGCCCTGCTGCACCGGAGGGTGGCCGGGGCACCGGTACGGCCGAGGGTTCTGCTGCGGCGCGGCCATCTCGGGCGGCGCTTCGTGGTGGAGTTCGCGGTGGGCAACGCCACCGGCCAGCTCTCCGTGCTCGGAATCGGCGCGGTCGGCAGCCCGCTGGTGGTCGGCGCGCTGCGGGGTGCGACCACCCTGTTCGGGCCGTTGAACGTGCTGTTCGGCTCGGCCACCGGCTTCGGCCCGCCCCTGTTGGGCAGGCTCGACGGCGAACGGCGCAGGGTACGGGCCGCCGCCGTGCTCGCGGCCGTCCTCGCGGCGGTCGCGGCCGCCTGGGGCACCGTACTGGCCCTGCTGCCCGACCCGGCCGGACGCCGGCTGCTGGGGGACACCTGGCCCACGGCGGCCGCCCTGCTCCCGGCGACCGCCAGTCAGTACGCGGCGATGGCCGTCGGCACCTGCGGGCTGCTGGCGCTGCGGATGCTCGACCCGCGGACCACGCTCGCCATCCAGGTGGTCTTCTCCCTCGCCTCCGTCGCCTTCCTCACCGGCGGCTATGCGCTGGGCGGGGTCCCGGGCGCGGCCTGGGGCCTGTGCCTGGGCTCCGGGTGCAAGGCGGTGGCCACCTGGACCAGGGTGGTCCGGCTCGGGAGGAACCGTACCGCCGAGGCGCGGGCACCCCTCAGCGCGGGCGCCGCCCGGCCCGGCGAAAGCTCGTGACCAGCAGCAGACAGAGCGCCGCGACGGCCAGCTTGCCGACGGACTGCAACAGCGGACCGCGCAACAGGATGAAGGCGTACCCGGCGACCAGCGGCGCGGTGACCGCCAGGACGCTGCCGGGCCCCGGACCGTCCCGGGAGACGGCCCGCGCGTACCGCCGGTCGGTACGGGCGGCGGCGTACCCGATCAGCGCGAGGCCGCCGACCATGCCCGGCGCACCGAAGTCGACCCACAGCTCGGTCCACAGCGGCGCCGACAGATTGGTCATGCTCATCCCCATCCACTGACCGACGCGCACCCCCGTGTCCTCCGGCTTGCCGCTCCACACCGACCGGGGCACGAAGAAGAGGGCGGAACCCGCCAGTTGACGGCCGTAGGTGTGGCCGCGGGTGTCGACCCAGGTGATCGTGTTGGCGAACATCACCGTCTGGTCGTAGTCCTTGGTGGCCAGCGGCTCGAACACCGACGACGAGTCCACCGGCCGGTACCCGGCGCTGTCGTACCGGAACCGGTCCGCGTAGGGGAACAGCACCAGCGCCCCGACCACCCCCAGGGCCAGCACCGAACGGTACATCGCCGCACTGGTGGGGAACGCGGTGAACAGCAGCGAGACCAGCACCGTCAGGAACCAGTAACGGGCGTTGGACAACGGGTTGTTGACGATCACGTTGAGGACGAGGAGACCGGCCCAGACCAGCACCGCCGACGGGGAGCGCCGGGCCGCGCGCGAGGTCACCAGACGGCGGGTGAGGAAGAGCAGCGCCAGCAGCGCGGGCACCGTGCCGAAGCCCTTGAGGAAGGCCGCCCCCACCTGGGACCCGTCCGATCCCACCCCGCTCCCCGCGACCGAGGCACTGATCTCCTGACGGCTGGTGAAGAAGACCGCCGGACCGCCGACCTTCAGGATGTAGTAGCCGCTCGCCGCGAAGGCCAGCAGCACCAGCAGCCCGAGCCGCCCCGGGTGCGCGACCGCCGGACGCCCCCCGGAACGTGCGGCGACCCGCCGCCGCAGCGGCCGACGCGACGCCAGCAGGGCCCCCAGGTCGAAGGCGGCGCAGCCCACCAGGACCAGCGCGACGGCCGTCACCAGGTCCGACCGCGGCCCGACCATCGGCGTAGGTGTCTGCCCGATGACGGCCTGGGCGAACGGTGCCACGCCCATCGCGATGTACACGAACATCCAGAAGACACCCTGCAACAGGCGCCGCCGGGTGGAGAGGACCATGGTCGCGAGCCGGATCCCCGCATAGCAGGTCAGCACCAGCTGCAGCCAGTACGCGGTGTCGCGGACCCCGGTGCCGGGCTGCGCGGCGATCACCGCGGGCAGGAAACAGACCAGGGCGAGGATGAGCGGCACCGCCAGGGCGCGCGAGAGCATCGCCCACGACCCGGGCCCGGCCTGCGCGTGGCCCGGCTCCCGCGGGCCGTGCTCCGGTACGGGTGCGGACGGCGCCGCCTCGTGCACGGACGTCATGTGCTCCCCGTTTCCGTGGACCTGTGAACACTCTAACGAATCAACCCACTTGGGGGGTTTGGATGACTAGTCTGTGAAACGTCGGCCGCGGTTGAGGGGAACCCTGGTGAAGATCCTGCACGTCGTCACACTGCACACCCCGGACCACGCGTTCGGCGGCCCGACCAGGGTGGCGCTGAACCTGTCGAAGGTCCAGCGGGCCGCCGGCGACGACGCCAGGATCATGGCCCTGGGCGACGGCTTCGACGGCCCCCTGCCGCGTGAGATCGAGTCGGTGCCGGCGCATCTCTTCCCGGCCCGCCACCTGCTCCCCGCGTTCGAGGTCAGCGGCATCACCTCCGGTGCGCTCCTGCACGCCGCGTACCGCATGATGCGCGGCGCCGACCTCGTCCATGTCCACCTGATGCGCGACCTGGTGACACTGCCCGCCGCGCTGCTCGCCCTGGCGGCCCGCACCCCCCTGGTCGTCCAGACGCACGGCATGGTCGATCCCACCGAGAACCGGTTCGCCCGGCTCACCGACCTCCTCGCGGTGCGCAGGGTGCTGCGCGGGGCCGACGCCGTACTCCACCTCACCGAGACGGAACGCCTCGACGTGAACGCCGTCGCCGCACCGGTCCCGCTGACCCGGACCGTACGGCTGGTCAACGGAGTGCGCCCGCAGGAGATCAAGCCCGCCCGGGAACCGGGGCGGCCGCCGACGGTCCTCTTCCTCGCCCGGATCCAGGAGCGCAAGCGCCCGGAGGACTTCGTCGCCGCGATGCCGGCGGTCCTGGCCCGGCATCCGGACGCCCGCTTCGTGCTCGCCGGTCCCGACACCGGCGCGCTGCCCGCGACCCTTGAACTCGCCCGCAGGCTGGGGGTGACGGGATCGCTCGACCATGTGGGGCCGCTCGGTCACGAGGAGGTCCTGGCGGCGGGACGGCGGGCCGATGTCTACGTACTGCCGTCGATCGAGGAGCCCCTGGGCGTGTCCGTCCTCGAAGCGATGTCGGTCGGTACCCCCGTCGTCATCACCCGCACCTGCGGACTCGGCCCCGATGTGGCGCGCGCCGGCGCGGGCCGGGTGATCGACAGCCGGGTCGGCGAGGACGGGAAGAACGCCCTGAAGGTCGCCGCCGCCGTCCTGGAACTCCTCGAACCGGAGACCAACACCCGTACGGGCAGGGCCGCCTGGGACCTGGTGAACGAGGACTTCACCATCGAGGCCGTGACCGCCACCCTCCGGCGGACCTACGAGGACGTGGTCCGCCGGAGGAGCGGCAGGGTCAAACGGTCTTCCCCTCACGGGACTTGAGAGCGATCTGCCAGCGGTAGAAGCTCATCGCCAGCGCGAAGTCGAACCCCGCCCGCCCGTCGAGGAACCCCCGCCGGTACAGATACATGTAGGCGAACGACACCAGGGGCTTGAACGGTGCCTTGTGGAACAGCTGCCCCTGGCGCGATTTCACCCTGCGCACCTGCTCCTTGACCTCGGGGTGGTGCTCCAGCCACGCCTCCCAGTCCGAGTAGCGGTTGTGCCGCTCGAACCAGGCGGTGACCGGGTCGAGATCCTGGTGCTCGATCGGATTACGGAGCGAGCCGACCGAATCGGCGACTGGCTGGTAGTGGCCCTCGACCTCACCGATGCCCGGCGCGTCCAGATCACCCACCTCCGGATACCGGCAGCGGGTGCGGTCGGTCAGTGACCGCTTCCGGATGGTGTAGCCGTGCCGCAGCCGCTTCCCGGAGAACCAGTAGCCGAGCGGAATGTCGTACGCCGCGGGCTTCGGCGCGGCCGGGTCGGCGAAGACCTGCCGCAGTTCGGCCAGCAGACCGGGACCGATCCGCTCGTCGCCGTCGAGCAGCAGGATCCAGTCCAGGTCCGTGCGGACATGGTCCAGACACCACTGCTTCTTGCGTGGATGACCGCCGTCCCAGGTGTACGTGACCACCTCGGCGCCGCACTCCTCGGCGATCTTCACCGTCTCGTCCGTGCTGTGCGAGTCGACGACGACGACCGCCTCGAAATGGCCGAGTACCGACGTCACCGCCTCGGCGATGTTGAGCCCCTCGTTCTTCGTGGGGATCGCCACGGCTATCGGCAGCTTGCTCATCCGAGGTCTCCTTCGGGCAGCCAGGCGTAGCAGCCTGTGGAGGTGAAGACACGGGCCTGCCGGGGCACGGTGATCGTGGTCCGCTTCCCGGCGGAGCCGGAGCCGGAGGCCAGGGTCCTGCCGTCCGTTCCGGTGATCCGCCAGGTGCAGTCTCCGGTGGGGGAGACGTCGCGGTAGCGGCCCGGCCGGATCCGCTCGTCGCGGTACGTGCCGTCCGCGTACCCCCGGTCGGCCTCCCGCAGCAGATCCCGGTGCTGGGTGCAGAGGTGCTCGACGGCGGGTCGCGCGTCGGCGATCTCGCCCGTCACGATCGCACCGACCGCCACGTCCCGGTCGGCCTTCACCAGGAACCGCAGCCGGTCGCAGGTTTCCTGGCCGGTCTGGAGCACCGCCGCGGGGTCCATTCCCCGGGGCACCCGGTCGACCAGGTATTCCTTCTGCTTCCGGGTGAACGAACCGGTGGCCGGGGTGAGTTGATCGCTGGGCAGCTTGGGCGGCTCACTCGTGCGCGGGGCCGGTGGAGCACCGCCGGCGGTGGCGCCGGGCCCCACCGACGCGGCGGCGAGCGGGGTCCGCGTGACCGCCGGTCCGGCTCCGCTCGCACCGGCCCGCCTCTCGGACGACGAGCCGCAGGCGGCCAGCGCCGCCGTCAGTACGACGGCGGCGGCACCGGCCCGGAACGGATGCCTCATCCGGTTGTCCTCAGCGCGTAGTGGGCACTTACCTGCGCGCTGCTCAGCGCGGTCGGGTAGACGGCGGTCTCGTCGATCTGCCCGGCGAAGAAGTTGCTCGTCGGCTTGGACGGCCAGCCGTTGAGGTTGTCCCCGCCCACCCGCCAGTAGCCGTCGTACTTCTCGTTGCCGGTGTACAGGACGCTGGAGGCGCGGAGCTGCCCGTCGACGTACAACGCCATGCCGCCGGGGCCCTGGGTGGCGACGACATGGTGCCAGGCGCCGTTGTTGTAGGCGGCGGGCGTGGTGACCGTCCGGACGCTGCCGCTGTGCACCCCGAAGACCAGCCGGCCGTCGTCACGCATGTACACGTGCTTGTCGTACTGGGTGCTGTTCTGCATGGTCAGGTTGGAGAAGCCGATGATCCTCCCGCCCTTGGTGGTCGTCGTCCTGATCCACGTCTCCACCGAGAACCTGGTCGGCTGCGGATGGCGCCTGTTGCTGTAGACGTACTGCGTCGAGCCGTTGAGGCCGATCGCGGTCGAGGGGCCCGGGACGGCGGCCGGGGTCACCCGCCGGGTGGGGGAGTTGCGGACGAACCCGTTGTTCCGCGCTCCGCTGCTGTCGCCCGCGAGGGTCGAGGCGGTCTCGTCGTACCGCCAGTAGAGCGAAGCGCCGTCCGCGAGCACCTTGGCGGGATACTTCTCGGCCGTGGAGGTCACGGTGGCGGACACCGCGGCCGACTTGGCGCTGGTGTTGGTGCCGTCGCTCGCGCTGATCCGGTACGAGTGGGTCTCGCCCGCCGCCACGTCCGTGTCGGTCCAGCTCAGTTGCGGCCGGTCCCAGAACAGCGAGTAGCCGGTCGTGGTGTGCACCGGGGTGCTCGCGCCGTCCTTGTAGATCCGGTAGGTCAGCTCCCCGTCGTCGGTGTCGAAACTGGTCTGCCAGTCGACCACCACCTTCCCCGGGGCGATGGTGGACAGGGTCACGTTGGGCACCCACGGGGCACCGGTGTCGGGACCGTCGGCGAACCGGGTCAGGCCCTGCTGCGCGACGCCGTTGACGGTGGTGAACTCGCCGCCGACCCACAGGTAGTGATGCCCGCCCTTGTCGGTCTGGGCCATCACCCGGGGCCCGACCGGCTCCCCGATGCCGTCATTGGTGTCCGGGAACCAGGGCAACAGCTTCGGGTCGTCGACGGACTGGGCCAGCAGATGCTTGCGCGGCTGGTTGGGGAACTCGCCCATGGTGGCGCAGTCATGGGCGTGACTTCCGCTGTACAGCACGCCGTCGTGCACCAGGACGGCCTGGGTGGCACCGAGGCAGGTGTCCCGCCAGCGCTGCTCGAAGCTGCTCAGGTCCAGTGCGATCCGGCCGTCGAAGACACCGCCCCCGGTGCCCTCGTTGGCGGTGTAGAAGCCGGTGGCGTCCGTGGTGAGGTCCTGCACCGTGGAGGTGTTGGGAATGAACCCGGCCGGATAGCTCTTGGTCACGGCCCCGGTGGTGGCGTCCACGACCGCCAGCGCGTGCGACGTGGCGCCGTTGACCTTGAAGAAGTTGCCGCCGAGCAGCACGTGCTTGCGGTCGGGCGTCAGCTCGACGGCCCGGCCGATCTCGTCCGCGTCGGCCTTCCACGGCTTCAGCGCGGCGCCCGTGGTGACCGCGGCGAACTTGTTCCTGGTCTGTCCGGCCACCGTGTTGAAGTCACCGCCCAGGTACACGGTGTCGGCGGTGACGGCGAGGGCCCGCACCGTCGCGGAGACGGAGACCTTGAAGTCCTGGCGCGGGGTGCAGCTCGCGGTGTCGATCGCGGCGATGTTGCTCACCGCGACACCGCTCACCGACCCGAACTGCCCTCCGACGTACAGGGTCTTCTGGTCCGGCGAGAGGGCAAGCGCCCGTACGGTCGCCGTGCCGGACGAGAGGGTGAACGACAGGCTGCAGCCGGTCGGCGCACCGGTCGCGGCGTCGAAGGCGGCGAAGTTCACCGCGGGCTGCTCCGAGGTGCCGGCTGCCGCGCCCGGCGGCCGTACGGTGGAGAAGGTGCCGCCGGCGTAGACGACACCGGCGTCCGAGGCGGCCATCGACCAGACGATGCCGTTGGTCTGCCAGGTGGTGAGGTCGTCAGCGGTCAGCGAGACCGGCGGGGTGAGGGCCGCGGCCGGGGAGCCCCCGGACGCGGCGGCGGACAGTGCTCCGGCCAGCAGACAGAGCGCGGCGGCGGCGGCACGTACCCGGCCGCGGCGTACGGGTCTGCGGCCCGTGGTGGTTTTCATCATTCGGCTCCGAAGGTGAGTACGGGCCGCGGCCGGACCGCCGCGGCGCACGGCTCCACCGGGAGTGCGGTGGTGCCGGCTGTCATGTGGGTGCGCGGCGGTGTCATCGGTCCACTCGCACGGCCGCTCCGGCCAGTTGGTCGGAGAGCTGGCGGATGTCGGCCTCGACCATGATCCTGGCGAGCTCCCGCGAGCGCACGACCGGTTTCCAGCCGAGTAGTTCCTCGGCCTTGGTGGCGTCCCCGATCAGGGCGTCGACCTCGCTGGGGCGTTCGTACTTGGCGTCGTGGCGGACGTGCTCGCGCCAGTCCAGGCCCGCGTGCGCGAAGGCGTACTCCAGGAACTCCCGCACACTGACGCCCTCGCCCGTGGCCACCACATAGTCGTCCGGGACGTCGCACTGGAGCATCCGCCACATCGCCTCGACGTACTCGGGGGCGTACCCCCAGTCGCGTACGGCGTCGAGATTGCCCAGGTGGAGATGGGTCTGCAGACCCGCCTTGATCCGGGCCACCCCGCGCGTGATCTTCCGGGTCACGAAGGTCTCGCCGCGGCGCGGTGACTCGTGGTTGAAGAGGATCCCGTTGACCGCGAACATGCCGTACGCCTCACGGTAGTTGACCGTGGACCAGTACGAGTACACCTTGGCGACGCTGTACGGGCTGCGCGGATGGAACGGCGTTCCCTCGTTCTGCGGCGGCGGGGTGGCGCCGAACATCTCGGACGAGGAGGCCTGGTATACCCGGGTGTCGATCCCGCTGGCACGGACCGCCTCCAGCAGCCGGATGGTGCCGAGACCGGTGATGTCACCCGTGTACAGCGGTGCGTCGAACGACACGCGGACGTGCGACTGCGCACCCAGGTTGTAGACCTCGTCCGGCCGGATGTCGCGCAGCAGGTTCACCAGCGCGACTCCGTCGGCGAGGTCGGCGTGGTGCAGGACGAACGAGCGGTTCTCCTCCTCCGGTCCCTGGTAGATGTGGTCTATGCGCTCGGTGTTGAAGCTCGACGAGCGGCGTATCAGGCCATGGACCGTGTACCCCTTGTCGAGCAGCAGCTCGGACAGGTACGAGCCGTCCTGTCCGGTCACACCGGTGATGAGCGCGGTCTTCGCCACGACTCCCCCTTCTCTGGTCGCTCTCTGATCACTTCAGTGGCTGTTGTTCCGCACCGAATACTTCCCGCCGAAATATCGGGATTGAGCGTTCTGCGGCAAAACATCACCGCGGTCCGCCGGTGCTGGCAGAATCCGGGCCATGACGACTGATCTCCCCGGCCCTCCCCAGGAATCCGTTCGTTCCCTCCTACGATCCGGTGCCCGCGTGTTCGTCGCGGGCCACCGCGGCCTGGTCGGCTCGGCCGTGGTGCGCCGCCTCACCGACGAGGGGCACGAGGTGATCACCCGCGATCGCGACCGACTCGATCTCCGCGATGCCGCACGGACCGAGGCGTTCCTGCGCGAGGTCCGTCCGCAGGCCGTGGTGCTGGCCGCCGCCAGGGTCGGCGGGATCATGGCCAACAGCACGTACCCGGTCCAGTTCCTGGAGGACAATCTGCGCATCCAGCTGAGCGTCGTCGCCGGGGCGCACACGGCCGGGGTCGAGCGCTTGCTCTTCCTCGGCTCGTCCTGCATCTACCCCAGGCTCGCCCCGCAGCCGATCCCCGAAAGCGCCCTGCTCACCGGCCCGTTGGAGCCGACCAACGAGGCGTACGCACTGGCCAAGATCGCCGGAATCGTGCAGACCCGCTCCTACCGCCGGCAGTACGGCGCCTCGTACATCAGCGCCATGCCCACCAACCTCTACGGACCGGGCGACAACTTCGACCTGGAGTCCTCGCACGTACTGCCCGCGCTGATCCGCCGCTTCCACGAGGCGCGCCGGGACGGTGCGCCCACGGTCACGCTCTGGGGCTCCGGCAGCCCGCGCCGGGAGTTCCTGCACGTGGACGACCTGGCCGCCGCCTGCCTCCTGCTGCTGGAGCGTTACGACGGCGACGAACCGGTCAACATCGGCTGCGGCGAGGATCTGACGATCCGTGAACTCGCCTCTCTCGTACAGGAAGTGACGGAGTACCGGGGAAAGGTCGAGTGGGACACGACGAAACCCGACGGCACCCCGCGCAAACTGCTCGACGTCTCCCGGCTCGCCTCGCTCGGCTTCGCACCGAGGGTCGCGCTGCGTGACGGGATCGCCCAGACCTACGCGTGGTGGCTGGAACGGCAGCCCGCGCAGAGCTGATCCGGACCGTGGTTCCGGCCGAACAGCTCTGCACGGACGGGTACTTGGCACTCCTGGCATCGACGGCCGCCGCTCTCAGTACGCCCCGCGGCCGTCGGTGACGGCGCGCAGTGTACGGGCCATGAGTCCCAGGTCCGTGGCCACCGACCAGTTGTCGACGTACCACAGATCGAGCGAGACCGTCTCCTGCCAGGACAGGTCGGAGCGCCCGCTGACCTGCCACAGCCCGGTCAGTCCCGGTTTCACGGCGAGCCGCCGGAACTCGCGCTCGTCGTACCGGGACACCTCCTCCGGAAGCGGGGGGCGTGGGCCGACCAGCGACATGTCGCCGCGGAGCACATTGAGCAGTTGCGGGAGCTCGTCGAGGGATGTCCGGCGGAGCAGACGGCCGATTCCGGTCACCCGGGGATCGCGGCGCATCTTGAACATCGGACCGTCGATCTCGTTCGTGGCGAGAAGCCGCTGCTTGTGGCTCTCGGCGTCGGTCACCATGGTGCGGAACTTCCACATCGTGAATGGCCGGTTGTGCTGCCCCTGACGGATCTGGCGGTGGAACACCGGCCCGTCGGAGCCGAACCGCACCGCCGCCCCGATCAGGACCAGCAGGGGCGTCAGCACCAGCAGGCCGAGGGCGGCGCCGACGCGGTCCACCACGGCCTTCAGGGCCGGTTGCGGCCCACGGCGCAGCGGGGGCGCGATGTGCAGCAGGGTGAGCCCGGCGGCGGCGGTGGCCCGGACCCGGCCGGCCGCGATGCCCGAGAGCCCCGGGAGCACGGACAGCGCGAGCCCGCCGTCGTGCAGCCCCCAGGAGAGCCGGCACAGCCGTTCCTCGGAGAGCTGGGGCCCGGGAACCACCAGCGCCAGGTCCGCGTCCTGCGCGAACGCCCCGCCCAGGACGGTCGACACGTCGTCGTCGGCCGGCGCCGGTGCGAGCCGGCCCGGCACCGGGACCCCGCACTCCAGCGGTGCGGTCCCCACCGGGACCGCGGCCACGACCGCGTACGGATGGTCGGCACGGGACGCGAGCAGTCGGACGGCGCGGTCCACGCCCGGAGCCTCGCCCACCACCAGCACCCGCCGGACCGCCCGTGGCGGGCGACCCGGCCACGGCAGCCGCCGCAGGGCCTGCGCCGCGATGCCCGCCGGCAGGCCGGGCAGTAACGCCACCACGGCCGTCGCGGGGTCGAGCGCAGCGCCGCTCGCCGTGTGCAGCACGGCGAGCACGCCTATGAGCAGCAGCCAGTCGCCGGTCGTGCTCAGCACCCCCGGTGGTCCGCCCGGGGACCGTTCCGCGTACCTGCCGCGTACGGCCCGCAGACCGGACCACGCCAGCGCGGCCACGGCCGCGGCCAGCACGGCCCGGGGCTGCCCGCCGGTACGCAGGACGAGCAGGGCCGGAACCCCGAGGCCGAGGAACTCGGCGCCGACGACCACCGGCACGCGCCGGGTCGCCCTGCTCTTCGCGGGTGCCGCTCCGGACCGCTCGCGCGGTGCGGCCGGTGCCCTCCACAATTCATCGAGTCCGTTGCTGCGAGGCCGATTCGAGACGGTGCGTGGACGTGGCGCCCCCGCCAGTCCCACGGGTCCTGATCTGTCCGAATCGGGTAGCTCGACATGCCCCATGAACCCCCCAGTCACAGTCGCATCGTCACAAACGGGGCGCATCCGCCGATCTCATGGACTGACGGATGCGCCCTCGCTCGGTGCACGATATCCACAGACGTGCCATTTCGCTGGAGTTCTCGTGAAATTCAGACATGCGCACTGACTCGGATCTCGTCCCGTTCCGCGCCGGATCTCTTGGTCTGTGAGTAAGTGTTGGCATTTGGAATGCACCTGAATCGGGTTGTGTGCGGACATGTACGCCGGTCAACTGCTGGGCGTGTCCACCAGGTTCATCCGCGACAGCGCGCTGTCGGGAGACCATCCCCGGCCAACAAACGAGCGAGGACGCATGCGGTGACGGCCACTGGCCGGATTGTTTCCGTCAGTGGTGCCGGGGAAGTGTGGTGCTCAGTGGCCGTCGGGTTCGTCCTCGGGCCGGGACGGCCACGCGGCCGCGGCCCTTCCCGGTGCCAGATGATCGACCACTTCGGCCAGTTCCTCGCAGGCGCGTTCGATCCTCTGCCGGATATTGCTCTGCTCGGTCACGACCGCCGCGAGCAGCAGCGCGGTCAGCGCCACGCAGCCGTTGAGCACGGTGAGGTTGATCATCACGTGAAGGAGCGTCCGCCCCTCGAACGGACCCACCCCCTGCGTTCCCGCGACCGCCGCCAGGACCGACACCAGCAGGGCGCAGGGCGCGCTTCCCGCCAGCTGGAAACGCAGGGCCGCCCAGATGAGCACCGGAAAGACCAGATAGATCATCGACAGTGAGCTCCGGGTCGCCACCAGGGAGACCGTGACGGCGACGATCAGCAGCGCGCTCGCCTCGATCCACCGGTCGGTGGCCCGGGGCATCCGCAGCCTGTGCAGCACGAGCAGCACGGGGGTGACCACGAGCACCCCCATCGCGTCCCCCGACCACCACGCGGCCCAGACCGGCCAGAACCCGTTCAGCGGCAGCTTCCCGTTCAGCGCCAGCATGCCCGTGCCCACGGTCGCGCTGATGACCATCCCGGCCAGCGCGCCGAGGAAGACCAGCATGACCCCGTCGCGCAACCTGTCCAGCTCCTTGCGGAAGCCGGCTCTGCGCAGTATCAGGTACGAGCACACCGGGGCCGCGGTGTTGCCCGCCACGACGGCGAAGGTGGAGGGCGTGACCGAGCCGGTGAGCGTGGCGACGACGAGGAGGGAGCCCAGCGCGATCCCGGGCCAGGCACGCAGACCCAGGTGGATCAGGGCACCCAGTGCGATGCCCGTCGGCGCCCAGAGCGGGGTGACGACCGCGCCATGGACGGACACCTCCCGGATGAGGCCGAGCCCCCCGGCCGCGTAGTAGGCAGCGGTCACGGCCAGGACACGGGGCGCGGCCGCGGCCGCACGTCTGGTTCTTTCGCTGCGGATCACGCATCTCATCAGACACTGCCCCGGACGGGTGGCGACTGTTTGACACGCTTCACCCGGAAGGTCGCGGTTTCAGCACCGGCCGGGGACGGTTCCGTGCCGCACCACGAGCACGGCGGCGTCGTCCTGGTGACCGGTCTGCTCCGCCGCCCGCAGCACCACGTCGGCCAGCTCGCCGGCGTCGGCGCCGACCCGTGCCCGCACCAGCCGGGTCACCGCGTCCAGACCCTGGTCGATCGGGAACGAAGGCCCCTCCACCACCCCGTCCGTGACCAGGACGAACGCGCCCGGCGCGGTCAGCCTCCGCCGGGTGACCGGATAGCGCTCGCCCGCCTGGATCCCGAGCGGCAGCCCACCCTCGTCACTGGTCACCCCGGACCGCCCGTCGGCCGTGGCCCACACCGCGGCGACATGCCCGGCGCGGGCGCTCTGCAGCTCCCGGGACACCGGGTCGAGACGGACGAACGTACAGGTCGCGAAGAGGCCGGAGCCCACCGAGACCAGCAGGTCGTTGGTCCGGCCCACGACCTCGCCGGGGTCCGGGGCGGTGGCGGCTATCGCCCGCATGGCGATGCGTACCTGCCCCATGAACGCGGCGGCCTCGACGTCGTGGCCCTGCACGTCCCCGATGGCGAAGGCCAGCGCACCGTCCGGCAGCACGAAGGCGTCGTACCAGTCGCCGCCGATGTCCAGCCCGTTGCGGGCGGGCGTGTACCGGGCAGCGGTCTGGAGCCCCGGGCGCGCGGGCAGCGCCGCCGGGAGCATCTCGCGCTGGAGCACCTCGGCCAGTTCCACCCGGGCCCGGTGCAGCTCCACCTCGCGGCGGGCCCGGGAGGTGAGCTGCTGCAGCGTGGTGAGCAACTCCTCGGCGCTCGCCGAACGGGGAGGACGACGCCGGTTCATGGGCCGCTCCGCACTGCGGTTGTCCGCACGGCACGGGGCCTGCCGCGACGGGGCCGGCCGGGGCGCCGACGGACCGGATTCCGGGCGGCGGCATCGCCCGCCGCCGGTGGAATTCGACACCCCGCATCCTATTTCGGCGATGCGATCCCCGCAGGGCGAGTTCCGGCGGTTCGATCCCCGGGGACGGGCCGGAACGCGCGAACCCGCCCGGCCGGGTGGATGCTGGTGGCAGGACCGCGTCGAGGCGGCGCATCGCGACCGGACGCGGCCGCAGGAGGTGCGCGATGACCCGCACACTGGAGTGGAGGCTGCGCCTCGGTCTGACCGAGGACGACGGGACGACCAGGGCGGAGGCGGTGCTGGACACCGGCTCCACGAAACTCACCGGACACGGTGTCGCCCGCTGCAACCCGCAGGACGTGGACGTACCGGCCATCGGCGACGAACTCGCGGCGAGCCGTGCCATGAAGGACGTGGCCGCCCAGCTGATGAAGGCCGCCGACACGGACCTGGAGAACATGGGCGCCGGACCCGCGAGCGGCCCGGTGACCCCGCCCTACGCGTGGACCGACAGCACGGCCTGAGCATCCGGGAGCAAGGTGGCCCGCGATGCGCGAGATCCTGCCGGTGCTCGGCCGCTGGTACGCCGCGGGCGAGCCGTTCGGGCTCGCCACCGTCGTCGCGGTCAGCCGCAGCGCGCCGCGCGGCCCCGGCGCGGCGATGGCGGTGGGGCCGGACGACGAGGTCGTGGGCAGCGTCTCCGGCGGCTGCGTCGAGGGAGCGGTCCTCGAACTCGCCAAGGAGGTCGTGGAGACCGGCCGGGCCGGACTGGAGACCTTCGGATACAGCGACGAGGACGCCTTCGCCGTCGGACTGACCTGCGGTGGCGAGATCACACTCCTCGTACGCCCGGTGACGGCGGCGTCCGACCCCACCTTCGGCGAGGTCGCGGCGGCGGTCGCCGGGCACCGCCCGGTGGTGGTCGCCACCGTGACCGATGGACCCGCCCCACGCGGTGCCGCCCTCGCGGTCCGGCCGGACACCGTGTCGGGGTCGCTGGGCGCGAGCGGCCTGGACGCCGCCGTGACCGCTGACGCACGCGGGGAACTCGCCCAGGGCGCAACGGGGTTGCGGCACTACGGCCCCCATGGTGAACGGCGCGAGGACGATGTCGCCGTGTTCCTCCAGTCGTTCGCCCCGCCGCCCCGGATGCTGGTCTTCGGCGCGATCGACTTCGCGGCGGCGGTGGCCCGGATCGGCGCGTTCCTCGGATACCGGGTCACCGTCTGCGACGCCCGCCCCGCCTTCGCCGACGCCCGGCGCTTCCCCGCCGGTGCGGAGGTCGTCGTCGACTGGCCGCACCGGTATCTGCGCGGCACGCAGACCGACGGGCGGACCGTGATGTGCGTACTCACCCATGACCCCAAGTTCGACGTCCCGCTGCTGGAGGTGGCGCTCCGTCTCCCGGCCGCCTACATCGGCGCCATGGGCAGCCGCCGGACCCACGAGGACCGGCTGGCCCGGCTGCGCGAGACGGGTCTCGGCGAAGCGGAACTGGCCCGGCTGCGTTCCCCCGTCGGCCTCGACCTCGGGGCACGCACCCCCGAGGAGGTGGCCGTCTCGATCGCCGCGGAGATCGTCGCCCTGCGCTGGGGCGGCACGGGCAGCCCGCTCACGGACACGGCCGGGGCGATCCATCGCCGCGCCCCGGAACGGTAACGTCGTCGCGGAAGTGAACGATTGCGTACCGCCGGGTCCCTGGGGGACACCATGTGCTGGAGTGCGACCGCCGACCTCGTCGCCGGAACGGGCATCGCGGCCATCGGGGTGGTGTGCGTGGCGCGGGTGCGCCGGGTGCGCGATCTGCCGCTCGCGGCGCTGCCGCTGCTGCTCGGCGCCCACCAGATCATCGAGTCGGTGATCTGGAGCTCGGGCGGCGGAACCGGCCCCGCCACCCTCGCCTGGGCCGTCATCGCCCTGCCGGTGCTGCCGCTGTGGGTCCCGCTGGGGGCGCTGTGCGCCGCCCGGCCGGGTGCCCGGCGCCGCCTGCTGGCCCCGCTCGCGGCCGGAACCGTGACCGCCGTCGCCCTCGCGTACGCCCTGGCGACCCGTCCGGTGACCGCCGAGATCCGTGGGCACACCCTCGGCTACGCCCTCGACCTGCCCCGCCCCGGAATCCTGGTCGCCGGCTACCTCCTGGCCACGGTCGGCGCCCTGCTCCTGGCCGGGGACCCGGTGCTGAGGCGGCTCGGGGCGCTGGCCGCCGTCGGGGCCGCCGTCTGTGCGGCACTGTGGCGGCTGGAATTCGTCTCGACGTGGTGCGCCTTCGCGGCGGTGTGCTCGGTGATCCTGCTGGCCCGGCCCCGCCCGGACCCGGCGACCGGAGGTGCCTGAGGGCTGTTCCGCAGCCCCCGGCAGGTGTGCGACGACAGCCGTCAGATCTTCGAGGCTGTTCCACAGCCCCCGGCGGGCGTGCGACGACAGCCGTCAGACCGTCCCGGGCAGGCCGATCGGGTTGGGGAACGGCAGCACATTCGCGGCCAGTACCTGCCGGGCCGGCAGCTCCAGGGCGGCGAGCAGTTCGTCCACCGCGCTCTCGGCGAGGGGACGCAGCAGCCGGGCGGCCAGCCGGTCGGTGGTGGCCTCTACGAGCTCCCGTTCCCGACGGCCGCGTGGCGTGGCAGCGGACTCCGCGTCGATCAGGCCGCGGGAGCGGAGCCGTTCCCCGGCGTCCGCCCACTCCGCCTCGCTCCAACCGCGGTCGAGCCGGATGCCCTCGCGCGGGACACGGCCCGTGGCAGCGGCGAGCACCAGGGCCTCGGGGGCGTCGAGACCGTGGTCGGCGAGTGCTGCGTTGTGCGCGTCACCCCGGAACTCCCGCAGCGCGGTGGTGAGTTGCCACAGGCTCTCCACCGGGTCGGTGCGGTCGCACAGCGGCCGGTTGGCGGCGAACAGCGGGCGGGCCTGCGGGGAGGCGTCGGCCACCATCGCGGTGAGCGGCGGGATGAGCGGGCCGGCGAGGGCGTCGATCTCCGGGACGAACCTGCGCAGCGCGCTCGCGGCGAGCCGGGCGCGCAGGTCGGTGAGCTTCTCGGGGGTGACGACCCGCCAGGCGTCGGGCAGCGCACGGGCCACCATGCCCGGCGCGAAGACACCCAGGACGGCGGTGGCGGCCTCCGGGCGGATCCGCCCCATGGGGGCCGTACGGGTGGCGAAGTACCCCATCCAGAAGCCCTTGAGACCGACGGACCTCCCGATGCCCCGGCACTCCTGGTCGAAGTAGAGCACGGCGTGCAGGGGCTCGGTACGCAGCCACAGGGTGCGGGGTCTCGACTCCATGCGGCCAACCCTAGACCGGCCGGCAAGCGGGGGGCGGGAGCCCGGCCCGGCCCCGGCCCGCCCGCCCGCGCACACCCCCGACGGCTCAGTCCGCGGCGCCGAAGTGCCGCTCCACGATCGCGGCGGCGTCGGTGCCGCGCGGCAGGATGCCGTACTGGTGGCCGCGGCCCTCGCCGAGCCGGGCGGCCACGAACGCCTCGGCCGACGCGGCGGGAGCGTGACGGAGCATCAGCGAGGCCTGCAGGGCCAGCGCCATGCCCTCGACCGAGGCCCGCGCCCGGGTCTGCGCCGCGAGCGGGTCGCGCAGGTCGTCGGCCAGCTCCCGGCGCACCCGGCGGACATGCGCGTCCAGTACGGAACTGGCACCGGCCGTGGTCTCCAGCTCGGCCCAGAAGGCGTCCAGCGACTGCGGTGTACGCCCGATGCCCCGCAGCACATCGAGGGCGATCACGTTGCCCGACCCCTCCCACACCGCCATCACCGGCTGCTCGCGGTAGCGCCGGGCCAGCGGCCAGTCCTCGGTGTAGCCGTTGCCGCCCAGGCACTCCAGCGCCTCGTAGGCGTGGTGCGGGCCGCGCTTGCAGATCCAGTACTTGGACACCGCGGTGGCCAGCCGGCGGAACATCTCCTCCGACTCGCCGCTGCCGTTCTCGTACGCGCGGGCCAGGCGCAGCGAGGTCCAGGTCGCGGCCTCCGTCTCCAGCGCCAGGTCGGCGAGGACCGCCGTCATGGCCGGCTGGTCGGCCAGCCGGGCACCGAAGGCGCTGCGGTGCCGGGCGTGCCAGATCGCCTCGGACACCGACTGCCGCATGCCCGCGGTGGTGCCCAGCACACAGTCGAGCCGGGTGTGGTTGACCATCTCGATGATGGTCGGGACTCCGCGGCCCGGCTCGCCGACCCGGACCGCCCAGGTGCCGTCGAACTCCACCTCGGAGGAGGCGTTCGACTTGTTGCCGAGCTTGTTCTTCAGCC
This sequence comes from Streptomyces sp. NPDC001890, assembly GCF_042891445.1. Taxonomy (NCBI): domain Bacteria; kingdom Bacillati; phylum Actinomycetota; class Actinomycetes; order Kitasatosporales; family Streptomycetaceae; genus Streptomyces; species Streptomyces sp. NPDC001890. The sequence goes on along the minus strand of NZ_JBIATE010000009.1, from coordinate 177,343 downwards.
GCTGGATCCGGACCGTGTTGCGGGTGCCGTCGGCCAGGACCCGCGGCACGAGGAAGCAGGTGAGTCCGGCCTCGGCCTGGGCGAGCACCAGGAAGGCGTCCGACTGCGGGGCGGAGAAGAACCACTTGTGCCCGGTCAGCAGATGGGCCCGGCCCTCGGGGTCGGAGGCCAGCGGGACGGCCCGTGTGGTGTTGGCGCGTACGTCGGAGCCGCCCTGCTTCTCCGTCATCCCCATGCCGAAGGTGAGCCCGGACTTCTCGCCCGGGGCGATCAGCCGGGGGTCGTACGCACGGCTGAGCAGACCCGGCAGCCAGTCCCGGCCCACCTCCGGATCGCGCTGGAGCACCGGGACCACGGCATGAGACATGGACATCGGGCAGGCGTGGCCGGGCTCGATCTGGGCGAACAGCATGAAGGACGCCGCCCGTGCCACGGCAGCCCCGGGCTTCGGGTCGGCCCAGCCCGCGGTGTGCGTGCCGTGGTGCACGGCCTTGCCGATGATCTCGTGGTACGCGGGGTGGAACTCGATCTCGTCGACGCGGTTGCCGTACCGGTCGTGGGTGCGCAGGACGGGCGGCGAGCCGTGGGCGAGCTCCGTGGCGGTCTGGAAGCGCTCGGAGCCGACCAGGGCGCCGATCTCGTGCAGCTCCGGTTCGTGCCAGGCCGCCCCGAAGGCGCGGACGGCCTCGGCGAGCGGCAGGTTGGTGCCGTACTCGTCCAGGTCCACCCGGGGCGGTGCCTGGTTGGTGACCTCGTGGGTGGGGTGCGGAGCGGGGGCCCCGGGCCGCAGGTCGGTCCGGTGCGGGGTGACGGTCATGGCGGGTGATCCTGTCCTGGTAGACGGTCGGGGCGGCGAGGGAAGCGAACCGGGGCGGGCCGGTACGGCGGGTGGGCGGCCCGGGTCAGGTACCGCCGGCCCCGACCGCTCTGAGACACAGCGCGGTGATGCTCTCCACGACGGGCCCCGGGTCGGTGCGCGCGCCGACCGGCGAGAGCGGGCCGAGCAGCGCCTCGCCGACCGCCCCGATCACGGCGGCGGCCGACAACCGGGCGTTCTGCTGGGGCAGTTCGCCTGCCTCGATCCCGGCGACGATGACCGTCTCGGCGAGCATGTGGTAGCCGCGCCGGTAGGTGAGCCGCTCCTCCTCGACGAGCGGGTCGACCGGTTCGGCCAGCAGCGCCCAGGCCGTGCGCGGACTGCGCAGCGCGCGGTGGGAGAAGACCTCGACGAGCGCGCGCAGCTGATCGGTGGCGCCGCGCCGTGCCTGGACCGCCTCCCGTACCGCGTCGAGCTCATGGCCCGCGACGTGCCGGAAGACCGCGGCGAGCAGTTCCTGCTTGGAGGCGAAGTGGTTGTACACGCTGCCGGTGGCCACGCCGGCCCGCCGGGCGAGCGCGGAGACGCCGGCCGCCGAGTATCCGCCCTCCGCCAGCAGCTCCCGCGCGGCGTCGAGCAGCCGTTCACGGTGGGCGAGCCGGGTCGCCTCCGTACGGGCGGTGGGTCGGTAGGCCATGGTCTGAACCCCGATTCATATCTTTTGTTGTCCAGCCAACCACTGTTGCTGTCCGGGGGCAATGGCCCGGCGCGCACCCGTTGTGCGCCCAGCCGCCTCGCACGGGCCCGGCGCCTCGCACGGGCCCGGCGCCTCGCACGGGCCCGGCGCCTCGCACGGGCCCGGCGCCTCGCACGGGCCCGGCCGTGCCGCGCCGGTCAGTGGTCGTCCGTGGCGGAGCCGATCTCCTGCTCGGTCCACAGGGTCTTGCCGTCGGCGCCGTACCGGGTGCCCCAGTGGGCGGCGAGCTGGGAGACGATGAACAGCCCGCGCCCGCCCTCGTCGACGGTGCGGGCGTGGTACAGATGGGGCGCGACCGAGCTGCCGTCGTGCACTTCGCAGGTGAGCGTGCGGTCCAGGATCAGCCGGAGCCGCAGCGGAGGGGCGCCGTGACGGACGGCGTTGGTGACCAGTTCGCTGACGATGAGTTCGGTCGCCTCGATCGTCTCCTCGTCGAGGTGCCAGCTGTCGAGCCGGTCGCGCATGAGCGTGCGGGCGACGCCCGGCGAGGTCAGGTCGCTGGGCAGGTCCCAGGTCGAGAACCGGTCCGGCGGAACGACGCCGGTGCGGGCCAGGAGGAGGGCGGCGCCCTCGGGGTGCGCGTCGGCCGGCAGGTTGTAGACCACGTCGTCGCACAGGTCCTGGAGACTGCGGCCGGGCCTGGCGAGGGCCTCGCGCAGACCGGCGGGCTGCCGGCCCGTGGGTATCGGGGTGCCGGAGAAGAACGCCAGGACGCTGCCTTCGTCCAGGGCGAAGGTGGCGGTGGCGAAGAGGGCGCTGTCGCCGGAGAAGAGCCGGGGCCCCTCGGGTACGTCCAGGGGGGCCGTGGTGCCGTCGGGGGTGATGAGGCCCGCTGTCGCGTTCCCCGCCCGCGCGATGGTGCAGGTACCGGCGAACGGGTCGTGGACGGCGTACATGCACGTGCCCGTGAGGGTCTGTCCGAGCAGCCGGTCCATGGGCGGCAGTGCCTCCCGTTCCCTGGCGAGGCGTTCGGTGGTGTCGGCCAGCCTGGCCAGTACCTCGTCGGGCTCCAGGTCGAGTCCGGCCAACGCGTGCAGGGCGGTCCGCAGCTGGCCCATGGTGATGGCCGTCTGGAGCCCGGGTCCGTCGACGGCGCCGACGATCAGGGCGGTGCGGGCACCGGAGAGGCCGATGGTGTCGAACCAGGACCCGCTGTTGCGTCCGGGCAGCAGGACATGTGCGGTGTCCAGGGCGACGTTGCCGTTGTCGCGCTGCGGCAGGAGCCGGCGCTGGACCGTGGACGCGATCACATGGTCGCGCTCGTACTGCCGTGCGTTGTCGATGCTGAGGGCTACGTGGGCGGCGGCCGTCAGCGTCATCGGGAGATCGTCCTCCACGAAGGGTTCCGAATCCCGGCACCGGTAGAGACTCACCAGGCCGAGGACCGCGCCGTGCAGTTTCAGCGGCACCACGATCATGGAGTGGGCCCCGGTCGCCTCGATCAGCCGCGCGCTCTCGGGGGCCGTGGAGAGCCAGGGTGTACGGGGGCCGAGCCGGACCAGGCGGGGCCGGAGGTCGGACACGGCCAGCGCGTAGGGCGTACGGGCGGGCAGCCGGCGCATCTCGCCGACGAGCCCGTCGCGGTGACCGTCCGCACCGTGCCCCCGTAGGGCCACGCGGCGCAGCGGCACGTCGTGCCCCAGCGGCCCCGGCGGCGGATCCGACCCCCGCAGCACCTCGTCCACCACCTCGACGACGGCCAGGTCGGCGAAGACCGGCACCACGGCCGCGACCAGCCCCTCACAGGTGGCCGCCACATCGAGCGACCTGCCCACCCGGGTACGCACCGCCGCCAGGCACGCCGACCGGGTGCGCGCCTTCTCCTGCTCGTCGACATCGACGACCGTGGCCAGCAGCCCGAGCGTCCGCCCCCGCGCGTCGTCCAGCCGGTTCACGGACACCTTCAGGCTGCGGTCGGGCCCGGCCCCGTCCACGAGCCGGCCGCGGACCACGAGACCGCGCACGGCCGCCCCGCTGTCCAGCACGTCGCGCAGCACCCGCTCCGCCTCGTGCGGCCGTTCCAGCCGGTACGCGTCGGTGAAGTACCGCCCCGCGAGGAGCTCGGCGGGAACGTCGTCGGGCAGGAGGTTCGCCCGGACCACCCGCAGCTGTGTGTCCAGTACATGCAGCCCCACGGCGGACTGGGCGAACAAGGTGTGCAGGATCGCCGCCCCCATGGCGTCGGTCCCTTCCGACTCGGGGACGGGTGCACCGGAATCCGACACGCATTCACCCCTATCAGACTCCGCCCCTACCGGGATCGGCAGGTAGGGACAAGCGTCGGTGCACCCTGCGGACTTCGCCACCGGAGGACCGCCCGCGGCCTGCGGAGCAAGATGTGAGAGTTGACTCTCACAAAATATGAGAGGAAGCTCTCACGTCATGGATTCCCCTGATCGCCTGGGCGATATCGAGATCACCGATCCACAGGCCATGCGGGCGCTGGCGCACCCGGTGCGGCTGGCCATCCTCGACCGCCTTCGGCGGCACGGGCCCGCGACCGCAACCCAGCTCGCGCCCGACGTGGGCGCGACGCCGTCCGTGACCAGCTGGCATCTGCGCCATCTGGCGGGCTTCGGACTGGTCCGCGACAGCGAGCCGGGCCCGGACCGCCGGCAACGGCGATGGGAGGCGGCGGCAGGCGGCTTCCGGTTCAGGACGCCGCAGGACCCGGCCGACGAGGAGGGCCGGTCGGCCGCACGGGCGCTGTCGCAGGAGATGTTCCGGCGCTCCGCCGACCTCCCGGCCCGGTGGGCCGCCGAGGTCGAACCCGCACTCGATCCGGCGTGGCTCGGCCAGGCCGGGCTGGCCAACACCCGCGTCGTCGTCTCCGCCGAGGAGCTCGCCGCCATCGAGGAGGGGATCGAGCGCGTGCTCGCGCCGTACGTCACCCGTGACGTGGACGAGCGGCCCGCCGATGCCCGCGGTGTCCGGCTGCTGCGTTACGTCCTGCCGGAAGGCGCCGAGGAGCAGACCGGACGGACACCGTGACCGCCCCGGACCGGAGCGCCCCGCCATCGCTGTGGCGGGACCTGCGGTTCCGCCGCTTCTGGGCCGGTCAGTCGGTCTCCCAGTTCGGTGACCGGATCACCGAACTGGCCCTGCCCCTGATCGCTGTCGGCGCCCTGGACGCCACGGCCAACCAGGTGGCGTGGCTGACCGCGCTCGTCTGGACCCCGAACCTGCTCGCCATGGTCCTCGGCGCCTGGGTCGACCAGCGGACCCGCAAACGCCGTCTGATGATCCTCGCCGACCTGGCGCGGGCCGCGGTGCTGCTCAGCCTCCCGGCGGCCTACCTCCTGGACGCGGTGACACTGGGGCAGTTGTACGTCGTGGCGTTGCTGACCGGTGCCGCCGGGGTGCTGTTCAACACCGCCTGGCCGCCCTTCTTCGTGCGTCTCGTGCCGCGCGCGTCCTACGTTGATGTCCACAGCAGACTCAGCGCCGCGCGGTCCGCCTCGTACGTCGTCGGCCCGGCCGTCGGCGGCCCCCTGGTCCAGGTGCTCACCGCGCCCGTGGCCGTCGTGGTGGACGCCCTGACCTTCCTGGTGTCGGCGGTCCTGATCGGCAGGGTTCCGGTCGAGGAACCACCGCCCGCTGCCACGGAGGCGTCCTTGCTGCTGAGGCGGGCCAGGGACGGCCTGACCTTCGTCGTCCGGCACCCGGTGCTGCGGGCCGGACTCGGCTGCGCGGCAACCGTCAACTTCTTCACCTTCGTGGCGGGCAGCGGGCTGTTCGTGCTGTTCGCGGACCGGACCCTCGGGCTCTCCGCCGCGGTGATCGGCATCGCGTTCGGGACCGGCGCGACCGGTTCCCTCCTCGGCGCCGTGCTCGCCCCGAGGCTCTCGCGACGCTTCGGTGTGGGGCGCGGCATCGTCATGGGCTCGGTGCTGTTCCCGGCGCCGATCGCCATCGCCGCCGCCGCGGACGGCCCGCTCTGGCTCCGGGCCGGGGCCCTGGCCGCCGCCCAGTTCCTCTCGGGCTTCGGCGTCATGCTGTTCGACGTCAACCTCAACTCCCTCCAGGCCACGGTGATCCCGGACGGCATGCGCAGTCGCGTGGCCGGCGCGTACAGCACGATCAATTACGGCGTACGCCCGGTCGGCGCCGTCGTCGGCGGGCTGCTCGCCACCTTCATCGGCCTGCGGGCGACCCTCCTCGTCGCGGCCGTCGGCGGAGCCCTGTCGCTGCTCTGGCTGCTGCCCTCGCCGATACCCCGCATCCGCTCCCTGGTTCCGGACGACACCATGGACGGCCACAGCCGGCCGGCGGCCCCGTGATCCGACGGGTGATCGTCCGCCCTCGGCCTCAGCCGGGGGAACCGCCCCGGGGCGACGATCCGCCCAGCCCCTGGCGATCGGGTACATCGGCCACCGCCGACAGCAGCGGATCGGGGAGGGCCGCCGAGGACAGGCGTTCCAACGCGGCCGTGCGCCGGGCGAGTTCCTCTCGGCGCGACGGCGGCGCGGCAGCGCTCACGCGCTCCAGCAACGCCCGCAGGCGCCGGACGACCTGCGGGTTGGACGACCCGTACATGAGCGTCTCGTCCAGGGCGAGCGAGACGAGGTCCGCCCAGCCGGGCGAGGGGTACGACACCCGGGGAGCGCCGGTCGCGTCGAGCAGCCAGGCGTCGCCCAGGGAGCGCTGCGACAGTTTCAGGAGCGCGTCCTCGATCTGGTCCAGGGACTGCACCGCCGTCGTCGGGTCGTTCACGGCCGGAGAGAGGGCCCTGACCGTGATGTCGGCCAGCAGCCGGAACCCGTACGGGGCGTCCTGCTCCACGGTGCGGCTGGGGCCGTACCGGACGCAGGCGGCGACGTGCTTCGCCAGGCGGGTGCCCGCGCCGACGCCCCGGTCGTGGGCCGGCTCCAGGAACGCGACCGTGTCGTGGGCCCCGACGAAGTCCCCGATGGTGTGGACGAAGCGGATCCGCAGATCGTGGCGGGCGGCGATCCGTACGAGCTTCGGTTCGTCGACGGAGAGCAGTACGGCCGGCCTGCCCCCGCGCATGACAGGTACGCGGTCGGCACGGTCGGCATCACCGGTGGGCGGCGCGGGCACCGCGGGCCCCGGCGGATACGCCTGGTCGATGACGGTGCGGAGCCGCTCCCCGACCGCGCGCGAGAGCCCGCCGCCGGTCACCGCGTGCCGCAGGGAGGCCAGGAGGCGCAGCACCACGACGGAGTCGACCAGCACCAGCCCCACGGCGAAGGTGACGCCTCCCCGGGGGACATGGGACTCCCGCACCTGGCTGAGGGCCACGAGCGCGTACAGGGCGGTGCCGATCAGGAGTCCGAAGAGCACGAGGTACCGGCTGAAGTGTCCCAGCGCCGCGACCAGCCGGGGAGACATCGACTGGACGGTCTGGATCACGAGCGTGATCGCCGTGACGATGAAACCGGCGAGCGTGATCATGCCGCCGGCGATGGCGGCGAGGGTCGCCTGCGCCGTGGACGCGTCGAACCCCAGTCCTGCCGTCGGCAGATGCCGCTCCCAGAGGGGTACGGCCCACCCGAGGACGGCGCCGAGCACGACCAGGAGAACGGCCGCGGCGCGGCTGCGCAGGTTGCGGGCCCGGTGGGAGCCCCTGCTGCGGCGGGGGCCCCGGGCGCGGACGGGCGGCGTCATCGTGGGACGCGCGGGGAGCACGCGGGGCGGGGTGCGGGTGCGACGCTGCTCATGCCCCTCCCGTCAGCCATGTCCGTCCCCGATGCCGTCGCATCCAGGACCGCCATCGTGGAACTTCGCCCCGGGTCCCACAAGCCGCGAAGCTCCGGTCGGGCGACGACGCCCGCTACGGCACCGGGTTCCGGTACCGCCCCGAGGGCCGTCCCCCGTTCGGAGCAGGCCCGATCGTGCCGCGCCGCATGCCGGAGGAGGGTGGGCCGGACGCGTCCGCGTACGCGGACCGGCAGGATCACGCGAGAGGGAGACCGAGAAGATGACCCGGAACCCGGACGCCAAGCCCGCACAGCAGCCCGTAGTGGACGGCAATTCCGCGATCCTGCGGCGATTCCCCTTCGACGACACCCGCGACCTCGACGACGCGCGCCGGGGGTTCATGGGGACCGCCACCGAGACGGTGATCCGTGACGCCGACGGCAGCACGGTCTGGGACCTCGGGGCCTACGGGTTCCTGACCGGGGACTGCCCCGGGACGGCCAACCCGAGCCTGTGGCGCCAGAGCCGCCTCTCGGCCGCACACGGGCTGTTCGAAGTGGTGGAGGGCATCTACCAGATACGCGGCTTCGACCTGTCCAACATGACGGTGGTGGAGGGCGAACGGGGCGTCCTGGTCATCGACCCCCTCATCTCCGCCCAGACCGCTGCCGCCGCCCTCGCCCTGTACCGCGAACACCGGGGGGACCGCCCGGTGACCGGCGTCCTGTACACCCACAGCCACGTCGACCACTTCGGCGGCGTACGGGGCGTGGTGAGCGACGAGGACATCGCGGGCGGGGTTCCGGTCATCGCCCCCAGGGGCTTCCTGGTGCACGCCGTCAGCGAGAACGTCTACGCGGGTACGGCGATGGCCCGCCGCGCCGCGTACATGTACGGCGCCGCGCTGCCGAAGGGCGAACGGGGCCAGATCGGCGCGGGGCTCGGCCAGACCACGTCGACGGGCTCCGTCGGCCTGATCCCGCCCACGCTGGACGTCACCCGCACCGGCCAGACGGAGACGGTGGACGGCATCCGGATGGTCTTCCAGATGACGCCCGGCACCGAGGCCCCCGCCGAACTGAACATCCACTTCCCCGACCACGCGGCGCTCTGCATGGCGGAGAACGCCACCCACAATCTGCACAACCTGCTGACGCTGCGCGGCGCCGAGGTGCGCGACCCGAGGGAGTGGGCCCGCTACCTTACGGAGGCCGTCGACCTCTTCGGCGACAGCACCGATGTGGCGTTCGCCTCGCACCACTGGCCGGTCTGGGGCCGCGAGCGCGCCGTCGAGTTCCTCACCGAGCAGCGCGACGTCTACGCCTATCTGCACGACCAGACCCTGCGCATGCTCAACCTGGGCCACACCCCCCTGGAGATCGCGGAGGCGATGGAGCTGCCTCCCGCCCTGGAACGGGCCTGGCACACCCACGGCTACTACGGATCGGTCAGCCACAACACGAAGGCCGTCTACCAGCGGTACTTGGGCTGGTTCGACGGCAACCCCGCGCACCTGTGGGAGCACCCGCCGGTCGGGAGCGCCGAGAGGTACGTCGCGTTCATGGGCGGCGCCGACGAGGTGCTGCGCCGGGCGCGCGAGTCCTTCGCGGCCGGGGACTTCCGCTGGGTGGTCCAGGTCGTCAACCATGTGGTGTTCGCCGACCCGGACAACACCGAGGCCCGCGAGCTGCAGGCCGACGCACTGGAGCAGCTCGGCTACGGCAGCGAGAACGGCACCTGGCGCAACTTCTACCTCACCGGTGCACGGGAACTGCGCCATGGCCCCGTCGGCACCCCGACCACCACCGCGGCCCCCGACCTGCTGCGCGCCCTGACGCTCGACCAGCTCTTCGACGCCCTCGCCGTCCGCGTCGACGGACCCCGCAGCTGGGACGCCGACATCTGCGTACGCTGGAACGTGAAGGACCAGGACCCCGTCGGCATGCGGCTGCGCAACGGTGTGCTCACGCATGTGACGGGCACCGGTCCCGCGTCCTGCGAGCCGGACGTCGAGGTGACGCTCGACGAGGACGCACTGCGCGAACTGCTCCTCGGTGAGACACCCGTCACCGATCTGGTGGAGCAGGGGAGGGCGAAGGCCGACGGCGACCTCGCGAAGGTGGACGAACTGCTGGGCCACCTCGGCGAGCCCGACCCCGGCTTCGCCATCGTCACGCCGTGAACACCCCCGTCCGGTGAACCCCGCGCGGTCGCGCCCGGGGCGGCCCGCCGGCCGCCCCGGCCCGGATCAGGACCCCAGCGCCGCGGAGACCACGGCCCTGGCCTCCTCCTGCACCCGGCCGAGATGACCGGCGCCCAGGAACGACTCCGCGTAGATCTTGTACACGTCCTCGGTGCCCGAGGGGCGCGCCGCGAACCAGGCGTTCTCGGTGGTCACCTTGATGCCGCCGATCGGCGCGCCGTTGCCGGGCGCCTCGGTCAGCACGGCCGTGACCGGCTCACCGGCCAGTGTGTCGGCGGTGACCTGCTCGGGGGAGAGGCGCGCGAGGACCGCCTTCTGCTCACGGTCGGCGGGAGCGTCGATCCGGGCGTACGCGGGCTCACCGAACCGGGCGGTGAGCGCCGCGTAGTGCTCGGAGGGGGACTTGCCGGTCACCGCGAGGATCTCCGAGGCGAGCAGCGCCAGGATGATGCCGTCCTTGTCGGTCGTCCACACCGAACCGTCGCGGCGCAGGAACGAGGCCCCGGCGGACTCCTCGCCGCCGAACCCGATCGAGCCGTCGACCAAACCGTCCACGAACCACTTGAAGCCGACCGGCACCTCGACCAGCTGACGGCCGAGACCGGCGGCGACCCGGTCGATCATCCCCGACGAGACCAGCGTCTTGCCGACTCCCGCGGCGGCCGGCCACCGCTCCCGGTGGGCGTACAGGTAGTCGATGGCGACGGCGAGGTAGTGGTTCGGGTTCATCAGCCCGGCGTCCGGCGTCACGATGCCGTGCCGGTCGGCGTCGGCGTCGTTCCCGGTCGCGATCTGGAAGCGGTCGCGCTGCCCGATCAGCGAGGCCATCGCGTACGGCGACGAGCAGTCCATCCGGATCTTTCCGTCCCAGTCCAGCGTCATGAACCGCCAGGTGGGGTCGGTCAGCGGATTGACGACCGTCAGATCGAGCCGGTGCTGCTCGGCGATCCGGCCCCAGTACGCGACCGACGCACCGCCCAACGGGTCGGCGCCGATGCGCACCCCGGCCGCGCGCACCGCGTCCAGGTCGAGCACGGAGGGCAGGTCGGCCACGTAGGAGCCGAGGAAGTCGTACGTCCCGGTGGTCGACGCCGCCCGTGCGCGGGCGTACGGCAGCCGGCGCACGTCCTTCATCCCGGCGGCGATGATCTCGTTGGCCCGCTCCTGGATCCAGCCCGTGGCACCGGACCCGGCCGGGCCGCCGTTCGGCGGGTTGTACTTGAACCCGCCGTCGCCGGGCGGGTTGTGGGACGGGGTGACCACCACACCGTCGGCGAGCCCTGCCGTCCGGCCCCGGTTGTGGCCGAGGATCGCGTGCGAGACCGCCGGGGTCGGGGTGAAGCCGTCGGCCGGATCGACGAGCACCGTCACGTCGTTGGCGGCGAACACCTCGATGGCGGTGACCCGGGCGGGCTCCGACAGCGCATGGGTGTCGGCGCCGAGGAAGAGCGGCCCGTCGGTGCCCTGCATCGCCCGGTACTCGCTGATGGCCTGGCTGGTGGCGGCGATGTGGTCCTCGTTGAACGCGGTGGCCGTGGCCGACCCGCGGTGACCGGAGGTGCCGAACGCCACCCGCTGGTCCGGCTCGGACGGGTCCGGGTGCAGGGCGTAATACGCCGTCACCAGCCGCGCCACATCGATGAGATCCTCCGGCCGGGCCGGCTGTCCAGCTCGTTCGTGCGGCATCTGCCCATTCCTCCGTGTCGGTCGGTCGCTTCGGTCGTTCCCCCGTCACATTTTCGCGGGTGGCCCGCGCCGGTCCGCGACTGCCCCGCCCGGACGGGCCGAATCCCGCTGGCGGACCCGGCGGGCCCCGGCATAGGTTTCGTCCGCGCATACGAGCAGTTCACCGCGGACCGCGCACAGCGGCGGTGTTGCGGCTGGACCAGGAGGGACGAGATGTCACCGAACACTTCCGGACCGGACGGCCGGGTGCTGCTGCGCGGGGCCACCGCCGAGGACGCCGGTCCGCTGACCCGGCTCTTCCTCGACTCGCGCGCCGCGTCGATGCCGTATCTGCCGAAGGTGCACAGCGACGAGGACACCCTCGCCTGGATGACCCACGCCGTGCTGCCCGGGACGACGGTGCGGGTCGCGGAGACCGGCGCCGGAGAGCTGCTGGGCTTCGCCTCCCTGGACGGAACCGAGCTGGAACACCTCTATCTGCGCCCCGACGTACGGCGCCGGGGCATCGGCTCGCTGCTCCTGGCCGAGGTGCGCCGGCTCGCGGCCGGCGAGCTCACGCTGTACGTCTTCCGGCGCAACACGGATGCCCGGTCCTTCTACGAGCGGCACGGGTTCACCGCCGTCTCGTTCGACGACGGGGGCCGCAACGAGGAGCGGGAGCCGGACGTCCGGTACCGGTGGACGGCCGGCGGCTGACCCGGCCGGGTGGTGCGCGTCGCCGCCCGGCGCCAGGATCGCGGGGGGACGGGCACTGCGGCACAGTGGGCACATGGACGATCTGAATGCCCTCGCCGACGAGCATCTGGCCGCGGCCCGAGCCTCCGCGCACGGACGCAGTGCCCACCGCCTGCTGCATCAGGAACCCCTGAGGCAGACCGTCATCGCCCTCACCTCGGGCTCCGCACTCGACGAGCACAACGCCCCCACCGCGGCCTCCCTCCAGGTGCTCCGCGGCAGGGTCCGTCTCACGGCTGCCTCGGGCGATGTGGAGCTCGGCGCCGGCGGGCTCCATCCGATCCCGCAGGAGCGGCACGGGCTGCTGGCCCTGGAGGACGCCGTGGTGCTCCTGACCGCCGTCAACGACTGACGGCGCCGGACCCGGTTCCCGTTCCGGTTCCGGGGCGCGCGGCGGAGGCCATCCGGGTGCGCTCCAGGATCCACAGCACGAGGCTGCCCGCGGCGAGCGCACCGCCCAGGAGGCAGACGCCGCTCCAGCCGGCCCGGGACCAGACCACCGAGGCGAGCGCCGCACCGGCCGCCCCGCCCAGGAAGAAGAGCGTCATGAACGCGGAGTTGATCCGGTTGCGGGCCTCCGGGCGGAGGGCGTAGATCACGTTCTGGCTGCTGTTGAGCCCCGCCTGCTGGGCGATGTTCAGCAGGATCACGCCGACCGTCAGCCACAGCAGCGACGACTCACCGGCCAGCAGCGGCAGCCAGGCGAGCGTGAGGAGCGCCGCCGCGGTTCCCGACACCACCTGCACCCGGCCGCGGTCGCTCAGCCGGGCCGCGATGTTCATGCCCACCACACCGATGACGCCCACCAGGCCGAAGAGCCCGATGGCGGCGGCGTTCCACTGGAAGGGCGGCCGGGTCAGCAGGAACGTCAGCGCGGTCAGCTGCACGCTGTACGAGGCCATGGAGAACGCGCCGATGGCCGCCCGCCGGCGCAACAGGGGTTCCTGTCGCAGCAGGGCCAGCGTGGAGCGCAGCAGCCCGGTGTACGGCAGCGTGGCCGCGTCGCCCGGCCGGGGCAGGCGGGGCAGGCGCTTGTGCAGGAGCACCGCCATGATGGCCATGAGCAGCGCGTTCACCCAGTACACGGTCCGCCAGCCGCCCAGTTCGGAGAGCGCGCCGGCGGCCAGGCGCCCGAACAGCCCGCCGAGCAGCACGCCGGACATGACGACGCCGACGATCCTGCCGCGCTCGGCCGGAGCGGCGAGGGCCGCCGCGAACGGCACCACGACCTGGGCCCCGACGGAGGTCAGCGCGGTCAGCAGGGTGCCGGCGATCAGCAGCGGGCCGGTGGGCGCGGCGGCCGTCGCCAGGAGGAAGAAGGCGGTCAGGGCGAACAGGCCCACGGCGAGCCGTCGTCGGTCCATGACGTCCCCGAGCGGGACGAGCAGGATCAGCCCCAGCGCGTACCCGGCCTGGGCGGCGGTCACGATCAGCCCCGCGGCGGTGACACCGATGTCCAGATTCGCCTCGATGACGTCGAGGAGTGGCTGCGCGAAGTAGTTCCCGGCGCAGGAGAGGGCGGCGGCGAGCGCCATCAGCAGAACCAGACCGCGCCCGAGCACGGGCGGCTGGGACACGGTGCGGGGCACGACCCGGCTACGGGTCTCGTGAGTGGTGTGAGCCATGTGTCCCAGCCTCGGGGTCAGCCATCCATGAGTCCAACACATGTTTTTCATTCGATCGATCGTGGTTCACGATGGATCCATGGAACTTCAGCAGATGCGGTACGTCGTCGCGGTGGCGGAGCTGGGAAGCTTCACCCGCGCCGCGCAGCGGTGCCTGGTCGTCCAGTCCGCGTTGAGCCATCAGATCGCCCGGCTGGAGAAGGAGCTGGGAGCCCGGCTCTTCGACCGCACCAGCCGCCGGGTCCGGCTCACCGCGGCGGGCGAGGCGTTCCTGCCGGAGGCCCGGCAGGCGCTGGACGCGGCGGAGCGGGCCCGCGCCGAGGTCGCCGCGACGGCGGGGGAGGTCCGCGGCCGCCTCGCGGTCGGCGCCATCCCGACCATCTCCGCGGTCGACATCCCGGCCGCGCTGCGCGCCTTCCACCTCCGCCACCCGAAGGTGCACATCGTGCTGCGGGACGGAGCGAGCAAGGACCTGGCCCAGGAGGTGCGGGACGGGACGCTCGACGTGGCGTTCCTGGGAGTGCTGCCGAGCTACCGGCCCAAGGGCGTGAGCGATCACGAACTCGCCACGGGCGAACTGGTCGCGGTCGTGGCACCGACCCACGCCCTGGCCGGGCAGGCGGAAACGGGGCTGGAGCGGCTGGCGCAGGAGATCTTCGTCGACCACCCGGACGGCACCGCGGCCCGTGCGCAGTCGGAGGAGGCGTTCGCGGCGATGGGCCTCACCCGGGAGGTGGCGTTCGAGGTCAGCAGCACCGACTTCATCGTCCGGCTGGTACGCAGCGGGCTCGGCATCGCCATGCTGCCGGCGGCCTTCGCGGCGGAGCTGACCGGCGTGCACGTGCTGGCCGTCCGCGATGCCCCCGCGCGCACCGAGCGCCTGGTCTGGAGCCGCTTCCGCCCCACCCCGGCCGCGGCGGCCTTCCTGACCGGACTCGGTGTCGATCCCGATGCCGTGACCGACTGAGCGGACGCATGGGGCCGGCCCGGCTCTGACCATTGGAATGAGCTTGATCCGCCGTTCGGCGCGATCGGGCGCCGCGCCGACGATCTTGAAGCCGGTGCCATTGGTAGATGTCTGGGCGGGCGTTCGCCCGTCATGCCTCATTCGTCTCTCAGGGAGACCAGCCATGCGCTACACCCTTGCCCCCCTCGCAGTGGCCGCCGGACTCTGCGCCGTCATGCTGACGGCCGGTCAGGCGGTGCCCGCCGCAGCGGAGTCGGCTCCGCAGGTCCGGGCCCAGGAGCACGCGGCCGCTGTCAAGGGCTGTGTGAAGCCGGGGGAGACCGGCCTGTACCTCTCCAAGGAGGGAACGGCGAAGGTCACCTTCTCGCAGCCCCTCCTGGACGGCCTGAGGAGGGCCGGCGCCACGATCGACGCCATCGCCCCGATCCGTCTGACCGACAACGGCACGGCCGTGGTCATGCCCATCGGGGAGCAGTACGACAACATCGAACTGCCCAGCGGCCGGGTCTGCTACCCCGGGGGCTTCCGCGTCGTCTCCGCCACCGGCAAGGTCTACGAGATCGAGGACTTCTGGATCCAGTTCGCCGCGTTCGGGGACAGCAAGTTCTTCGCCACTCCGGAGGTCGACGGAGTGCCCCGGGCCGCCGGTGAGCTGACCATGCTGAACTTCAGCGTCCCGCAGGCGTTCACGACGGGTGAGTTCGTGCCGCACAACGGCGGGATCGGCCCCAAGCGCGTGATCATGGACATGGACGGGCAGTGGGCCGCCCACCTCAACTCCGAGCTGGGCACCGACTTCTGGGCCGGAATGCACCTCTTCGACACCGACATCGCCTGGAAGGGCGTGCCCACCAAGGCGTTCCCGAACGTCGGGCTCTTTCCCAGCCCGGGCGTGGCCGGCCTGAAGGTCATCGCCGACGCCATCCGCCCCAACCTCTAGGTCGTTTCCGTGAAGTCCCGTCGTACGGCCGGAGGGCGTCGCGAGTCAGGCGGGACTTCTACGGGCCCGGCCGGTGCGTGCGACGACGGCAGGGGCCGATTCACGGCCGTGCACGGGCTTCTTCGCGCCATCCGTGCCGGCCCGCCGCCGGGTGGGGTGCCACCGGAGTCCGCTGGGCAGGTACTGGTGTACGACCCCGGAACGCGGGGTGCGGCGACCGGTGGCGAGGGGCGTGTGGCATGAGGGAACAGACCGTGTGGCAGTTCTCCGACGATCGTGGACAGTTGTCGACGGCCGAGCGGCGCCCGGCGCGGGTGCTCGCCTATGTCCAGGCCGGGGCGACCCTGTGGGACCACGGCATACGCCCCGGCGCGATATTCGGCTCCGATCACGACGACCCGGCCGTGCCGGACGCGGCGAAGACCGGTTCGCTCCCGCCGGCCGAGGTCGACTACCTCGGCGCGGGCAGCACCCTGGACGTGGACACCCTGCTCAGTGGTGAGCCCGACCTCGTGGTGGCCGTCAGCTACGGCGGCGGCCATGTCTACGGGCTCGCCCCGGAGACCGCCAAGCATCTGGAGGAGCAGGTCCCCGTCGTCGTCATCGACGTGGGGCAGGCGCGCACCCTCGCCGAGATCGGTGACCGGTTCGCCCTGCTCGCCCGGTCGCTCGGGGCCGAGGAACCCGAGGCCGCGACCCAGGACCTGGACGGAGCGCGGCACCGGCTGCGCACGCTCGCCGCCGGTACGGACGGGCCCCGGGTCGTCGCCCTCTCCCCGGCCGGCCAGGAGCAGACCCACCTCGCCCGCCCCCGGATGTGGCCCGAGCTGCGGGTGCTGGCCGAGCTCGGCGTCGGCCTCGTGGAGCCCGCCGAGGGGCCCGGTGCGAACTGGTCCACGGTCGGCTGGGCGGAAGCGGCGGCCCTGCGCCCCGAGGTGGTACTCGCCGACGTCAGGGCCAACGCCACACCGCTCGACGAGCTGCGGACCAACGCGGACTGGTCGGTGATCCAGCGGGCCGCCCGGGTGGTGCCCTGGAACCCGGAGCCGGTGTGCAGCGCGCGGGCCCATGCGGCCTTCCTGACGCTGGTGGCCGACGCGATGGAGGCGGCCGGACGCTGAGCACGGGCGGGTGCACGCCCGGTGCACGGCCGGGCGCAGGCCCGTGCACCCGGCAGGGAGGGGCCGGGCGGGCCGACGCCCGTACGGACGTGTCCGATCGCGCCGCACCTCTCGGTTCGCGAGGCTGGTCGGGATCACCCGAGCCGACCCCGTACGTCCCCAGGAGCAGGCATGCAGCAGGACAAGCACCCTTCCTACCGTCCCGTCGTCTTCCGTGACCGTTCGGCGGGCTACGCCTTTCTGACCCGGTCCACCGCGTCGAGCGAGCAGACGATCGACTGGGACGACGGCAACAGCTACCCCGTCATCGACGTGGAGATCTCCGCCGAGAGCCACCCCTTCTTCACCGGGAAGGCGCGCGTCGTCGACTCGGAGGGGCAGGTCGCCAAGTTCGAGCGCCGTTACGGGGGCGAGGGCGCCTCCTGATCCGCGTACGGACCCGAGTCCCCCGGCCCCCCTCGAAGGGGCGGGGGACTCGCTGCGTCCCCCCTCCTGACATCGGCCAACCCCTCGAAACCTGCCTGCAACGTCGAACTGACGTGTGTTACTGAAGCTCGGCCGGCTCAGCAACTGGGACTACGCGTCCAGCGCCCCGACCGGCGAATGGAACGGCCGGCTCGGCATCGCCCGCCAGCTGCCCCTGACCGCCGGGGGACTCGTCCAGCGGCCCGCCGCGCCTGTGGCCCTCACCACTGTCGACGGCGAACGGCGGCTGCGGATCAGGCTGTTCATGGACACCTGTGCCGTCGAGGTGTTCGGCGGGGACGGCCGGGTCACCATCAGCAGCCTGCTTCCGTCACCGCACTCCAGGCCGTGTCCGTAAAGTCCCGTCGTACGCCCAGAGGGCGTCGCGTGCCAGGCGGGACTTTACGGACACGACCTAGGAGACCCCACCCCCATGCTCGACAGACTCGACCTGCTGGTCATCGGCGAATGCGTCGCCGACATCGTCCGGCTGCCGGGTGCGGCCGAACAGGTCCACCCGGGCGGCAGCCCGGCCAACGTCGCGTACGGCCTGGCCCGGCTCGGGCACGGCGCCACCCTGCTCACCCAGCTCGGCCCCGACGACGACGGCCGGCTGATCAGGGACCATCTCGCCGGTGCCGGGGTCGAGGTCCGCACGGACGGCGCCACGGCCCCCACCCCGTCCGCCGCCGTCACCCTGGACGCGGCGGGCCGGGCCGAGTACACCTTCGACATCACCTGGACGCTCGGCCCGGTGTCGCTGGACCGGCCGCCCCATCATGTGCACACCGGTTCCATCGCGGCGGTGATGGAACCGGGGGCGGCCACGGTCCTGGCCGCCGTGGAGTCGATGCGGACGGCCGCGACCGTCAGCTACGACCCCAATGTGCGGCCCGAGCTGATGGGGGACCATGAGTCGGCGGTCCGCAGGGTCGAGCGGTGCGTCGCGCTCAGCGACGTGGTCAAGGCCAGCGACGAGGACCTGGAATGGCTGTATCCGGGCCAGGACCCGGAGCGGGTCGCCGAGCGGTGGCTGGCCACCGGCCCGGCACTGGTCCTCGTCACCCGGGGCGGCGACGGGGCGCTGGCCGTACTGCCCGGCGGGCGGGTGACGGTCGACGCGCTGCCCACCTATGTCGTCGACACGGTGGGGGCGGGCGATGCCTTCATGTCGGGCACCCTGCACGCCCTCGCCGGACACGGGCTGCTCGGTGCGGACGGACGGGAGCGGCTCCGCTCGCTGGACCGGGCCCGGACGGCCGATGTCCTGCGGCACGCGGCGGCCTCGGCAGCCGTGACCGTGGCCCGGGCCGGCGCCAACCCGCCGGACGGGGTGGAGCTGCGGGCGGCACTCGACCGGAGCTGAACACGCCCCGGCCGGCCGACGGCGGGCCCGGGAGCCGTCAGCCCCCGGGCACCGCCAGATGCGGGCTGCTGTCGTCGTCGAGGAACTCGACGACAGCGAGGACGAACAGCGCACAGAGCGCGATCCATACCGTGACCAGGCCCGTCGGCCGGTCCCATGCCACCAGGACCGCGGCGGCCACCACGACGACCGTCCAGTTCAGCGGGCGCCTGGCACGATGCACCCACCGGCCGACCGGGCCGCCGGTGAACCCGGCCGCGTCCCGCACGGCACCGATGCCGCCGCTCCACATCGCCATGACACGGCCGGCGGCGCGGCCGTAACCGGTGAGCCAGGCGGCGAGGGCCACCACGGCGCCGAGCGTGACGACCATGCGGACCAGGGCACGCATCTGTCCGACCAGGGCATCGAAGACCGAGCCGGCAGCCGGTTGCGACACCCCGGACGGCAGACTGTCGAGATAGAACGCCCGGCCCACCCACAACGCCAGGCCGAGCACCGCGGCACCGGCCGCGACCACGAGCGCCGTCGTGACCAGGGCGCGGCGGCGGCGCACCGCGAGGAGCACCCCGCCCGCGGCGAGCGCCACAGTGACCAACGGCAGCCAGAACCCGATGATCTGGAGGGCCCGGAACCACCTCTGGGCCTTGCCCACCGAGTCGGAGGTGAGCACCGTGAAATCGGTGTGGACCTCGGGGATCTTCGCCGCGACGCCCAGCCCCCGGTCGACGAGACGCTGTTTCACCCGGTCGACGACCGGTGCGAGGTCGATGGTGACGGTGTCGTCGGTGAGTTTCACGGCCCCGCCGCCGCTCCCGGACAGCGCCTTCACCGCGGCGGACTGGGCCGCCCGGTTGAGGTCGGTCCAGATCGTCGCGAAGGCGTCACTGGCGACGAACTTCTCCACGGTCCCGTGCACGAAGTCCGAAATTCCCGTGGTGATGGGGCCGTTCAGCTTCGACAGCGCCTTGTCGAGCACCGGCCGGTCCGCGGGGGAGACCTCGGACAGCAGGGCCTTCACATCCAGGTGCTGCATGACGGCACCGGTGACGCGATCGGTCACCGCGGTCTGCACATCGGGGTCGGAGGCGAGCGGCGCCATCATCGCCACGTAGTTGTCGGTGTCGGTGATCTGGTTCTTCGCCCAGGACGACACGATGCTCAGCGGGGTGAGAACGGCCGCGACCAGGACGAGCAGCACGGCCAGGAACGAACGGGCGCGCGGCCGGTGCCGGGCCGGGGCACGGGACTCCAGCACAGCCACCCTGGCGCGCAGCTCCTCCAGCTCGGCACTGTCCTTCGGGGGCTTCGGCTGTTCGTGGTCCGCTTCCATCCCCCCAGGGGACGGCCTGCCGCCGCGGACGGCACGGCGGGCAGGCCCGGACGGGTGAAGACGGTCACCGTGGCGTGCGGCACCGTTCCGCCCGCCGGAGGTATCGATGACCCTTTCGGCTCATTGGGCGCATCCTTGCCGGGGCTACGGCCGTTCGACAACCAGTAGGCGTGATCGATTATGGAGGAGGGGGCGGACATGACGAGGGTTGACGGAGGCGTCGCGGTGACCGGGCTGGGGCTGGTGACGTCGGCGGGCGCGGACGAGCACACCTTCTGGGAGGGGCTGTGCGCAGGTGTGTCCACGGCTCGGGGCTGCGAGGAACTGGCAGGACTGCCGGTCGACTTCGGCTGTCCGGTGGACGGGATCGACCTGGACGCGGCGGTCGGCGGGCGTTCGGTGTGGCGGATGGCACGGTTCGTGAAGATGGCGCTGGTCGCCGCCCGCCAGGCCGTGGCGGACGCCGGCCTGTCGCCGGAGCGGTGGGACGGCGACCGGGTCGCCGTGGTCCTCGGCGTCGGGGTGGGCGGGGTGTCCGTGCTCGTCGACAACGTGCGCAGGCTCGACGACGGCGGAGCGGACGCGGTGTCACCGCTGCTGGTCCCGATGATGATGCCCAACGCGGCCGCCGGGGAGGTGGCCATCGCCCTGCGGGCCCACGGCCCCGGCCTGGCCCCGGCGACCGCCTGCGCGTCCGGGGCGACGGCCGTGGCCGTCGCCCGCGATCTGCTGCTGAACGACCGGTGCGACGTGGTGGTGGCGGGCGGCGCGGAGGCCGTGCTCACCCCGCTGGTGGTGAGCGCCTTCGCGGGAATGGGCGCGCTCTCGCTGCGCACCGGCGATCCGGCGGGGGCGTCGCGGCCGTTCGCCGCGGACCGGGACGGGTTCGTGATCGGCGAGGGCGCCGCCGTGCTCGTACTGGAGCGGACGGCCGACGCGTACGCCCGGGGCGGGCGGGCACGGGCGCTGCTGACCGGCACGGGCTCCAGCACCGACGCCCACCACCCCACGGCCCCGGACCCGGAGGGCGGCGGCGCGCGCAAGGCCGTCGAGGCGGCGCTGCGCGAGGCGGGCTGGGCGGCCCACGAGGTCGACCACATCAACGCTCACGGCACGTCGACGCAGCTCAACGACGCGATGGAGACCGCACTGATCTCCGAGCTCTTCCCGCACCGGCCGTCGGTGACCGCACCGAAGGGCGTCCTGGGGCACACCCTCGCGGCGTCCGGGGCGATCGAGGCGGTCGCCACCGTACTGACCCTGGAGCACGGCCTCGTCCCGCCGATCGCCAACCTGGACTCGCTGCCGGACGGGTTCGACCTCGACTGCGTGGTCAAGGAACCCCGGAGGCAGCCGGTCGAGCGGGCGCTGAGCCACTCCTTCGGCTTCGGCGGACACAACGTCGTACTCGCCTTCCAGCGTGCCGACCCGGACGGCCCGTCACCGACGGACCCGGGTGTCCTCGCCGTTGCTTGATCGTTTTATTTTCCATGACCGCAACGATCGACAGCCCCTCCGCAGAACGATCCACGGACCTCCTCACCGGTGTGCTCCTCGGCGGCAACTTCCGCCGGGAGCATGGCTTCTGGCAGCGGCTGATCAGTACCGAACCCTTCCGCCGCCCGGACCGCCGCTCGGCCGAGGAGCGCCTGGATCTGGCGTACGAGCGGCTGCGCGTCCTCAACGGCTGCCTGGACAGCGGTGCCCGGCTCGCCGCCGACCCCCGCGCCCTCGCGGCGCTGCACGAATGGCTGGGCCCGGTGGACCCGGCACTCACCACGGTGGCGGGCATCCACTACAACCTCTTTCTCGGCAGCCTCCTCGACCACGGGGGCGACGGCCACCGTGACCTGTCGGACTTCCTGCGGCTGCGGAGCATCGGCACCTTCCTCTGTACGGAGGTGGCACACGGCAACGACGCCGCGGCCGTCGAGACCACGGCCGAGTACGACCGTGAGCGTGACGGCTTCGTGCTGCGCACACCGCACGCCGGGGCGCAGAAATTCATGCCCAACACCAGCCCGGCCGGCGGCCCCAAGACCGGTCTGGTGGCCGCCCGCCTGCTCGTCGACGGTGCCGACCACGGGGTCTTCCTCTTCCTGGTGCCGCTCACCGACGACGAACAGGCCCTGCCCGGGGTGCGCGTCCGCACGCTCCCCACCCGCACGGGCAGCCCGGTGGACCACTGCCTGACCTCCTTCGACCGGGTCTTCGTCGGACGCGCCGCGCTGCTCGACGGGGACCACGGACGGATCGGTGCGGACGGGGAGTTCAGCAGCGCCGTCGACAACCGCAGGCGCCGCTTCCTCGCGTCGATCGGGCGCGTCACCTCCGGCAAGATCTCGATGACGGCCTGCGCGGTCGGCTGTGCGCGCGCGACGCTCGCGGTCGCCGTCCGCTACGGCGGCCACCGGTACATCTCGGGTCCCCGGGGCTCGCACCGGGTGCCGGTGATCGCCCACCGCAGTCACCACGGTCCGCTCGCCTCGGCCATGGCCACCGTGTTCGCGATGAGCCTGCTGCACCGCAGGGCCCTGGACCGCTGGGAACGCGGCGAGCGGCGGGAGGAGGCCGAGCGGCTGGTCGCCGTCGCCAAGGGGTGGATCACCTGGCAGGCCAGGTCCGTGATCGTGGAGTCCCGGGAGCGCTGCGGCGCCCAGGCACTCCTGGAGCACAACGGCATGAGCGAGCTCCTCACCGGGGTGGAGGGCGCCATCACCGCCGAGGGCGACAATCTGGCCATCCACGCCAAGGCGGCCGCGGAGATGCTCTTCGCCGCCGCACCGCCCGGACCCGGTCCTTCCCCCGGAGGCGGACCCGGTGATCTCGACGATCCCGGCTTCCTCGGCGGGCTGCTCGCGGAGCTGGAGCGGATCTGGTTCGGCCGGGCCCGGCGGCGGATCGGCCGCGCACCGCACGGCGATCCGCTGGCGCGGTGGAACGCGGCGTCCGGGCCCGCTCTGCGCGGCGTCGAGGCGCACGCCCAGCGGCAGGCGGCCGAGGCGTACGCGGAGGCGGTGGCCGCGCTGCCCGAGGGGCCCGCCCGCGACCGGCTCGGCGAGCTGGAGCGGCTCTTCGCGCTGGACCGGATCGCCCGCAACGCCGGTGATCTGCTGGCCGCGGGGCTGCTGACCGCCGACCAGGTCAACGGCCTGCCGGACCGGATGGAGGAGCTCATCACCACGGTCGCCGCCCACCTTCCCGAACTCGTCGAATCCTTCGCGCTGCCGCCGCAACTGCTCGCCGACTGGCCGATCGCCGGCGCCGACTACGTGGACGCCTACGACGATCCGGGAGCTTTCTGGCAGACCGACGGGGGCCGGGAAGCGGCTCGGGGCGAGCGGTGACGGCCATGACGAGGAAGGGAACAGCTGTGCGGAGCCGTCGGATCAGGGAGGCGGCCGGGGCCCTCGGGGTACGCGTTGTCCTGTTGGCCTTCTGGGGTACGGCGTCCGTCCTGGCCCGGTGGTGCGGGGAGCGCGGGGAGGACGGTGGCGAATCGGTTCGGCACAAGGCGTAACTGGAGGCACTCCTCCTAGTTGATTCGGCGTCGGGGCGGTTTCACCGCCGGCCCCGACAGCCGGACCGAATGATGGAGAGAAAGCTGATGAGCGCGATTCACCCCAAGATCACCGAGGTTCTGACACACACCTTCAAGGTCCCCGCAGCGGAGATCCACCCGGGCTCCACGATGGACAGCCTGGAGATGGACTCCCTCGCCGTCGCCGAGTTCGCCGTCCTCATCAGGGAGACGGCCGGCGGCGACCGGGGCTTCGACCAGTTCCCCAAGGACGCCACGCTGGCCGACATCACACGGTTCATCGACGCGGCGGCCGGCAGCGGCGCGCGGATGGGCGGCGGGGCAGCGATGAGCAACGCCCGATGAACAGGCCGGCCGTAGCCGTCACCGGCCTGGGCATGATCACCCCGGTCGGCAACGACACGGAGTCCACCTGGCGGGGTGTGTGCGCGGGAGCGTCACCGGCCCGTACCGTCGCCCAACTCGAAGGCTGCGCCATCGACTTCGCCTGCATGGTCGACGGCATCGACCTGGACGCCGCGATCGGTGGCAGGGCGTCCTTCCGCATGGGGAAGTACGTGAAACTCGCCGTGCTCGCCGCCCGGGAGGCGGTCGCCGACGCCGGGCTCGACCCGGCCCGGTGGGAGGGCAGCCGCGTCGCGGTGGTCGTCGGCACCAGCAGCGGCGGTTCCGCCTCGCTGACCGAGCAGGCCGTCGTGCTCGACCGGCTCGGCGCCGGGGCCACCTCGCCGTCGGGCATCCTGCTCACCATCCCGAACATGCCCGCCGCCGAGATCGCGATCCAGTTGCGGGCCACCGGCCCCAGCATGGCGCCGTGCACCGCCTGCTCGTCCGGCGCCACCGCGCTGTCCGTCGCCCGCGACCTGCTGGTCACCGGGCAGTGCGACATCGCGATCGCCGGAGCCACCGAGTCGATCGTCTACCCGGCGGCCATGGCCGCGTTCGCCAGGTCCGGGGCCGGGGCCCGGCGGGACGGCGACCCGGCCGGACTGTGCCGGCCCTTCGCGGCCGACCGGGCCGGCCTGGTCATGGGCGAGGGCGCGGCCGTCATGGTGCTGGAGCGGACGGACGACGCGCGGGCCCGGGACGCGGCCCCTCGGGCGCTGCTCGCCGGCACCGGCGCCACCACCGACGCCCACCACCCCATCAGCCCGCGCCCCTCCGGCAAGGTCGCCCAGGCAGCGGTGGAGGCCGCGCTGCGCGACGCGGGCTGGGCGGCCGAGGACGTCGAGCACGTCAACGCGCACGGCACGGCGACCCCGGTCAACGACGCCGTCGAGGCCGCCCTCATCGCCCGGGTCTACCCGCACCGGCCGCCCGTCACCGCACCCAAGGGCGTACTGGGGCACTGCATGGGGGCGGCCGGAGCGATCGAGGCCGGGCTGACCGTCCTCACGCTCCAGCGCGGAGTGGTCCCTCCGATCGCCAACCTGGATGCCCCGGCGCCCGAGTTCGACATCGACTGCGTCACCAAGCAACCTCTGCGGCGGCCCATCAGGCGCGCCGTCAGCCATTCCTTCGGATTCGGCGGCCACAACGCGGTCCTCGCCCTTCAGCGTCCCTGAGGGCCGTTCCGCAGGCAGCAGGCAGGTGGTGCGACGGGAAAACGGCCCGGCGTACCACCGGCCACCACCGCCCGTGAGCCGCACAACCGCCCGAGAACCGCACGGAGGCACGTGATAGCTTGCCGGGGCCAGTCAAACTCCACGTAGGGGTCAGGGAATCCGGTGTGAATCCGGAACTGACGCGCAGCGGTGAGGGGGACGGGCGGGGCCACGGCCACTGGGACCACCCTCGGGTGCCCGGGAAGGCGCCCCGTCCGAAAGAACCCGAGTCCGAAGACCTGCTGGCATCCTCGGTCCGGTTCCGGACCGGGGGACTCAGTACAACGGGCTCCGCGCATGGGCCCAGAGACGCAGAGGGACTCCGTGACGTCCATAGCCAGCCCCGTCCGCACCGTCGCCCTGTTCTCGGCGGGACTCGTCCTGCTGACCGCCTGTGGAGGCGGAGCCGGTCGGTCCGGCGCGAAACCGGGCCCCGCGGACGGATATCCGGTGACGCTGAAGAACTGTGGACGCACCGTCACCGTCGAGGCCGCGCCGCGCCGCGCCGTCCCGGTGGACCAGGGATCGACCGAGATCCTGCTCTCCCTCGGTCTCGCCGACCGGATGGCCGCCACCGCCACCTGGACCGACCCGGTGATGAAGGGCCTGGAGAAGGCCAACGCCCAGGTGCCCAGGATCTCGGACAACCGGCCGTCCTCGGAGAAGGTCCTCGACCAGGAACCCGACTTCGTCAGCGCCTCGTTCGCGTCGACCCTCGCCAAGGGCGGCGTCGCCCCCCGTGAACAGTTCGAATCGCTCGGCGTCCCCACCTATGTCTCGCCCGCCGACTGCACCGGCAAGGACAACAGCGGCGGCGGCGACGGAGCCCGTACCGCGCCGCTCACCATGGAGAGCGTCTACGGCGAAGTGCACGACCTGGCCCGGGTGTTCGGCGTACCGGAGCGCGGCGACGCGCTCGTGGCGCGGCTGCGGGACCGGGTGAAGAAGGCGACCGAGGGCATCGACGCCTCCGGCGCCACCCTCCTGTACTGGTTCTCCGACTCCAAGGCCCCGTACCTGGCCGGCTGCTGCGGAGCACCCGGAGTCATCACCGAAGCGCTCGGAGCGAAGAACGTCTTCGACGACACCCACGAGGAATGGCCCCAGATCAACTGGGAGACCGTCGCCGACCGCAACCCCGACGTCCTGGTCATCGGCGACCTGACCCGCAGGGCCCAGACCGCCGAGAGCGCCGCGAAGAAGATCGAGTTCCTGGAGTCCGACCCCGTCACCAAGAACATGGACGCGGTCAGGCACAAGCGGTACGTCCTGCTGAGCGGCCAGGCCATGAACCCGTCCATCCGGACGGTCGAGGGCGTCGAACACGTCGCCGCCGGGCTGCGCCGGTTCGGGCTCGCGGGATGACGCGGACCGGACCCGGCACGGCGGTGGCCGTGCCGACGGCCCCCACCGCGTCGGCGCGCACCACGACGGGCGTACGGCGGCTGCGCGGCGGGGCCCTGTGGGCCGGCGGCATCGCGCTGCTCTTGGGCTCCGTCGCGGTCGCCGTCACCATCGGCCCCGCCCGCGTCTCGGTGGCCGACGTCTGGTCCGCGGTCGCCGCGCACCTCGGCTGGGGGCGGTCACAGCTCTCCCCGATCCGGGACGGCATCATCTGGAACCTGCGCATGCCGCGCACCCTGCTGGCCGCGGTGTGCGGCGCCGGGCTCGCGGTCTGCGGCACCGTCATGCAGTCGCTGCTCCGCAACCCGCTCGCCGACCCGTTCGTCCTCGGGGTCTCCTCCGGCGCGTCCACCGGGGCGGTCGTGGTCGTCGTCCTCGGTGTCGGCGGGGGAGCGGTGTCGATCTCGACCGGTGCGTTCGTCGGGGCGCTCGGCTCGTTCGCCCTCGTGCTGCTGCTCAGCCACACCCTGGGCGGCACGACCGACCGGGTGGTGCTCTCCGGTGTCGCGGCCATGCAGCTGTTCTCCGCGCTCACCTCCTTCGTCGTGATGACCGCCGCCGACGCCGAGCAGACCCGCGGGGTGCTGTTCTGGCTGCTCGGCTCGCTCAGCGGGGTCGGCTGGAGCGATGTGTGGGTCTGCGCCGCCGTTCTCGCCGTGGCCCTGCTGGTCTGCCTGGGCCATGCTCGTACGCTCGACGCCTTCGCGTTCGGCCAGGACGCCGCCGCCACGCTCGGCGTCCATGTCGCGCGTACCCGGATCGTGCTGCTGTGCACGACCGCGCTGCTGACCGCCGCACTCGTCAGCTCGGCCGGCGCCATCGGTTTCGTCGGTCTGGTGCTGCCGCACGCCGCCCGTGCCCTCGCCGGTTCCGGGCACCGGCGGCTGCTGCCGGTCACGGCGCTGGCCGGAGCCGTGTTCCTGGTCTGGGTCGACACCCTCGCCAGGACGGTCCTCGACCCGCAGGAGGTGCCCGTGGGCGTGGTCACCGCGCTGATCGGTGTGCCCGCGTTCGTCCTGGTCCTGTACCGCACCCGGAGGACCGCATGACGGACGCGGCGGCAGCGGGGCTGCGTGCCGAACGGGTCAGCCGGACGGCGGGCGGCCGCCTCATTCTCGACGGGGTCGACCTCGCCCCGGGGCCGGGCGCCACGGTGGGGCTGCTCGGACCGAACGGTTCCGGCAAGTCGACCCTGCTGCGTGTGCTGGCGGGAGTCCTCGCCCCGGAGACCGGTGTGGTCACCCTCGACGGACTGCGGCTGGCCGACGCCGGCCGCCGCACCGTCGCCCGGCGGGTCGCGGTGGTCGACCAGCACGCCGTCACCCAGGTCGAGCTGAGCGTGCTCGACGTGGTGCGGCTCGGGCGCATCCCGCACCGCAGGGCCTGGTCGGCACCGGACCGGGCGGACGACGAGGCGGTACGCGAAGCACTCGCGCGGACCGGTCTGGCCGACCGCGGCGACCAGTCCTGGCACACCCTGTCCGGGGGCGAGCGCCAGCGCGTCCAGATCGCGCGTGCGCTGGCCCAGCAGCCGCGCGAGCTGCTGCTCGACGAGCCGACGAACCACCTCGACATCCAGCACCAGCTGGAACTCCTCGCGCTGATCGCCTCGCTGCCGCTCACCGGTGTGATCGCGCTGCACGACCTCAACCTGGCCGCGATGTTCTGCGACCGGATCGCGGTGCTGAAGGAGGGGCGGGTGGTGGCCGCCGGTACCCCCACCGAAGTGATCACCGAGGAGCTGATCGCCGACGTCTACCGGGTCGCCGCCCGCGTCACGCCGGACGGCCCGGACGGGCGGCCCTCGGTGCGCTTCCTGCCGGGGCGGCCCGCGGGGACGTGGCGTCCGGCGGCGGGAGCCACGAGGGCGGCCGGGCGTGACGAGAGCGGTCGGGCGTGACGAGGGCGGCCGGGAGCCACGAGAGCGGCCGGGCGTCACGCGAGCGGTCGGGCGGACCCCGGCACTGCGCGGGTCCGCCCTGAGAGCTTTCCGGTTGCGGCCGTTCGCCGCGGTGTGCGGTACGGGGTCAGCGGCGGCGCCCCCGGCCGAATTCGCCCCCGATGTCCTTGCCACCGATGTCGGTGCCGTCCGCGTAGTCGATCTGCTCCTTGCGGAGTTCGGCGGAGACCTCCTTCTGCTCGGTCACCTTCTTGGTCTCCATCCGCACCCGCTCGACGGCCACGGTCTCCTTGCGCGTGGTCGGGCGTTCCGCGTGCAGGGTGACCTCGACGTCCTGCTCGCGGATCGCGGCCCGTTCCGTCGTCTTCTCGCCGGGCTGGAGGGGCTCACGGATCAGGCGCACCTCTTCGTGCGTCACCGGCACGGTCCTGGTGACGTTCTCGGTGACGACGTACTTGTGCAGCCGGGCCCGCCCGCTCTCGTACTCCTCGGTGCCGACGTGGAGCTGCTCCTCGGAGCGGATCATCTCCTCCTTGCCGCCCAGGTCGGCGGACCGTTCGGAGCCCGCCCCGGCGCCGACGAGGGGCCGCGAGGTGCCGGCCGCCCCGGCGCCGCGGTGCCTGCCCTGGCCCGGACCGGATCCGGCGCCGGCCATGCCGGACGAGGTGGTCCGGGCCGTGCCCGTACCGGATGCGGTGGTGCCGGTCATGGCCGACTTGTCGGACCCGGTGGTGCGTCCGGCACCGGACGCACCCATGGCCCCGGCCGCTCCGGCGGCTCCCGCTGCTCCCATGGCCGTGGTGCCCGTCCCGGACGCCGTCGTGTTGCCCGTGCCCGGCCGGTCGCCGAGCTTCGCGGTGGTGTTCCTGGCGAGGCCGTAGTGCTTGTAGAGCTCTTCCTCCTCCGCCACGGACAGATGTGCGTCCGCGTCCACCCGGGGGGCGTCCTTGACGCGGTCCTTCGGATGCGAGATGTGCAGATCGGATCCGACGCGGCGGGCTCCGGCAAGCGGAACGAAACTCTCCTTCATGCCGAACAGGCCGGTCTTCACCGTTATCCAGTCCGGTCGGCCGGTGTTGTCGTCGACGTACACCCGGCCCACACTGCCGACCTTCTCGCCGTCGGTGTCGTACACCGTCAGGCCGTCGAGCTCTCCGGAATCCGTGAAACCGTCAGCGGCTGCCATGACCGATTCCTCCTCGTCCGGGCGCGTCCTGTGGCTGAGGCCATCAGAGGAGGCGCGTCCGCCTTCCATCGCGCCTCACCCGGATGGACGCTGCAACCGCCCGGGCCGCGAAGGCCGCCCGCCGCATGCTCGGCGGTTGGGCGGTGACCGCCTGCCACGGCGGTGGGCACCCCGTGCCCGCGTTAGGCCATTCGGGTGAAGGGGGAGAGGGTGTTCCGGGCGGCCCCCGATGTGCGGCGCGGCCTGCCCGGCCGCGCCAGGATTCTGATCGACGACCGGCGGGACGAGAGGTCTCACCGAGCGGCACCCGCACCAACTCCTCGTCCTGTGGACGGCGTTGTGAACACCGGCAACCCGCTTTCCGGCCGGTGTGGCACCGGCACATATGATCGACCGGCCAAGAGCCGACCGCCGTCCTGCCGCGCCACCGGGGGTGCCCCATCAGTTCCGTACGCATCCGGCTGCCCGAACAACGCGGTGAACTGCGGGCCCGGCGGGAGGACGGTGCACAACTGCACCATCTGGTGTGGCGACTCGGGCCGGGCTGGCGGGTGTGCGGCAGTGCCGTGCTCGGCGGCGGCATCGGCCCGCGCGACTGGATACTCAACGCCCAGGTGCCCGGCGGCTACCCGCGGCTGGATCCCGACCGGCACCTCGCCGAGATCGCCGCCGCCGAACATCTCACCGGACCCGGCGCCGGGCTGATGACCGCCGCCGACGTCACCGCGTACACGGTCGCGGCCGACGAGGGCGTGACGGCGACCGCCACCTGCGGACTCGGCGTACGCGGCTGGGCCGCAGCCCCGGCGGAAGGCACCGAGGGGCCGCCGCGACCGGGCACGATCAACATCGTCGTCACGCTCCCCGTGCCGCTCTCCGACGCCGCACTCGTCAACGCCGTCGCCACCGCCACCGAGGCCAAGGTCCAGGCGCTCCTGGACGCGGGCCTGGACTGCTCGGGCACCCCGACGGACGCCGTCTGCATCGCCGCTCCCACCCCGGGCCCCGCCCCCGCCGAACCCTTCGCGGGACCGCGCTCCCTGTGGGGCGCCCGACTCGCCAGGGCCGTGCACGCTGCCGTCCTCGAAGGCGCACTGCGGCAATCCTGAGAATCCACAGCGCCGCGAGCCGACCCCGGGCCCGGCCGACGAAGGGAGCCCCGTCATGACATCGAGCACTGCGGACGCCACCACGGGACGGCCGGTCGTCGCCGTCCTCGGCACCGGAATCATGGGATCGGGAATGACCCGGAGCCTGCTGCGGGCCGGCCTCGGAGTCCGCGCCTGGAACCGTACGCAGTCCAGGGCCGCCCCGCTCGCCGCCGACGGCGCCGTGGTCACGGAGACGGCCGAGGAAGCCGTACGCGGCGCGGATGTCGTCGTCACCATGCTCAGCGACGGCCCCTCCGTCGCCGCAGCGCTCGCCGCCGCGTCCGGGGGAGTGCACGAGGGCCAGATCCTCCTCCAGAGCTCGACGGTCGGGCTCGACGCCACCGCCGATCTCGCCCGGCGCGCCGCCGACCTGGGCCTGGTATATCTCGACGCGCCGGTCTCCGGCACCAAACAGCCTGCGGAACAAGGGGCGTTGACGGTCTTCGTCGCCGGTCCGTCCGCCGCCCGCGCGGCGGTCGACCCGGTGCTGGACGCGATCGGGCAGCGTACGGTCTGGGTCGACGAGGCCCCGGGAGCGGCCTCCCGGCTGAAGCTCGTGGTCAACACCTGGGTGCTCACCATGGTCAACAACATCGCGGAATGCCTCAACCTCGCGGAAGGGCTGGGCATCGACCCGCGGACGTTCCTCGACGTCATGAAGGGCGGCCCGCTGGACTCCGCCTATCTGCAGGGCAAGTCCGCCGCCGTGCTCTCCGGTGACCTCACCCCGAGCTTCACCCTGTCCACCGCGCTCAAGGACACCCGCCTGATCCTGGACGCGGCGCAGGCGTCGGGGGTGCGGCTGGACCTCGTCGCGGCGTCGGCCGACCGGTTCGCACGGGCCGAGGCGGCGGGACACGGCGGCGAGGACATGATCGCCACCTACTACGCGGGCCGGGCCGCGGAGCGGGACGGCGACTGAGCCGCCCCGCACCGCGCTGCACGGGCGGTGCCGGTGCCCGGAGCCGTCAGACGACCCGCACCTCGTGCCGGACCACGGCATCGAAGAGATAGCCCTGCGTGTTGTGGACGGAGGTCTCGGGCTGGGTACGGCCCGTCCGGTCCGTCGCCCGCGCCAGCAGGACGGCCGGCCCCGGGGCCTCCGGCACCCAGTCGGCCGACCAGCGGACCCAGCTCCCGCTCCTCGGCTGATCACGCAGCCGGGCGCGCCGCCACCGGACACCCCCGTCGGTGCTGACCTCGACCGTGCGCACGGGTGCCCCGCCCGACCACGAGCGCCCCGTCAGCACCTGGCGCCGGCCTGCCGGGAACGACGCCCCCGGCGCCACCTCGAACGCGCTCTTCAGCGTCTGCCGGGTCAGCGGCGCACTGCCCTGTGGCGGATAGCCGGGGCCGAACAGCCGGTAGAGCCCGGTGTTCCAGGGGGAGACCAGGGGCTCCGCGCTCACCTCGATGTCACCGACCCACTTGATGCTGGCGACGCCCACCCAGGACGGCACGATCAGCCGCACCGGATGGCCGTGGTCGGGCGGCAGCGGCCGGCCGTTCATCTCGTACGCGAGCAGCACGTCGTCCAGGGCCTTCGCCACCGGCAGCGGCCTGCGCACCCGCCCCAGCCGGATCCCGTCCGCGACCACCTCGTCGTCCAGGCCGCGCGGCAGCACATCGACCGCGTCCCGGCCGAGGCCGGCCCGCCGCAGCACATCGGAGAGCCGCGCCCCGCGCCAGCGGGCCGTCCCGATCGCGCCCAGGGTCCAGGCGGTGCCGCTCACCTGCTGGTTCTGCTGGGTCGCGTAGAAGCTGCGGGCGTTGCCCGCGCACTCGACGAACGCGGTGCGGGTGACCGCGGGCAGGGCACGCAGCTCGTCGTACGTGAACTCCACGGCGGGGCCCGTCAGTCCACTGCCCCACACGGTCAGCCGCCAGGCCGCCGCGTCGATGCGCGGGGTGACGGTGTGATTGCGTACGAAGAAGCGGTCGGCCGGGGTGAGCAGCCCGGTCCGGCGCAGCGCCGCGAAGTTCGTCTCGGCGTTGGTGCCGCGCACGGTGAACACCTCGGGCGGCAGCGGTTTCACGATCCCGGGTGCGGACGGTGCGGACGGTGCGGACGGTGCGGACGGTGCGGACGGTACGGACGGTACGGACGGGGCACCGGCGGCGGGCGCCGCGGACGCGGGCGCGGCGAGCCCGGCCAGGGGCCCGGCCGCCGAAGCCGCCGCCAGCAGCCTCAGCAGATCCCGTCGGTCGATCCCGGCGGACCGCGCGGTACCTCGTGACCACTGACGCAGCCGTAGCTCGTCGTAGGCGGCCTCGGAGGGCGGAACGGATCTCATGGGCAACTCCAGGGGACGAGGAGGAGAGCGAGGACGACCGGACGACGACGGCACGTCAGCGGCTCCGGGGCGGCTCAGCTGCTCATCCGAGGTCGCGGCATGGCGGTGAGCGTGTCAGCGCCTCCCGCAGGCGTCAACCGCACCTCCGTACGGGCGCCGTGCCGGCCACCGCCGCGCGGAACGGGCGACATGACCGCTCCCGCCCTCCGATTCCGTTGCCTAACCGCCTCCGACCTGGGCACGGGTACCTCTGCTCCAGTGGTACGGCGGCCGCCGGGGACCGGGCCGAGTGGCCCGGTGCAGGCAGCGGAATTCATTCGGCCGCAATGTACGGTCAAAGCGCCCGCGGCGCACCGGCGTGAGCCACGGCCCGGCCCGGCGATCCGGCCCGGCGATCCGTTACGCCCGATCCGGTACGGCGACGGCCCCGGGCGGTGATGTCCGGGGTCACTCCTCGACGAGCATCCCGTTGCGGAGCTTCCGCAGGATTCTGCTGATCAGCCGTGACACATGCATCTGGGAGATGCCGAGTTCCGCGCCGATCCGGGCCTGGGTCATCTCCTGGCCGAAACGCATGTCGATGATGCGACGCTCACGTTCGTCGAGACAGCCCAGCAGTGGCGCGAGCGCGTGCAGATTCTCGACCGTCTCCAGGGCGGGATCCGGACCGCCCAGGACATCGGCGAAGGTACGCCCGGGGGAGTGGCGCCGCCCGGCCTCCGGCGGATCGGCCGGCATGTCCAGCGAGCCCGCCGCATACCCGTTGGCGGCCACGATGCCCTCGGTGACCTCGTCCTCGCTCAGCCCCAGTTGCTCGGCGAGCTCCGGGACGGTGGGGTCGCGGTCGAGCTCCGTGACGAGCGACTCCTTGGTCCTGGCGATGTCGACGCGCAACTCCTGGAGCCGGCGCGGGACATGGACGGCCCAGGTGGTGTCGCGGAAGAATCGTTTTATCTCCCCGGTGATGTACGGGACCGCGAACGAGGTGAACTCGACCTCGCGGGAGAGCTCGAACCGGTCGATGGCCTTGATCAGCCCGATGGTGCCGACCTGGACGATGTCCTCCATGTCGCCACCGCCGCCCCGGTGGCGGAACCGTCCTGCGGCGAACCGCACGAGGGAGAGGTTCATCTCGATGAGGGTGTTGCGCGCGTACTGATGGGCGGGGGTTCCCTCCTCCAGGGTCTGTAGACGGCCGAAGAACAGCCTGGACAGTTCGCGCGCGTCGCAAGGGGCGATCTTTCCCGCGTCCTCGATCCACGGCAGCCCACCGAGGTCCCCGGCCGGCACGTCCGCCGGTGTCGAGCCAAGGTGCTGCGCCCGCTCCGTACCGGTGGTCCGCGCAGTGTGCGCCGTCATCCCGTCACGCTCCCCAGGTCGTATTCCATGAGGTGTATGCGCCTGCCCCGGGTCGGAATTCCCATGCGCGGCTGCGGGAGTTGATCACGTCACACGCCGGTGAATGGCCGGGATTCGCCGTGATCCCCGTGATTCCCCGTCATGTCCCGGCACCCGCCCGGGGCGTGCACATGGGAAAAGCGGAACCGCCCCACCGGTACGGGGGAGCCCGGTGGGGCGGTCGCTGACCAGACTGCCACAGCCGAGGGGCAATGGGGACCGACCGGCGCATATCCAGCGGTAGTTGAGTCGAAATCGACGGTGTGTCCGACGTCGATGTCGCAGGTTCGGGAGAAAGACGGCAACTTCGACCAGGACACGGCTTCATCGCACCGGACCCGCACCCGGACCTGTACCTCGACCCGAGCCCGTATCACCCGCATCCGCACCCCCCACGACGGCACCGCCACCGAGGCGTGGGGCCGCGATGGACCGGCTGCGCGCCGCGGCGACGGCCCCCACCACCGGCATCGCCAGCACGGCCACGATGACGGGCCCGTAACCGCCTTCGGACGACACGTCCATCACCACTACCTCGCCCGCGGCCAGCGTGGTCCCCACCACGAAGCAGGCCAGGCCACGCACGAGGGCGGAACCGAGCACGCGTGAAGGCGCGACCGCCAGTACGACGCCCGTCACCAGGCCCAGTGCCGCCCCCACGGCGAGTGAACCCAGCACGGCGACGAGTCCTGCCACGGGCTTCTCGAAGGTGCTGTCCAGCGGCTCCCCGGACAGCCCCGCCAGTGCGATCGCAGCCCACAGCGCCGCGCAGATCCCGGCCGGAATCGCCCCGGCCCGGATGCCGAACAGCAGCCCACGACGCATCACGGCGCCCGACGCGCTCATGTGTTTCCCCCGCCCGCGCATCGCGCGTCCACTGTCACCCCGAGCCCGGCCCCAGGCGACGCGCGGCAATGGGGCCAGGACATCTTCGCAGCTCCGCGGACGCGTTCGGACGGCGCGTCCGAGCGGACGGCGAACCGCTCCCCGAATCCTCCCGTGCCCCGCTGCGGTCCTGTGGACCATCATGTGGTGGACGGGGACGGCGTGGCCGAGGGGGGCACAGATGATTTCCGAGCCGGAGATGGTGGACGAGTTCGGTGCGGTCGGGACGGGCGAGGTGGTGGGCGACATGGCCCGGAATCCAGCCCGGGAACCCCGGCCGCGCCGCCCGTGGCGGTGGGCGGTGAGCGGAGCCGTGGTGGCTTCGGCCGTGTGGGCGGGCGCGTTGTACCTGCTTCCGGTGGGTGACCGGGAGCCGGACGTGCACGGTTACCGGCTGGAAGCGAACCCGTGCCCGACCGTGCGGCTGAAGGCACTGGGTGCGGCGATCGCGCCGAGGGAGGAGACCCCGATGCTCGCACCGGAGCTCCTGAACGATCCGGCCCTGGACCGGGTGAAGTGCTTCATCTCCCTTCGGTCATTGGCCGCGAAGAAGCCGATCAGTAGTCGCTGGTACACCGACCACTCCGTCGCGATCACCGTGGCACTGCACAAGAAATCCGACCCCGCAGCCGAATTCGAGGCGATGCGCGGGGTGACCGACTCCGGTCCTGATGCCCGGGCAACGGTCGAGAAGGTTCCGAACCTCGGCGACAGCGCGTATGTGCTGACGCAGGACGACGGCTACGCGGAACTGCGGGTGCGGGAGGGCGGCGCGGTCCTCTCGCTGGGTCTCTCCGCCTCCACGCAGTACAACAGCGACGCGGGGGAACCGCCGTCCGATGACGGGCCGGACACCTCCGACCTCTCCCCGTACCGGTCGGCGATGATCAGCGACATGCGCGACCTGATGAGAAGCCTCAGGAGCTGACCCAGGAACCACCGGCCCGTGGACGGGAATCACCGGCCCATGGACGCTCCCGGATCATTGCGGTCCGATGAACGCGCGCCGCCCGGGGGAATACGTGCCCGGACCAGCGCATTCCTGCTGCTGTGAGTCCGTCGGCCGCCCGGCCGCCGGTGCCGTGCAGCAGGAGAGAGGGAGCTCATGCCCCAGGCTTACGTGTTCACCCGCCACGGCGGACCGGAGGTGGAGGCCCTCATCGAGCAGGACGCGCCGGTGCCCGGCCCGGGTGAGCTGCTCGTCGCGGTACGGGCGGCCGGGGTCAACCCGGTCGACTGGAAGCTGCGCACGGGGTACATCAGACCCGGCAGCGCGTCGCAGCCCTTCCCCACCGTGTTCGGCAGTGAGGCCGCCGG
The DNA here is from genome assembly GCF_042891445.1 of Streptomyces sp. NPDC001890. Lineage (NCBI taxonomy): Bacteria > Bacillati > Actinomycetota > Actinomycetes > Kitasatosporales > Streptomycetaceae > Streptomyces > Streptomyces sp. NPDC001890. The sequence continues at coordinate 140,987 of NZ_JBIATE010000009.1, read as the reverse complement.
GGTCGTCGCGGGCGTCGGCCCGGACGTCGAAGGGTTCGCGATCGGGGACGAGGTGTTCGGCAACCCGGTGACCGGCGGGTACGCCGAGTACACGCTGCTGCCCGTCGCCGTGACCGCGCACAAGCCGGCCGGGCTGTCGTTCACCGACGCGGCGGTACTGCCGGTCGCGGCGGCCACCGCGTACGACGGGGTGCGCCAGCTCGGCCTCACCCCCGGCTCGACCCTGCTGGTCACCGGCGCCGGGGGCGGGGTGGGAGCCGCGGCGGTGCAGATCGCCCGGCACGCGGGCATCCAGGTCGTCGGCGTCGCCGGCGCGGCCAAGAGGGACTTCGTCGAGTCGCTCGGCGCGGTGCACGTCGCATCCGGTCCCGGACTCGCCGACCGGGTGCGGGCAGCGGTCCCCGGCGGCGTGGACGCGGTCTTCGACCTGGTCGGCGGCGACACGCTGAGGGCGGCGGCCACACTGCTCGGGGATCCGGCCGCGCTGATCAGCGCCGGGGACAAGCCGCTGGCCGCGGAGCTCGGCGGTGCGGCCGTCGAACGGGCCCGCACCGCGGCGGTCCTCGACGAGGTGGCGAAACTCGTCGTCGAAGGCGCCCTGCGGCCCCATGTGAACCGGGCCTTCCCGCTCGCCGGGGCGGGAGACGCGCTGCGCGCCGTGGAGAGCGGCCACACCCTCGGCAAGATCGTGATCGAGGTGGTCGTGTGAGCGCGCCGGATGCCGCCTCAGCGCCGCACCCGCTGGACAGCCCGGTCCGCGCCGCGCTGACCGGCCCGCACGCCCATTTCGCCGAGCTCCGCGGCCGTGTCCTGCGGTACCGGCCGGACGTGGCCCCGTGGGCCGCGATCCCGGACGACCCCGAGGCCCAGGACTGGGACGACGCCGCGGCGCTCGTCGGGCCCGGTGGCGCCGTCACCATCACGGCCTTCCGCGTGCCCCCGCCGGACGACTGGGAGACCGTATTCCGGGCCGAGGGCGTCCAGCTCGTCGACGCCGGGGTCGAGGCAGCGCCCTTCTCCGAGGCCGTACGGCTCGGACCCGACGACGTGCCCGAGATGCTCGAACTGGTCGAGCGCACCCGGCCGGGGCCGTTCCTGCCCCGCACCGTCGAGCTCGGCACGTACCTCGGGGTACGGCGCGACGGCGTGCTCGTCGCGATGGCCGGCGAACGGCTGCACCTGCCGGGCTGGTCCGAGATCAGCGCCGTCTGCACGGACGGGTCCGTACGCGGCCAGGGGCTCGGCACCGGGCTGGTGCGTGCCGTCGCCCACGAGATCAGGCAGCGCGGCGAGACGCCGTTCCTGCACGCCGCCGCCTCCAACACCCATGCCGTCCGGCTCTATGAATCCCTGGGATTCGTGCTCCGCCGCCGGACGTCCTTCCTCTCGGCGCTCGCACCGCAGCAGCCGCCGGCCCGCCTGCCGGGTCCCGGCGGCGTCCGCGGCGAGCGCGAGGCCCGCGCGGCAGCCGCGCGCTGAGCCACGGTAAGGGACCTTCGGCCCGGCGGCTTCGGGCCGAAGGTCCCTGGCGGCCCCCGGGCCGGGACCTTCGGCGCGGCCCGAGAGGCCGTAAGCCACGTGCGCCGCCCCGCGGAACCAGGTGCACTGGAGGGAAGGCCGGCACCGTGCCGGCAGATCCCGGGAGGAGTTCGGCCGTGACGATCGGGCCTCAGTGCCAGGCTGCGACACGTGGAGCGGCGCTCCCAGGGACGGACGCGGGGGAGGCGGCCGTTCTCGCGCCACGGGTCGGGAACCCGGCGCTGTTCGCGGGGCTGGCACTGCTGACCGTCCTGGTCGTCCTCCTGGACTTCCGGACCGGCAAGGACCTGCACCTCGTACCGCTGCTGGTGGTCGTCCCCGCCCTCGTCTCCGTCTTCGGAACAGTCCGGCAGACCCTGGGGGTGGCCACCTGGATCACGGCCGTCGTCGTGTGCTCACGCCTGGTGGCCGGCGGAACGTTCTGGGACACCGCCAGCAGCGTCGGCTTCACCGTGCTGGCCTGTTTCCTGGGCGTCGGCTCGTGCGTGCTGCGGATCCGCCACGCCACCGAGATCGCCAGGCTGCGCTCCGCCGCCGGGGCGCTCCAGCGTCAGATCCTGCGCCCGCTGCCCATCGTCACCGACCAGGTCCTCGCCCACGGCATCTACACGCCGATCGAGGAGGACCGGTTGGTCGGCGGCGACATCTACGAGGTCGTCGAGTCGCCCTACGGAACCCGGGCGATCATCGGGGACGTCCAGGGCAAGGGTCTCGCCGCGATCGGGGTGGGCTTCGCCGTGCTCGGAGCGTTCCGGGAAGCGGCCATCCGGGAACCCGACCTGGCCGGGGTGGTCGACGCCCTGGAGGACGCGGTCGCCCGGCACAACGCGTTCGCCGCCCAGACCGGTGAGACCGAGCGCTTCGTCACCGCCCTGGTGCTGGGCTTCGACGGGAGCGACCGGGTCCAGGCCGTCAACTGCGGCCACCTGCCGCCCCGGCTGCTGGACCAGAACGTGGTCCGCGCGCTCCCGCTGGACCGCACGTTCGTCCCGCTGGGCATGGCGGAACTCGGCCACGAGGCGCGGGTCGCGGAATCGCTCGACCTCCCGGCCGGTGCCACGCTCCTGCTCTGCACCGATGGAGTGACCGAGGCCCGTGACCCGGCCGGCACCTTCTACCCGCTGGACGCCCGGCTGAGCCGCTGGGCGGAGCTGGAGCCGTTCGACCTCCTGAACGCGCTCCACGCGGACCTGGAGGCGTTCTCCGGCGGCGTACGACGTGACGACATCGCCGTGATCGCGCTGCGCCGGGCACCGGACGGCACCCCGTACCGGACCGGGGCTGCGGACCACGGTGCCCGCCGGGAGGCCATCGCGTCCGGCGGCCGGTAACCGGACGGAACGGCGCACCCGTGCCGATCGAATGTCCCGACGAGACTTATGTCGCGCCGGGACATTTTCAGGTGTACCGTGCACGTATGGATCCGGAACGGAAGACCCCGGAGCGGCGGAGCCGCAAGGCCCGCAGAACCCGGGACGCACTGGCGCAGGCAGCGTTCGAGCTCGTGCTCGACCGGGGTCTGAAGAATGTGACGGTCGAGGAGATCGCGGAACGCGCGGACGTCGACCGGCGCACCTTCAGCCGGTACTTCACGAGCAAGGAGGCCGCGGTCCTGGACTCGCTCCGGGGCGACGGCGACCGGATCAACGACGCCCTGCGGGCCCGCCCCGCCGACGAGCCCCCGCTCACCGCCTACCGCCGGGCCGTCGAGGACTGGCTCGAAGCCCCCGGAGCGCAGGCCTGGCACCGGCGCGAGCGGATCTTCGACCTGCTGGTCCTCGCCGAACAGGAGCCGACCCTCTACGCGGCGTTCCACCACATCCGGGTGGACGCCCAGGAGGACTCGGTCGCCATCGTGGCGGACCGGCTCGGGGTCGACCCGCGACGGGACATCCGCCCCGCCGTCACGGTCGCCGCGGGCGCCGGGGCACTCCTCGCGGCCCAGGCCGCCTGGGCACGCGCCGGGCAACCGGACGACCTGCCCCGACTGATCGGGCAGGCCTTCGACGCCCTCGCCGGCGAACTGCTCGCACAGCCCCCCGCCGGGCAGGCGCCGCACAGCACCACGGAAGGAAGCACAGAATCATGAGCACCACCCCCACCCCCACCGACCAGGAATTCGCTGGAAAGACCGCCCTCATCACCGGCGGAGCCTCCGGCATCGGACTGGCCCTGGCCCACCGGCTGGCCGCGGGCGGCGCGTCCGTCGTCGTCGCCGACCACGACGAGGCCGGCGCCCGCAAGGCGGCCGCCGAACTGGAGAGCTCCGGCGCCAAGGCCGCCGCCGTCGCCATGGACGTGACCGACCCCGCCTCCGTCGAAGCGGCCGTCCGGTTCGCCGTCGACACCTTCGGCGCCCTGCACCTCGCGGTCAACAACGCGGGCATCGGCGGCCCCAGCAACCCCACCGGTGAGTACGGGATCGAGGACTGGGACCGGGTCGTCGCCACCAACCTCAGCGGTGTCTTCTACTCGATGCGCCACGAACTCCCCGCCATCGTCGCGGCCGGCGGCGGCGCCGTCGTGAACATGTCGTCGATCCTCGGCACCAACGGCTTCGCCGGATCGCCCGCCTACGTGGCCGCCAAGCACGGTGTCGTCGGCCTTACCAAGACGGCGGCCCTCGAATACGCGGCCCAGAACGTCCGGGTCAACGCCGTCGGCCCCGGCTTCATCGACACGCCGCTGCTGCGCAACACCGACAGCGCGGCCCGCGACCACCTGATCTCGCTGCACCCGGCCGGACGCCTCGGCAAGGCGGAGGAGGTCGCCGAACTCGCCGCCTTCCTGCTCTCCGACCGCGCATCCTTCATCCACGGCAGCTACCACCTCGTGGACGGCGGCTACTCCGCCTCCTGAGGGGCGGACGCGGAGCGGGGGGAACGGGGGGACGGGGGGCGGGGGCGGGGGCGACCAAGCGAGCAGAGAACGTGAGGAGAATTCCATGAAGGCCGTTCAGTACCGCACCGTGGGCGCGGCACCCGAGGTCGTCACCGTGCCCGACCCCGAGCCCGGCCCCGGCCAGGTGATGCTGAAGGTCACCGCCGCGGGTGTCTGCCACTCCGACATCGCCGTGATGAGCTGGCCCGCGGACCAGATCCCCTTCCCGCTGCCGCTCACCCTCGGCCACGAGGGCGTGGGCACCATCGCCGCCCTGGGGGACGGAGTGAGCGGGCTCACGGTCGGCGAGTCCGTCGCGGTCTACGGCCCCTGGGGCTGCGGCACCTGCGTCAAGTGCGCCGAAGGCAAGGAGAACTACTGCCTGCGTGCCAAGGAGCTCGGCATCGCCCCGCCCGGACTCGGCGCGCCCGGCGCCATGGCCGAGTACATGATCGTCGACGACCCGCGCCACCTGGTGCCCCTCGGGGGCCTCGACCCGGTCCAGGCGGTGCCGCTCACCGACGCGGGCCTGACCCCGTACCACGCGATCAAGCGCTCGCTGCCCAAGCTGGTGCCGGGTGCCACCGCCGTGGTCATCGGCACCGGCGGCCTGGGCCACGTCGCGATCCAGCTGCTGCGCGCCATGACGGCCGTCCGGGTCATCGCCCTCGATGTCACCGAGGACAAGCTCGCCCTCGCCCGCGCCGTCGGTGCGCACGAGACCGTGCTGTCCGACAAGGACGCCGCGGCGAAGGTCCGGGCACTCACCGGTGGGATCGGTGCACAGGTCATTCTCGACTTCGTGGGTGCGCCGCCCACCGTCGCCACCGCCGGCGCCGCGGCCGCCATCGACTCCGACGTCACGATCGTGGGTCTCGGCGGCGGCGCGCTGCCGGTCGGCTTCGGCTCGCTGCCGTACAACACGACGGTGACCTCACCGTACTGGGGATCGCGCTCCGAACTCGCCGAGGTGCTCGACCTCGCCCGCGCCGGATCGGTCGAGGTCCACGTGGAGACGTACTCCCTGGACGAGGCGCCGCTGGCGTACGAGCGGCTGCACCACGGCAAGATCAACGGCCGCGCGGTCATCCTCCCCAACGGCTGACCGGCCGGGAAACCCTCCTCGCTCACGGCCTTGCGGGCCGTCGCACGGCGCGACGGCCCGCATCGTCATACCCGCGACCGATGCACGGCGCACCGCCCGCGGGGGAGACTCGGCGGATGGAATTCGTCGCGCTGATGACCCTGCCCGGACTCGTGATCGGGCTGACCGCCATCGCCTTTCTCGACCAGCTGATGCTGCGTGCCGGCCGGGCGGGCCTGCTGCCGTGGCGCAACAGCGCGCGACAGGGGCAGGTGTCGGCGACAGGGTTCGAGCAGCTGCACGCGAGCTTCTCGCCCGGCAAGCAGAGCGAGCTCAAGGAGCGCCAAAGCGCCCTGCTGATGCGCGACGACGAGGAGGACGGAGCCCCGCCCCACCGCTCCACCGTCGACCTGGACGGCGGCCGCGCCGTCATCCGCCTGCCCGGCGGCGCCACCCGGTAGCGGGCAGGCGGGTGACGGCGCGGCCCGGCTCACCGCGTCGCCACCAGCGGGCGCAGCGCGGTGCTGCGCAGCCGGACCACGGCCGGGGCGCCGCGCCGCGCCGCCGTCGTCAGCAGCCAGGCGACGAGTGCGCCGGTCACCAGCCCGATCAGCACATCGTGCGGGTAGTGCACACCGATCCACACCCGGGACGCGGCCATCAGTACGGCGGCGGGCACCGCGATCGCCGCGAGCCTGCGGTCGGCCAGCCAGATCGCCGTCGCCGCGGCCGCCGCGATGGCGGCGTGGTTGCTGGGGAAGGACCAGTCACCGAGCGCCGGGCACGCCTCCACCGTCACGACATGCAGGGTCCGGCACGGCCTCTGCTCGTGGAAGAGCGACTTCACCAGGTCGTTGGCGAGATACGCGGCCACCACGACGAGCGGGGCGCAGAGCGCCATGACGGTCCGCGCGGGATCGGTGGAGCGGGAGCGCCACCAGGACGCGAGCATCAGCAGGGCGAACAGCACGAGCCCGTAGTCCGACCAGATCCGGATGGCGGAGTCCACAACGGCGGGGGTGCGCTGGGCCAGCTCGGTGATCCAGGCGTACAGGCCGCCGTCGGTCGAGGTGGCGATGGAGGCGATGGGCATCAGCTGTTCTCCCCTTCGGGGGTGCGCCGGTTCCGGGAGCGGAGCAGTTCGGCGGCGAGCGGGACGAGGGAGACCACGACCACGAGGGCGACGATCGGCAGCAGATAGCGATCGACGTTCGGCACCGAGGACCCCAGCGCGTACCCCGCCAGGACCAGCCCGACGGTCCAGACCACGCCGCCGACGGCCTGCCACAGGGCGAACACCCGGGCCGGGACGCCGAGTGCCCCGGCCAGCGGGTTGAGCACCGTACGCACGACAGGTACGAAGCGGGCCAGCACGATCGCCCGCGCGTGGCCGTATCTGCCGAGCAGCTCCTCGGCGCGGGCGGCGCCCTCGTGCAGCCGCTTGGAGCGGCTGCGGGCGAGCAGGGCCCGGCCGCCCCGGCCACCGATCCAGTAACCCGCCTGGGCGCCCAGCAGCGCGCCGGCCACCGCGGCGATCAGGACCTGCGGCAACGACAGGTGCACCGGGCCATGGGCGCCGGACACACAGAGCAGGCCCGCCGTGAACAACAGGGAATCTCCGGGGAGGAAGAAACCGACGAGCAGTCCCGTCTCGGCGAAGAGCACGACGGCGATGCCGAGCGCGCCGAACGCCCCGAGCAGTGACCCCGCGTCCAGCAGGTTCACCGCCTGTGGCGCGGACGCCAGTGAGAATACGGCCACGGTGGAGGGTCTCCCATAATGGTGAGCGGGCGACCCTGCGGAACGCCCGGACTGACTACAGTGATGTAGACGGTCTACATCACTGTAGACGCCCGAAGGGGGAGGAGAGTTCCCATGTCCCAGGTGAAGGGGATACCGGGCGGCGGTCACGGCCCCCACGCACACGGCGAACCGGCCTCGGTACCGGCACCGCACCCCGCCCCCGCGGAACGGCGACCCGCCGGCGAGCTGGAGTCCACGATCCTGGCGGCGCTGTGGGCCGCGGGAACACCGCTCACCCCGGGCCAGGTCCAGGGCGCGATCGGCGCGGAACTCGCCCGTACCACCGTCACCACGATCCTGTCGCGCCTGTACGAGAAGGGCGCGGTCGACCGCACCCGGGCCGGCCGCGGATTCGCCTACACGCCCACCGAGGACGAGCCCGGACTGACCGCCCGCCGCATGCACAGCGAACTGCGCAAGCAGGAGGACCGCAGCACCGTCCTGGCCCGCTTCGTCTCGCAGCTCACCGACGAGGACGAGCAACTGCTCCGGGACCTGCTCGACGGGGAGAGCTCATGATCCGGGCCGTGACCGGGGAGCCCTCGTGACCCGCGCCGCGAGCGCCATGAACGCCGCGAGTGCCGTGAGCGCCGCGTCCGGGGAGGCGCCGTGATCTACGCCGTGTGGGTGCCGTTGCTGATGCCGTTCCTGGCGGTGCCTGCCGCCCGCCGTCTGGCGGACGCGCTCTCGCCGGTGCGCGCCGTACGGCTGCTCGCCGCGACGGGTGTCGGCCTGGCCCTGTGCAGCGTCCTCGCCCTGGTCCTGCTCGTGGTGCCCGGCGCGACCCGGTTCTCCGTGGTCTCCGCCCTGGGCGAGTTGGTCAGGCCGCTCTCCGACGCCGTCCCGGCGGCCACCGTGCCGCTGGCCGCCGTCGCGCTGGCCCTCCTTGTGGGCTGCACCGCCGCCGTCGCCCGCGCCGCCCGCCGTCACTGGGCGGAGCTGCGCCGGGCCGGCCGGCTCGACGGCCACTCCGACGGCGAACTGGCCGTCCTGCGGGACAGCCGCCCCGACGCCTACGCGCTGCCCGGCCGCCCCGGCACTCCCGGCCGGATCGTCGTCACCACGGGAATGCTGCGCGCCCTCGAACCCGCCGAACGCGATGCCCTGCTGGCGCACGAACGCGCCCATCTCGCGGGCCGTCACCACCTCTTCGTCGCCGCGGTCGAAGCCGCCGCGCTCTGCCACCCGGCGCTGCGCTCCCTGCGGGCCCCCATGGGCTACGCCCTGGAACGCTGCGCCGACGAGGCGGCCGCCGCCGCGGTCGGCGACCGGCGGATCGCCGCCCGCGCCATCGGCCGGGCCGCCCTCGCCGCACGCGCCGCCGAAGGCGCCCCGCAGCCCCGCCCACGGGTGGCGCTCGCCGCCGCGGCCGGACCCGTACCGCGCCGCGTCGCCGCACTTCTCGGCCGGAACACGGCACGGCCACGCGTCGGCCGTGCCGCGGCCGCGGCGCTGCTGGCCTGCCTGATCGCCTCCGGCGCCGCCACGCTCGACGCGACGAGCGATCTGCACAGCAGCATCGAGGTGGCACAGGGCGAGGGCGCGCACCACTGACCGGCCGGCCCCCGCCGCCCGACGGTCCCGCTCAGGTCTTCTCCTGATCGGGCGTCACCCGCCCGTCCGCCAGGTGTTCCCGCAGCCGGTCGAGGAAGACCCGCTGTCCCGCGACCAGCCGCTCGGCCGCCTCCCGGGGCGTGCACCAGGCGAACCGGTCGATCTCCGGGAACTCCCGCCGCACGCCCGAGCCCCTCGGCCACTCCATGGTGAACGTCCCCGGGACGGCCGTCGCGGCATCGAGATCCGCCTCCAGCGCCCAAACCGTCACGGTCTTGCCGCCCGACTGACGCGCCTCGCCCAGCGCCACCCACTCGCCGTCCGGCACCGGATGCCCGAACTCCTCCGCGAACTCACGCCGGGCGGCCGCCGCCGGCTCCTCCTCCTCGGAGTCGTACTCCCCCTTGGGGACCGACCAGGCCGCACTCTCGCGACCCGCCCAGAACGGGCCGCCCATGTGCCCGATGAGTACCTCGAAACCGGCCTCGCCCGACCGTCGGAACAGGAGAAGACCCGCACTGCGCCTGGCGCGCTTCTGGTTCGGCATGCCGTCAAGTCTCCGTCCCGACCTGGGCGGAGAACCGCCGACGACACCCCCTTCGAGCTGATCACTGCCGTCATCGAGCCGACGCGTCCTGTTCGCCGCGAGGTTCCCGATGCCCCCTGGTGCGTCGTTGCGCACCCGGCCATGCTGTCCGCCGACAGCGCCCGCGCCCGGACCGGGCCGCGCAACCATCGGGAATCCAGGAGGGCTTGTGGGCCTTGGCATAGTCGGCAGGACAACCGGACCGCGCGGGAGGGCGGCGCGAGGGCACAGGACTCTCGCCCGCCCGGCCGTGCTGCTCGCAACGGTGTCCGCACTGACCGTCGGCGCGATCTCTCCGGCACTCGCCGATTCGAACCCCGATCCACGACCCCGCACTTCCGCCGAGATCCTCAGACCGGTCGCCCCGCCACCCGCGAGCAACCCGGCGGGGGCGTCCCGCTCGGTCGTGGACGGCGACGGCATCGAGACCGCACGCACTTCCCGCCCGATCGCCCCGGGGGTCCGCCTCAGCTCGTACGACCGGCTCGAATCCGACAAGTGGCTGCGGGTCGACAACCTCTCGGTCGACCTCGCGGGCAGCGGCGTACGCGCCGACTACCTCTCCTCCGGCAAGGTCTCCGAACGACACAGCGTCTCCGAACTCGCCGCCGGACACGACGCGGGCCGCGGCCGCCGCACCGTGGCCGCGATCAACGCCGACTTCTTCGACATCAACCAGACCGGCGCGCCCGAAGGAATCGGCATCAAGGACGGGGCCACCGTCCAGTCGCCCGCCCCCGGCGTCAACCGGGCCGTGGGCATCGGCCCCGACAGCGCGGGCCGCATCCTGAACCTGTACTTCGAGGGCACGCTCACCCTGCCTGCCGGACAGCGGACGCTCGCCGCCTACAACGCGGCCAACGTGCCGGCCGGCCAGATCGGCGCGTACACCTCCGCCTGGGGAACCGCCGACCGCGCCCTGACCGTGGACAGCGCGACGCCGGTCGCCGAAGCGGTCGTACGGGACGGCAAGGTCGTCTCCGTCTCGCCCGCACCCGGCTCCGGGGCCGTGCCCGAAGGCACCACCGTGCTGGTCGGCCGTGAGGCCGGTGCCGTGGCACTCGGCGCCCTGAAGCCCGGTGACCCGGTGTCACTGACCTACCGGGCCCGCACCGACAGCGGGGCCGTGCCCCGTACCGCCGTGGGCGGCCGGGAACTCCTCGTCGTCGACGGAGTCGCGCAGAACCACGACGGCGAGGGCAACAACACCGCCGCACCCCGCACCGCCGTCGGCTTCTCCGAGGACGGCCGGACCATGCAGATCCTCACCGTCGACGGACGGCAGGCGGACAGCGGCGGTGTCACCCTCACCGAGCTCGGACTGATGATGAAGCGCGCCGGGTCGTACAGCGCGCTCAACCTGGACGGCGGCGGATCGTCCACCCTCGTCGCCCGCGAACCCGGCAGCGACGCGCTCCGGGTGGAGAACAGCCCGTCCGACGGCAGCGAGCGCACCGTCCCCAACGGCCTCGCCCTCACCGCCCCCGACGGCAGCGGCCGGCTCAAGGGCTACTGGGTCGGGCCCCGCACCCCCGCCGGTGCCGCGCCGGGCGCCGACCCGGTCAAGGGCGGCCACCCCGACCGGGTCTTCCCCGGCCTCACCCGTCGCCTCACCGCGACCGGGTACGACGAGACGTACGGCCCCGCGAAGGGCGCCCCGCGCTGGCGCACCGCGCCCGGATCGGTCGGCACGGTCGACGGCAGCGGGCTCTTCACCGCACGCCGCAGCGGCACCACCGACGTACGCGTCGAACGCGGACCGGCGCGCGGCAGCACGTCCCTGACCGTCCTCGACGAGCTGGCCCGGATCGAGCCCACCACCCAGCGGGTGGGCCTCGCCGACGGCGGGGCGACCGGCACGTTCGGCATCGTCGGATTCGACGCCCACGGCACCAGCGCCCCCGTCGAGCCGCGCGACATCGAACTCGACTACGACCACGCCCTCTTCGACATCCGCGACGACGGGCAGGGCTCGTTCACCGTCGCCTCACGCACCGGCTCCGGCGCGGGGCAGATCAAGGCGGGCGTCGCGGGCACCACCACCGTCCTCGCCGTCAGCGTGGGCCTCACCGAGCAGGCCGTCTCCACCTTCGACGACGCCGGGTCCTGGAAGTTCAGTCAGGCCCGCGCCGACGGATCGCTGGCGGCCACCCCCGACGGCCACACCGGCACCGGACTGAAGATCGGCTACGACTTCACCCGCTCCACCGCCACCCGCGCCGCCTACGCCGCCCCGCCCCAGCCGGTCGCCGTGCCCGGTCAGCCCCAGTCGTTCAAGCTGTGGATCAAGGGCGACGGCCGGGGCGCCTGGCCGACCCTGCACCTCAAGGACGCCGCGGGCTCCGACCAGCTGCTGCGCGGACCGTACGTCACCTGGAACGGCTGGCGGCAGGTCACCTTCGCCGTGCCGGCGGGAGCCGCCATGCCGCTCTCCGTGTCCCGCTTCTACCTCGCGGAGACCGCGGCGGCCAAGCAGTACACCGGTGAGATCGTGATCGACGACCTCACCGCCCAGGTCCCGCCCACCGTCGACCTGCCCGGACAGACCGCTCCCGCCGACCCGCTGATCGACCCGGCGGCCGTGACCGGGCGCCGGGACTGGCGGTTCGCGGTGATGTCCGACGCCCAGTTCGTCGCCCGCGACCCGGACAGCGCGATCGTCGCCCAGGCCCGGCGTACCCTGCGCGAGATCAAGGCGGCGGCCCCGGACTTCCTGGTCATCAACGGGGACCTCGTCGACGAGGGATCGCCCGCGGACCTGGCCTTCGCCCGCCGCGTCCTCACCGAGGAACTCGGCGACACGCTGCCCTGGTACTACGTACCGGGCAACCACGAGGTGATGGGCGGCAGGATCGACAACTTCATCACCGAATTCGGGCCCGCCCAGCGGACGTTCGACCACAAGGGCACCCGCGTCGTCACTCTCGACACCTCCAGCCTCAGCCTGCGCGGCGGCGGCTTCGCCCAGATCAAGCAGCTCCGCGCCCAGCTGGACGCGGCGGCCGAGGACCGGACCGTCGATTCGCTGATGGTCATCGAGCACGTGCCGCCGCGCGACCCGACCGTGCAGAAGGGCAGCCAGCTCGGGGACCGCAAGGAAGCAGCCCTGGTCGAACAGTGGCTCGCCGACTTCCGCCGTACGACGGGCAAGGGCGCGGCCCTCATCGGCAGCCACGTCGGGGTCTTCCACGCCTCGCACGTCGACGGAGTGCCGTATCTGATCAACGGCAACTCCGGCAAGGCACCGGCCGGACCCGCGGACGAGGGCGGCTTCACCGGCTGGTCGCTGGTCGGCGCCGACCGCGTCGGCCAGGGAGCCCAGGCCGCGGCGCGGCAACGGCCGTGGCAGGGCGGGCCCGACTGGATCTCCGTACAGACCCGCGCACATGTGGACGCGCTGCGGATCGACGCACCGTCGGTGCTCGCCACCGGAAGCCGTACGAAGGTCACCGCGGCGGTCACCCAGGGGACCCGAAGCGTCCCGGTCGGCTTCCCGCTGGCCGCCGACTGGACCGGCTCGCCGAACGTGCACATCGGCGACCGCGGCGGCGTCCGCCCCCGTCACACGGCGGTCCTCGATCCGTCCACCGGCACCCTCACCGCGCTCCGGCCGGGCACGATCACCCTCGCCGTGACGGTCAACGGCACGACACAGCAGGCGCGGATCACCGTCGCCGCAGCCGCGGCCCCTCCGGCCGCCTGACGGACCGCGGCCGCCCGCACCCCCACACGGGTGCGGGCGGCCCCGCCCGGCTACAGCTTGCGGTATCCGTACGCCTCCGAGGCCGCGGCCTCCACCGCCGCGATGTCGCCACCCGCCGACGCCGTGACCACGGCCGCCACGGCACCCTCCACGAACGGCGCGTCCACCAGCCGTGAACCGTCCGGCAGTTCGTCGCCCTCGGCCAGCATCGACTTGACCGTGAGCACCGCGCTGCCCAGATCGACCAGCAGCGCGACGCCCGCGCCGGAGTCCACCGACCTGGCAGCCGCGGCGATCAGTTCCGCGCTCGTCCCGAGGCCACCCGCGGGGGTGCCGCCGGCGGCGGCCACCGGCGCCGTGGCACCGCCCGCCGCGAGCCCCCGGGCCAGCTCGGCCACGGACTCGGCGACCGGGCCGCTGTGCGAGACCAGGACGATCCCGACCTGACTCCCCTCGCTCATGCCGCGCTCCCGTCCGCCGCCCCGGTATCGGCCAGCGCGGCGATCAGTAGCGCCGAGGACGTCGCCCCGGGGTCCTGATGACCGATGCTGCGCTCACCCAGATAACTCGCCCTGCCCTTGCGGGCCTGCATCGGAACCGTCGCCAGCGCCCCCGCCTCGGCCGCCTCCCGGGCCGCCCCGAACGAGGTGCCGAGCGCCTCGGCGGCAGGCAGCAGCGCGTCGAGCATCGTCTTGTCCCCGGCCTGCGCCCCACCGAGCTGCGCCACCGCCGCGACGCCCACCCCGAACGCCTCCGCCAGCTGCTGCGGTGACACGGCGGGAGCATCGCCCAGGGCCTTTCCCGTACGCCGCAGCAGCGTCCCGTACAGCGGGCCGGACGCGCCGCCGACCGTCGAGATCAGCTGCCTTCCGGCCAGCATCAGTACGGCTCCCGGAGTCCGCGGCGACTCCTCGTCCAGGACCGCGGTCACCGCCGCGAAGCCGCGCTGCATGTTGCTGCCGTGATCGGCGTCCCCGATCGCGGAGTCGAGGTCGGTGAGGTGGTCCGCCTCACGGCTCACCTCAGCCGCGGCCGCGGTCATCCAACGGTGGAAGAAGTCGGCGTCGAGCACATGATCTCCTTGTCGCTCCAGCATGACGGCTGCGGTACGGGCGGATCAGCGGCCCCAGCGCAGCGCCGGGGTCTGGACCGGTGCGTCCCAGAGCCGCAGCAGCTCATCGTCCACCTGGCAGACCGTCACCGAACAGCCCGCCATGTCGAGCGAGGTCACATAGTTCCCCACGAGCGTACGAGCCGTGACGACGCCCCGCTCGGACAGGACCCGCTGGACCTCGGCGGCGAATCCGTACAGCTCCAGCAGCGGCGTCGCTCCCATGCCGTTGACCAGCACGATCACCGGCCCGGTCGGCCGCAGGTCGTCGAGCACCGCGTGCACCGCGAAGTCCGCGATCTCGCGCGAGGTCATCATGGGCCGGCGGTCCCGCCCCGGCTCGCCGTGAATGCCGATCCCGAGCTCCAGCTCACCCGCCGGCAGATCGAACGTGGGGGAGCCCTTGGCCGGTGTGGTGACGGCTCCGAGAGCGACCCCGAAACTCCGCGACGCCTCGTTCACCTGCCGGGCGACGGCCTCCACCCGCTCCAGCGGCGCGCCCTCGTCGGCCGCCGCCCCGGCGATCTTCTCCACGAACAGGGTGGCGCCCGTACCGCGCCGCCCCGCCGTGAAGAGACTGTCCATCACGGCCACGTCGTCGTTGACCAGTACCTGGGCGACCCGGATGCCCTCGTCCTCGGCGAGCTCCGCGGCCATCTCGAAGTTCAGTACGTCACCCGTGTAGTTCTTGACGACGAACAGCACCCCGGCCCCGCTGTCGACCGCGGCGGCGGCCCGCACCATCTGGTCCGGCACGGGTGAGGTGAACACCTCTCCGGGACAGGCCGCGGAGAGCATCCCGGGCCCGACGAACCCCGCATGCAACGGCTCGTGCCCGGACCCACCGCCGGAGACGAGCGCCACCTTCCCGGCCACGGGCGCGTCACGCCGTACGACGACGCGGTTCTCGACGTCCACGGTCAGCTCGGGGTGGGCGGCGGCCATACCGCGCAGCGCGTCCGCGACAACGGTTTCGGGGACGTTGATCAGCATCCTCACGGGTACCTCCTGATGAGCTTAGCAGGCAAGTTGTTGAGCACGTTTTTCACAGGTCAGGATGGGTGGGGCGGATTATTGATCTTGGCGGTTCATGGCGTCTCGAAGCGGTTTCGCGCGGTACTGATGCTGACTCTTTGCTGAGTTTTCTGATGGAGCGTCAAGTAAGGTCGATGGGTGGCGACCTTTGCGAATGTGCATCATGGCGTAATTATCGACGCGAGGGTGCGGGCGCGCGCCAGTGCGCCATCGGCCGGATGCAGGTGATCCCGCTTCTGTCATGACCGTGTGTCAGGGAGGCCGCTGGTCCGCCCGATCATCCCCCGAGGATGCCGGGCCGGTGCTGCTCGGACCGGGGAGGTCACTTCCTGCGGACTGCCGTCCATCCATAGCTGACCTCAGCGTTTCAGTTGGGGCTGCTGGGCGGGCGGGCGAGGTTGTTTGAGGCTGAGCTGGCCGGTGGGCACGGTGAGGGCCCGACGCGGGGTGGGGCGGGGGCAGCGATTCAGCTGGCGGGGCGGGGCAGTGTGGCCAGACGGTGGAATGTGGCCGTGAGCTCAGCCAGGTCGTCGATATCCGAAGGTGGAGGCGGCGGCCGCCCCGCGTGATCCGAGCGGCGACGTGAGGGAGCCCCATCAGGTCCAATGGGGCACTGAGTGCCGCCTATCTGCTTACATCACTCCCTAATGCCAGGGTGAAGTAGTGGTAATACACCAGATTGGCTGATAGATCCTTGTCGAAGTCGTAGGTGAAAGGAAGTCGTAGGTGAAAGGTCGTTGTATGTGAAGAGCAAGACCTGGTCCAAGCCGGGCACGGTCCTGGACGGTGAGGCGGTTTCTGGCGCGAGGTCCGGCTAGACTTTGCCGCGGCGCTGTCGCGTGCCGCGCCGTCTTTGTCCCGGGCCCGCGCGTTGGCCGTCCGGCATCCTGCCTCGTACGCCTGCTGGGATGTTCTGCAGCACCCCGACCCGTCGATCGCGGACTGCCGGAGTCTTCCGTACACCAGCGCCGCGCCTACCTCTAGTGGGGCTGCTGGCCGAGGTCGGGCCGCCGACGGTCGTGCCCGCGACCGTCGGAGATCAGCTGGGGATGTCCAACGGCCATGGCATACCGGTCACGAACGAAGAGGATCCGATGCGTCCGCTGCGGATTGCTCGGCAGCCGAGTCGAGGCCTCGGAGGTCCCCGACAGGCACAGGCTTGGCCGGCAGGTGAGCGGAGAAGCGTCCGCCGAGCCCGATCGGCTGTTCGCGCGCCGATGCGAGGATCGCGCCGACGCTGCTCTCGCAGTAGCGTCCCTGGCAGGGGCCCATGCCTGTGCGGCAGGAGAGCTGGGCATTGGGCGCAAGACGGTGAGCAGATGGCGGCCCCGGTTCCTGCGGCACTGGCTGGACGGCCTGTCGGACGAGCCGCGGCCCAGGGTCCCGCGGACGACGCCCAGGTGGAAGTGGTGGTCCGCACTCTTGAGGAGATACCCCAGGGGGCGACGCACTGGTCGAAGCGGGAGCCGGCCAAACGGGCCGGTGTCTCGCCGTCGAGCGTGCTGCGGATCTGGCGGGCTTTCGGTCTGGAGCCCTGGCGGACCGAGACCTTAGACGCTGGCGGTCGACGCTCAGGCCCCGTGACCGGCGGCCCGGTCATCGGCACCGCGACTGCCTTCCATCCCGTTCGGAGCGGACTGATGTGTCCGGCCGCTTGCACGCTTGTCACGGTGTCCCAGCGGCCCCGGCGTGGAGCAGATCGATCAGCTGTGGGCGGTGCAGCGTCGCGATGGGTTCCAGCAGGTCGGGGTGGCGCAGCAGTGCGCCGGCTTCGGTGTCGTGGGTGCCTGGGTCGATGAGGCGTTGTAGGCCGGTGCTGTGGTGGTCGGTGGCCGTGTGGTTTTGGTGTGCTCGGATGGTGAGGGCGCGGTCGGCCAGCAGGCAGGCAGCCCAGCTGACGACGGTCTCGTCCACCCAGGTCCGCCATGCGGTGTCGTCGCGGTTGGGGTCGCATCCGGTGAGCCAGTCCAGTCGGTCGGCTCCGCCTGGGCCGCATAGGTGGAGCAGCTGTACGTCGAGGCTGGTGGGGTAGCGCAGATGGGCGGCGAGGGTGGTGGCCTGGAGTGCCTGGGCCTCGGCCAGGGCGTGGTTGAGGGCGCCTGTGGGCGGGGGGTAGGCGTCGAGGAGCCATCGGGTGCAGGCGGCTATGACGGGTGTCAGATCGGTGGGCACGGCGATCGGTTTCCTGGGGCGTGCCGGCGCCCTTCCGTGCGGTCGGGTGCGCGAGCTGGTGAGCGGGGCGGCGCTGCCCCGTTCGTGGCCGATCAGCATAGGTGACGCCTGCCAGGAAGGCCCATGACCTGGGTCACGCCCTGCCCGTGCGCTCAGCGGGGCCGGGCCGCGCCTGGGCGGCCCGGCCCGGGGAGCTGGGTCAGGATTTGCCGCGGCCGGTGACGAAGTCGCGGGCCCGGTCGACCAGGCCGACACCTGGGGCGAGGAGCTTGCTGGCCATAGGCGTGCTTGGCGCGGAGGGGTGCGGCCGGGTGGGTGCCATGGTTTTGGCGCGGCGGATCTTGTCCCCGAGGTCGTCCAGCTGCTGTGGGGTGCAGGCGCGGCGCAGCATCGGGAAGATGTTGTTCTCCTCGTCCTGGACGTGGGCGGCGACCTCGTCCATGAGCTGCTGCAGCATCGTGTTCATCTGCGGGTCGTCGGTGTCTACCCTCTCCAGCTGCTTGAGGATCTTCTCGACCCGGCCGTGGTCGGCGATTTCCTTGTCCGCGATCCGGTCGCCGCCGTCGATGTGCTCGCGGACCGCCGGGTACAGGTACTGCTCCTCGGCGACCGAGTGCCGCACGAGCTCGATGGTGACCTCGTCCACCTGGTCCCGCAGCTGCTGGCCGCCCGCGGTCATGGCCTGGATACGGCCGAACATCTCCTCGACCTCGCGGTGATCGGTCATCAGCTCGTCGATCACGTTCCCGCCTTGCCCCATCGCACATCCGCCTCTCTCATCCCGGGGCGGGTCTCTCCCGCCCAGCCCATAGGTATCCCCGCCCGGAACACCGCGCCCGCCCAGCCCGCTGCGGCCTCACCCGATCGGCCACCGTGCACGGCCCGGCACCCGGACTTGTGCGGGCTCGGAAGGGCCGTGCGGCCCCGTTTCTCTGCCCACCTGGCGGTCAGCCGCCTGGGCGGCTGTTTCGCCTGGCTGGGCCGGCCCCTGGACGGAGAGCGCTCAGATGACCACCAACTCCGGACCGTCCACCGACGAACGCGACGCCACGGAGACGGCCCTGGACGCCTTCCGGGCCCCCGATCCGGACGGACCGCTGACCACAGGCGGGGGTGCGCGTCAACGACACCGACAACTCCCTCACCGTCGGCGCCCGCGGCCCACCCTGCTGGAGGACTGTCAGTTGCGCGCAGGATCACCCACTTCGACCACATGCGCACCATCCATGGTTGTTCGAAGATGAATAAGCAAGGAACTCGAACACGCCCTTGGCCAGTAGGAGGCAGTGATCATGGGCACCGTTCCCGTGCCGCCCGATCCCGACATCACATCGGTCCCGCTGTCTGAACCCCCTTCGCCTCCGGGGCCGTCGGAGCGGGTGGAGCCGGTGGAGCCGCCTGTCCCGCCGGATCCTCCGGCGCCCCCCGGGTCGCCCACATCACCGCCTGAGCCACCCCGCCCGGATGGCCCGGGTGTTCCCGGTCCCGAACCGGAGCCAGGGCGGCCGCGCCCGTCGGAGCCGCCCGACTGAACGCAGGCCGATGGACGCGGGTGGGCCGGGCGGGCGATGGCAGCGGCGGCGAGCCATGTCGGGGGGCTGCGCGACGAACTGGCTGCGGGCGCGTTGGGAGCCGACTCGGTGGACGTGAGTTCCTGGCTGGGGGTGGCCGTCGTCAGGCGCCGGCCAGGGTGAAGAGGGCGCCATCGGGGTCGCGGATGAGGAAGCGCCGTCCGGGGCGCCGGCGGGTGAGGGAACCGTTGAGGATTCACCTCCGGCCGCTGCGGCGGCCGCCGCGGCCTACTCGCCGTCCCTCACCCGGAAGTGGACATTCCACCGGGGCCGGACCCGTGGGTCCGGGCCGGCCTCGTCACCCCCGCCGCGCAGGGTGGCGACGGTGCGTCCGGCGGCCTGGACGATGATGTGATCCTGGGCGTAGTCGACCGTGCAGCCGCCGGGCGGCCGGGCCCGGTCGAAGACCTCCGCGTAGAAGATCGAGGCGTCGAACGCGTCACGGGTCTGAAGGTCCAGTCGCACCGAGGCTCTCCCCCACCCCACTGACCAGGTCAGGGCAGGGCCTTCCCAGAACCCGAACACGGCGCCGTCCCGGTCCGCGGCGATCCCGGCCCGGCCCTCCCGCAGGACCAGAGGACCGACGGCGAGGGTGGCACCGCGCTCACTGATCCGGGCCGCCGTCTCGTCCGCGTTCCTGACGGCGAAGTGCGGCGTCCAGACAGCCGGATGGCCATGGGGGCGGTTTGCCTGGTCCGGCGCACCTGTCGGCCTAGTTCGTCGAGCGTCTCGGGCGGGAGGGTGGCTGCGAGTTTCGGGAACAGTTCGTGTTCTTCCTCGCGCACGTGGGAGGCGACATCGAGCTTCAGCTTCGCAATCGTGTCGTTGAACCGCGGGTCGTCGACGCTCAAGTCTTCGAGGTCCTTGAGTATGGCCTCGGCTCTGGTGTAATCGGCGAGTTCCTTGTCCGCCATGGCCGCACCGTGCGGTACGTGCTTGCGCACGGCGGGGTAGAGGTGCAGTTCCGTCCTGGGGCGCAGACCCGGCGGCACGCACGCAGGAACCGCACGCACTCACCTCCCCGGCCCTGCGATCACCACCGTCCCACACAAGGAAGGATCGGACTACGAGCGGTGGCCCGGCCGTGTCCTGCCCCGGTCCCGACCTGGGGGGCACCTCCCCCAGGCGGTCCACCCCGCCCGTCACTCGGAGCAGCACGCGGCCACGCAGGGCAGTCGTCAAGAAGCGGTGAGGTGGCGTGGCTCCGGGAACGCTGGGGGTATCCGTGCATCGTGGTAGTCATGCGGAGCGAGGCACCGGGCCCTTGGCTCCTGTTTTGACTTGCCGAGGGGCAATTCCGGAGGTGGGAACATGACGGACGCCGAACGCTCGCGTGACAGCGCTCTTCCCGGAGAGGACAAGGAACACGGCTTCGGGCGGCACGAGACGACCGAGGAGCGGGCTGACCGTCAGTGGACGGAGATGCTACAAGAGGTACGGGTAGCGCAGACTGGGGCGCAGATCTTGTTCGGTTTCCTGCTCAGCGTCGTCTTCACGCCCCGTTTCGAGCAGTTGGGCCTGTTCGACAGGAACCTCTATGTGGTCACGGTCGTATATGTGGTCACGGTCGTACTCGGCGCACTGGCGACCGGTGCGCTGGTAGCGCCGGTCTCTTTCCACCGCACACTTGCCGGCCACCGGCGCAAGCCGCAGCTGATCCAAGTTACGGGGCGTTTGATCGCCACTGGACTTGCCCTTCTTGCAGCTGCCATCGTCTGCGCTGTGCTTCTCCTGCTGCGGGTCGCGTTGGAATCCAGCTTCGCCTGGGCTATCACAGGGTTTGTGCTGATTTGGTTCGCGTGCTGTTGGCTGGCCCTGCCCCTCATGCTCAAGCGGCACCTGAAAGGCGCCCAGTGACTGGTGGCTCTCCGAGCCCCATCAGGAGGAGCGCACTCTGCCTTGGGCAGGACCCCGTTGATCGTCCGACCCGCAGATCGCCCCGAATGACTCCAGGTCGGTCGCGCCCAGAAAATGACGCCCATCACCCAATCAGTCCACGCCACGGCGACCGCACTGGAGAGGCTCGCCGAAATCTACTGATGCTCGGGGGCACGGTTACGAGGACGACCATGAGGACCACGGCCCCGTCGGACACACCGGTCCGGCAGCTTGGCGGTCTGCTACGACCTGCCCGGGAATGATTGTGGGATTCCCGGCCGCCGATCCCCGAGGCGCTCCGCCCGCCCCGCCCCCGCCCTCTCCATTTCGGCAGTTCGGGCGGCATGGGGGTGCACAGAGGGGATGTCAGCACCCTGACCACGCCTTTGGGGCGTGCAGATCTTTAACCCGTGGCTTTCCGTTCGGTGGGTCGTTGCTCTGGTATGAGCGGACTGGAAGGGCAACGGCCTGTGCTGGCAGCCAAGTTCGAGGCGATCCTGCCGCATTTGGACGAGCGGCAGCGTCGTCTGCTGATAGGTGCGGAGGCTCGGTCGCTCGGCCACGGTGGGATCAGGGCGGTTGCCCGTGCCGCCGGTGTCCGTGAGGCCACTGTGTCGCTCGGGGTGCGGGAACTCGACTCCGGAGAGGCTCCGTTGGGACGGGTCCGCAGGCCCGGCGGCGGCCGCAAACGCGTCGTCGACCTGAACCCGGCCCTTCGGGCAGCGCTCCTCGCCCTGGTCGAGCCCGATGTCCGCGGGGACCCGATGTCGCCGTTGCGCTGGACCACCAAATCCACCCGCAAGCTCGCCGAGGAATTGACCCGCCAGGGCCACCGGATCTGCGCGGATACGGTGGGCGACCTCCTGCGCGAGGAGGGCTTCAGTCTGCAGAGCAACGCCAAGACCCTGGAGGGCAAGCAGCACCCCGACCGGGACGCGCAGTTCCAATACCTCAACGAGCAGGCCCGCAATCACCAGGACGGCGGGGCTCCGGTGATCAGTGTGGACACGAAGAAGAAGGAACTGGTCGGCCGTTTCAAGAACAGCGGCCGTGAGTGGGAGCCGAAGGGCGAGCCGGTGCGGGTCGACACCCATGACTACCCCGATCGCGAGCTGGGCAAGGCGGTGCCCTACGGCATCTACGACGTCGCCGCGAACACGGGCTGGGTCAACGTGGGCACCGACCACGACACTGCCGCGTTCGCTGTCGAGTCGATCCGCCGCTGGTGGAACGGAACCGCTCGTGCCGCCGGACGACTGGATTGCTGACCACCAACAGCGTCTGCAGCAGGTGATGAAGCACTGGGTTCCGCTGCTGTCAGCGTAGGGGGGCAAGCCTCCGCCAACAGATGAGCGCGCATCCAAGGGTGAGGAGGGCCTCGTGGATGTCGTCCCGTATCTCCCAGCGAATCCGCAGGCGACAGAACCAGTGCAGGTGAGTGAACGCGCGTTCTACGAACCAGCGTTGGGTTCCGAGGCCGGAGCCGTGCTCGGTGTGATTCGTTAGATCTCCCCGCCCCATGACCGAACCAACGAGCGACCGATCGGAAAGTCGCATGATCCGCCGGGCAGTGCCTAGCAGTCCACTGAGCAGCGGCCGGGGCGTGTCGTACTCGGTCAGGTTGACCGTGAGTGGGCCATGCTGGCAGTCAACTGTCAGCGGCCTATCCGATAGAGGCCAGCGTCCTCGCCGACCTGCCCGGCCAACAAGGCTGCTGTACCGGCCGGTCATATTGGCCCCTTCCGGTCTGGCAGCCCTCAGCCCGAGACCGCCCTACTGTCCGACGTCCTCGGGCGGCCACCCGACCGGTTGTCCATGGGAGCACGCCGACGGCCTGAAGGACTGCTGCCAGTACGCCCCAGGGCCATGCCCCGTGCCGCTGTCGGACAAGACCCTGGTCATCCGGCGCAGCTCTATCCGGGGTAAGGGTCGTAGCAGTCGGGGGCGGGGTTGTAGAGGGCGTTCCAGGTCTTGGCCCCGATGATTCCGTCCTTGGCCAGGCCGTGACACCCCTGGATCCACTTGATCTTGGTGCGCGTACCACTGCCGAAGATGCCGTCGACGTTCAGTTTGGGCACGCCGCCCCAGACGTTCGACAGGCACTGGGCCTGCTTCACCGCCACTCCCGTGTTGCCGTACTGAATGGTCGGGCGGTATGTCGACGAAGCGTAGGCGCAACCCCCGGGCACGGCGCTGGCTGATGGCGCACTGACGCTCAGGACTCCGGCAGCGAGTACAACGGCACCCAGGACGGACATGATCCGGTGTTTCATGTCACCTTCCCCCACTCAAATGATCACCCTGTGTGACAATTCGTGACTTTAAAGATGCGATGGTTCCCTGTCGAGAGTGGCACGTCGAAGTTCAGCCAGCAGCCTTGCCCCGCGTGCCATCAGCTGGGCGGGAGCAGCGGAGACGGACCGGTCCACCCATTCGAACCTGAGCCCGTTCCACACCGCCACGAGTCGGCGCGCCCCGGTCGAGCGACACTCTCTGGCGCCGGGCCGGAAATTACTCCGCTACGCCCCGTGGAGCCTGTCGTGCCTGACCCCGGCAGCGCCCTGCACGAACCTTGCCATCCGAGCAGCAGTCCGCCTCTGGCCCACACGACCTCTGATTTCGAAACGGTGAGGACGAGCAGGCACGTCGCCGTGTACGGGATCAGCAGACCTGCGGTCGGACGGTATCCGGTACCACCATGGCCGGGTCACTGGTACTCCCACATGTTCTCGGGTTGACGGCGTCTCATCCGCAGGTATCTACCTGTATGGCGACCACTCAAGCTCACATCTCCGCAAGGCTCAGCGCCTGGCAGGCTCCGACGCTATGCGGTTCAGGCTCCGGCACCGAGTCCCCCCAACTTTCCCGCACTTGCTCGCGACATCAGTTCGAGAGCAGCCTTGCGGCGAGACTGGCCGGATATCGACGAGGCCAGTGGCGGTTGTCCACGTTGCGGTACATCGCGGTGACGGCCCGGATGCCTTCGGTCTCGGCCGCGCCGACCTGCCTTCCGGCACGGCCGACAGGGACGGTTCGGCGGTGGCCCATTGCTGCTGCCGGTGGCCCGCCGGCTGCTGGTGGCGCTGCTGTGGCGATCGAGACTCGTTCGGCCGGTTCATCGCTCGCCTCCCTCCGTCCTCTCGTCGTCGACGATCTCCGCGTCGACGACCTCCTCCTCGTCGCCCCCTTGCCCGGCCTGGGGCGCGGAGTCGGTGTCGCTTCCGGCACCCGGTGCCTGGGCGTAGAGGGCGCTGCCGATCTTCTGCGAGACTGCGACCGCCTTCTCCATGGCGCTACGGATCGCGGCGGTGTCCTCGCCCTTCAGCTTCTCCTTGACGTCAGCGAGGGCGGCCTCCGTCTCGGTCTTCACGCCACCGGGGATCTTGTCCGCATTGTCGGACAGGAGGTTCTCGGTCTGGTAGACGAGTTGCTCGGCCTGGTTGCGGGTCTCGGCGGCCTCCCGGCGGCGCCGGTCCTCCTCGGCGTGTACCTCGGCATCGCGCATCATGCGGTCGATGTCGTCCTTCGGCAGGGCGGAGCCGCCGGTGACGGTCATCTTCTGCTCCTTGCCCGTGCCCAGATCCTTCGCGGTCACGTGCATGATGCCGCTGGCGTCGATGTCGAATCCGACCTCGATCTGCGGGACACCACGCGGGGCCGGCGGCAGGCCGGTCAGCTCGAACATCCCGAGCTTCTTGTTGTACGCCGCGATCTCGCGTTCGCCCTGGTAGACCTGGATCTGCACGGACGGCTGGTTGTCCTCGGCCGTCGTGAAGATCTCGGACCGCTTGGTCGGGATCGTGGTGTTGCGCTCGATGAGCTTGGTCATGATGCCGCCCTTGGTCTCGATACCGAGGGACAGCGGGGTCACGTCGAGGAGCAGGACGTCCTTGACCTCACCCTTCAGCACACCGGCCTGCAGGGCCGCGCCGATGGCCACGACCTCGTCCGGGTTCACACCCTTGTGCGGATCCTTCCCCGTCAGCTCCCTGACCAGATTGGTCACTGCGGGCATGCGCGTGGAACCGCCCACCATAATCACGTGATTGATCTCCGAGACAGAGATCCCCGCGTCCTTGATCGCGCTGTGGAACGGGCCCTTGCAGCGGTCCAGCAGGTCCTGAGTGAGCTGCTTGAAGTGGGCGCGCGTCAGCTTCTCGTCCAAATGCAGCGCGCCCTCGGACGACGCGGTGACATACGGCAGGCTGATCGCCGTCTCCGTCGCTGCGGACAGCTCGATCTTCGCTTTCTCCGCCGCCTCGCGCAGCCGCTGCGTGGCCATCTTGTCCTTGGACAAGTCGATACCGTACGCGTTCTTGAACTGCTTGGTCAGATAGTCGACGATCCGCTGGTCCCAGTCGTCACCACCCAGGTGAGTGTCACCGTTGGTGGACTTCACCTCCACCACGCCCTCGCCGATCTCCAACAGCGAGACGTCGAAGGTGCCACCACCCAGGTCGAACACCAGGATCGTCTGATCGCTCTCCTTGTCCAGACCGTACGCGAGCGCCGCGGATGTCGGCTCGTTGATGATCCGCAGCACCTTCAGGCCTGCGATCTCACCAGCCTCCTTGGTGGCGGTGCGCTGAGAGTCGTTGAAGTACGCCGGGACGGTGACGACCGCATCGGTCACGTCCTCACCCAGGTACGCCTCGGCGTCCCGCTTCAGCTTCTGCAGGACCCGTGCCGAGATCTCCTGCGCCGCGTATCGTTTGCCGTCGATGTCTCCGGACTCCGGGAAACACCACTTGGTCTCGCCCATGTGCCGCTTCACCGACCGTGCGGTGCGCTCGATGTTGGTAACGGCCTGGCGCTTGGCGACTTCACCGACCAGCACCTCACCCTTCTGCTTCGAGAAGCCGACCACCGACGGTGTGGTCCTCGCGCCCTCTGCGTTGGTGATGACGGTGGGTTCGCCGCCTTCGAGAACAGCGACCACGGAGTTGGTCGTACCCAGGTCAATGCCTACCGCCCGTGTCATCACTCGCTCCCTTCAAACGTGTGTTCCAGATACGTGACCGAAGAGCGGGCCCCTCTCAACTTCGCTGCCGCTCAGACGTTGATCTCCTCGGGTGAGCCGTTTCCGGCCCTGATCTCGATCTTCCGCGGCTTGGCCCGCTCGGCGACCATGGTCAGCCGCAGCACGCCTTCGTCGTAGCAGGCGGCGATGCGGTCGGTGTCCAGCGTCTCGCCCAGGAAAAGCCGCTGGCTGAAGGATCCGGTCGGGCCCTCCGCGATCAGCACGTCGCTGGACGCGCCGGTCCGGCGCTCCGCCTTCACGGTGAGCACGTTCTGTTCGACATGCAAGTCGATGGAGTCGGTTCGGCTGCCGGTGCGGAGCCACGTGGACCAAGACGTATCAGGCGAAGGACGCCGAGCCAGAGTGATCGCCGCCTTCCTCAGGAAGCCTTCGCGTCGGCTACGCGTGTTCCTCTTAGGCTCGGCACATGACCGAGAACGAGATCCAGCTCAAGGCCATCGCCGCACTCACGGCCCTGCGCGGTGGAGTCGGCGCGGGCTACGTCTCCGACTTGCTCGGCGAGGTCATCCCGACACACTTCCTCGTCCCCGACACCGCAGATCCGACGGAGGTCGGTCTGGCCGTGCTGAACCAGCTCTCCGAACCGCTGAGCGCCCTCATCAACGGCTTCGTGCTGGCCTTCGAAACGGTCGCGGACGCGTACGACCGCACAGACCCGGAGCCGCCCACCGACGCGATCCTGCAGGCGCTCGCCCTGAATATCGCACGCGACGCCGACTGATCCACACCAGTGTTTGGCCATTGTCCGCCCCTGGGCGCTCCGATCGGTCAAGGGCGAAGAGATCCCGGATCGTCACCTGGTTGCCACCACCCCACTCCGCGCCCGTGACGGTGCTGCCCCCGCTCTCCAGGGCGATCGCAACAGCCCTGTCCACGTCAGGGACCTTGAAGTGGACCAGCCAACGGGCCGCAGCCGCGGCTGCGGCGCGGCCTCCTCGACGGTACCGCTGTTCAGTCTGGCGACGGGTTGCCCGGTCCGCCGGAGGCCGACGTGATCCTCCTCGCAAGAGGCGTCATAGCAGGCAGCAGGCGTCCCCCTCGCCCCATCCCAGTACCTCGCCGTAGAACACCGTCGCCGCGAACCCATCGCCGGTATGAAACTCCAGCCAGGCCAGCGACCGCTCCACCCCGAAACTCCACTCGACGAGAACACCCCCCTTCCAGATACCAAAGGTGGCACCCTCACGGTCGGCCACCAGCGCCGCCCGACCGCCGGGCGGATAGGAGACCGGGCCCACCCCGACCATGCCTCCCCGGATCGGGACTGGTAGCTCCGCATGTTCATCTCGCCTGAGCGGCTGGAGCGCCTGGCGGAGCTCTCCGACGCGGCCTGGGGTACCAGTCGCCGAAACCACCACTCGTCCCACGCCGCTCACGGCAAGTTCGGCCGGGGACGGCTGAAGAGCAGGTCCTACGCCGGCGGGAGCTGGAGCAAGATGCGGTCTACCAGGTCCTCGCCCGCGACATCGGGCACAACGCTGAGCACTGCACTGACGTCAGACGTCGCCGTCTTCTCGGTGGCGCCTTCGAGGCGGCACCGCCGGGAACGAGGAGTCCGCTGACGACGATCAGCCCCCCGAAGAGGAACAGCCAGTAGGTCAGCGCGTTGAGCCGGGGGAACGCCACGTCGGGCGAACCGATCTGCAGCGGCATGATGGCATTGGCGAAACCGGCGAAGGTGGGAGTCGCGAACAGCAGCATCATGACCGTGCCGTGCACGGTGAACAGTTGGTTGTACTGAGTCGGGCTCAGCATCTGCAGACCAGGCCGCGCCAACTCCGCGCGCATGATCAACGCCAGGATCCCGGCGAACAGGAAGAAGGCGAACGACGTGACGAGGTACATGTTGCCGATCGTCTTGTGATCGGTCGTCGTCACGATCTCCCGGATCCGACTGCCCACGAGGACTCGGGGGTTGTCGGGCACAGCCTCCTCCTCCGGGAGTGTTGACCGCGGGTTTTCCAGCCGTGACATTGTGCCTCCGCCGTTCCGGGTGGCGGCAGTGGCCGGCCCACTTCTGCACCTGCTGGGTAGCCTCATCCGATCGTCCAGAAGCCGCCTGTGAGCTGATCGGTCGCCACGACGAACCGAGGACGTCTGGTGGCACGGAGTTGCCCTGTGACCTGGCGCGCAAAAAGCCTGGCCGGGCTTGCCGACAGCGGCCGACGACAGACCGGGTGCACTGGCTCTCCACCGATATGAACGAAGCCGGACTATTTGGGGTTCGCTGCCGAACGGGTGAGAGAACCTTTGCCGCAGAGGCGCCTCGGCCTGTCAGATGAGCTTCCGAGAAGGAGCGAGCCGTTCAGGTCGGAGGCTTCGCGAGCCGGGCGGCGCTTCCCAGCCTCGTGCCGGTGCTGTTCGGCGAGGGGGTCTCCTACTTCACGAAGCTGGAGCGTAGTCGATGCTGCTGGCGAAACCTGACAATCTGATCACCGAGCTGGTCGCCGTGGAGAGCGCTGACGGCGTTGGAGGTGCCGGACCGGAAGGAGCCCCGAGCCCCCGGCCGGTCCGGCAGCCTCGTTGGCTCGGCAGGCCGTCGAGGCTGCCGGGCGGTGCAGCGTGCTGCGGAAGCCGGGGGCGAAGACCCTCGCAGCACGCTGGTCCCTATCGGTCGGGCCACGGGCAACTGCCCGCCAGCGTGACCCACTCCCGGTCCGCCTGACCGGGTACAACACGCCCCTTCGCTGCCCAGTGAGCGGCCAGCGCCGCGAAGATCGGCTCACCAGGGGCTCGCAGCATCATTCCGGCGCGGCCAGTGACTGGTGCGGAACCCGTAGTCGTCGTGGTCACGGCAGTTCTAACGCGCGAATCCGTGTGGAGTCACCCGTGAGCGGTTCTGCGCTCGCGGAGTGCGGTCCGAGCCTGGGGGGCGAGTTGAAGGCCGCATGCCTGGGTGCGATGTGCGGGCTCCGCTTGGAGCCTGACTCCTTGCGCCGCGTGCGACACGTCCGGCTCGTCCCCTGGCAGGTATGGAGGCACGTGCGGCTATGACTCGCTTGCACCGGCAGGCCGACGAGACCTGACACGCCAGGCGGCCCTTGTCGGACGAGGAACTCGCGCAGCCGAAGACAGCGCCGGATCTCCATGTACCTGGCCTGTCGGTCGTCGGTGACCGCGCTTGGCTGGTCTGACAGTTCCGATGCAGGTGCGAGGCAGCCGGTCCGTCGCGTCTCACCCCGGCCGCCGACGAGCGTGACCCGTATGGCGGGCTGTGCATAAACCACCTCCCCGTCCTCCAAGAAGTCGCACAGCCGGGTCTGCCGCGGCTCACCCAACGGAGCATTGTTGGCCTGCTCGGGATGCGTAGACGAGGACACCGATCACTCTGGAGGTATGGCAGGGCTGTGCCGGTGAGTGGCGTCCTGCTGCGCAGACGCCGACGGCCGTAGACCCACGAAAAGGTGACGTAATCGTGAAAGATGGAAACAGGATTCTGCTTGCCGCTGCCTTGGCCGGCGGCTATGTGCTGGGCCGCACGAAAAAAGGCCGACTCGCTCTCACTGCCGCGTCCTATATTGCTGGACGTCAATTCGGACTCGAACCGCGACAGCTCGTGACGCAAGGTATGCGCAAGCTCGGGGAGATTCCTCAAGTCGCGGAACTGAGTGAGCAGCTGCGGGGGGAGGTCAAGGACGCCGGGCGGGAGGCCATCGCGGCTGCTTTCAACCGTCGGATGACGACGCTTGCTGATTCACTCCATGAACGCACTCTCCAGCTTGAGAGCGGTGGTGGAGAACCGGATGAGGAGGAGGGCGAGGAAGAAGGGACCCAATACGAGGAGGAGGGGCCCGAAGAGGATTACGAGGAGGAAGACGAGTCCGAGCCTGAAGAGGAATACGAGGAGGAAGAGGAAGAACCCGAGGAAGCGGAGCCGGAGGAAGAGCGTGAAGAGCGGCCCCGACGTCGTGCTCCCCGCGTTGCTGAAGAGCCTGCGCCCCGGAGGCGCAAGTCGGCCACTGCCCAACGTGAAGCGGCAAAGGTCCCTGCTAAGAAGGATGGACGAAAGTCAGCTGCCAAGAAGACCACTAAGAAAAAAGCGACCTCCGGCAGGGCTGCTGCAAAGAAAACTGCATCCCAAAAGGACACTGCAGCCAAGAAAAAAGCGCCTGCAAAAAAAACTACCGCGGAGAAGACGGCGGCAAAGAAGACCGGAACGCCTAAAGCCACGGCGAAGAAGGCTCCTGCGAAGAAAGCTGCGAAGAAGACTGCGGGGAAGAAGACTGCACCCGCTGCGAAGAAGACCGCCAGGAAAAGAGCCAAGAAGGCGTCATCGCGCGTCGAGCGTCGGAGGTAGCGGATCATGTCAAAGACGGAACAAGGCAATGCGTACTCGGGACTCGATCGACTGCGTGAAGAACTCGGGGACTACCTGACGGCCCGGATGGGAGACCTGGCAGAAAGAGCCGGCGAAAAACTGATCGACGCGACGGACCAGCTCACCGACGTCGCCGAGAACGGCGGATCGCTCTCCAAGGTCGGAGCCAACCTCCTGGGGGGCGACTCCCCGCTCAAAGCCGTGCTCTCCGGGGCGGCGCAGAACGTCAAGGACAACGTCATAGGGAAGGCGAAGGAGGCCCTCGGCGGCGGTAAGGGGCGCAAGTCAGGAGATAAGAAGGTCACCAATATCATCGAGGTCATCGATGTCGGTGTGCCGTTGCGTACCGCCTACGACCACTGGACTCAGTACGAGAAGTTCAGCAGCTTCACCAAAGGCGTACGGGATGTTTCCCGGACCGGTGAGACGTCCAGCAACTGGAAAGCCAAGGTCGGCCCGTCGACTCGCGGCTGGAAAGCGACTGTGCAGGAGCAGGTGCCGGACGAACGCATCGTCTGGACATCCGAGGGAGCCAAGGGGTCGACTCGCGGTGCGGTAAGTTTCCATGAACTGGCACCCGGATTGACCAGAATTGTTCTGGTCGTTGAATACTACGCATCGGGGCTTTTCGAGAAGACTGGAAATCTGTGGCGTGCTCAGGGGCGGCGACTTCGGCTGGACCTCAAACACTTCCAGCGCCACGTCACGTTCACCGACGAAGAGCCCGAGGGCTGGCGAGGAGAAATCCGCGACGGCGAGGTCGTGCAGACCCACGAAGAGGCTCTTGAGGAAGAAGGGGATCTCGACGAACATGACGGCGCGGACGACGAGTACGACGGCGAGTACGAAGACCGCGAAGACGGCGAGTACGAAGACCGCGAAGACGGCGAGTACGAAGACCGCGAAGACGGCGAGTACGAAGACCGCGAAGACGAGGAGTACGACGACCGCGAAGACGAGGAGGACGAGGATGGGGATCTTGAGAGAGGACGGCAGAGGGTAAGGCGAAGATGAAGAAGCGGAGGTCCCGGACGGGGCCGCTCCGGACGTTCACAGGCGTGGAGCGATCCAGCCGCTGGTTGCGGGTGGTGTAACCACCCCGGCGGGTCGAAGGGAGCGCTCGTCGGCCAATCGACTCACCACCGCCGGGAAACGCAGCCTCTACAGAGAACGCCGGCACGGGCCGCCTGTATCGGCAGCCGCCTCGGGCGCTGCGGCCAGCTCTCTACCAGCTCACTGACCGTATCAGGCGAGGCCCGCCGCAGTTTCGAGTGCGGCGGGCCTCGCCTGGCTCTTGATGTGCTTGACGTCCCTCCATCAGTGCTTGAAGGTGTCCTTGCCCTTCTCGATCACCTGCTTCACCTTCCCCTTCGTCTTCTGTGCCCTTCCCTTTGCTTCCAGGCTTTCATTTCCTACGGCCTTCCCGGCCGCTTCCTTAGTCTTCCCCTCTGCTATATTTTCGACGTTCTTGATCTTCTTTCCGAGGCCCATTTTTTTGCTCCATGGGAGTCATTCGGCTGGTGGCAGAAGAGGCCCGAGGGGTCCGAGATCCAGATTGAGATCTTCCATGGAGAGACCGTATCGGGCGCAGAGTTCAATCATACGACTGTGCAGAATCATCAGAGTTGTTCCCAGACGCTCCTCCTGTTCCTCGGTGAGATCTCCTGCGTCGACCCGGTGAAGGGCTTGGCGTTCCATTAGTTGTCGCAGCAGCTCGACGAGGGTGAGGACGAGCTTCATCAAGTCCCGTTCCACTGTGTCCGGGTCCGTGGTGACCCGGCGGGCCGGCCTTCGCGCTTTCGCCCTGTCCCGGGGTGGGGCGTCCTGTGGCATCGCGGGCAGCATGCGAAAGGCGCGGACGGCGGCGTCGGCAACCTCCTCGAGGCGATTACCAGGTGTACGTTCCTCAGCCGTCATGGTCCTCTCCTACGTGTGCTGAGACTGCATTCCACGGGGAGGGATTCTGTTCACTGATGGAGACGATCAGGGCACGGAGCGATATCCGCACGAGGTCGATATCCGCGATGGAAAGTACGACGTCGCCGGTGAGGACCACGCCTCCGCTGAGCAACCGGTCCAGCAGATCGATCAGTGCGATCTGTCGTTCCGGCAGCGGCTCCCGAGACGTGGCCGGAAGGCTGCCCACCGCCCTCATGGGGCAGCCCCCTTCAATGGTCCGACCTCGGCGGCGAAGGAGTACGGAGGCCATGGCCCGGTGACTTCGATACGTACTCCGGGAATTCCATCTGCCGCCCTCACTACGTCGGCGCGGAATTCTTCGGCCCGATGCACCGGCACAAGGTAGGCATCGTTGACGACGTTCACTCCCGGCCCGCGGGCGAGTTCGCCTTGCTGCGGCCGGTGCTGCACGCGATCAACCGCACGGGTGCGGGCGGCGTCCTCGACCCGCGCGGCTGCCCGTTCGGCGTCCCGGTAGGTGTCTTCGCGAGCGTGTCTCTGTGCCCTGCGGTGGCTGAGGTACGCCCGCCCGGGGCCAAAGCCCGGCTGCGAGGGCCCGTCCTCAGGGCTCTCGGTCGACGCGGCCGTTTCGACGTAGAGCTTGACACCCCACTCCACCTGCGCCGCCAGGTCGGTCAGCCGACGGTCAAACGCCTCGTGGCGGGAACGGAGCATGACTCGTACGCGTTCGTCGTCCAGGTACACCGTCGCCAGACGGAGCGGCAGGACGGTGGTGCGGGCGGCCAGTGCCTCAATCACGCGGTGGTGGGAGCGAGCGACGGACTCCAGCCAATCCAAGTCCTCGAGATGGACTTGCAGCGCAGCTTCCTGGAAGTCCCGCTCGGGTACCGGGCTCACGACGACCACCACGTCGCGGCCTTCCCGTGCACGCACCAGATGCACTGGTGCATCCGACACCCCAGAGAGCTCGGAGAGCGCTTCCGTCAGTGTTCCGTCGGCGTCCCGTGCGACGGCGTACGTGTAGGTGAGGGTCCCGGTCATGGCTCGTCCCGCCCTTCGCCGCGGACTCTGGAATCCGCCCGCTTGGTGCGGCGGGGAGTCGAGGAACGACTTTTCTCCTCGGACGGTGGCAGCTCACGGTCCTCGTGCAGGGCGGCGATCTCAGCATGCAGCCGTTTGTTCTCCTCGGCGAGTGACCGGTAGCCGTCGTTGGCGCGGGAGGACAGTGCTGGGTCGTGCTCCCACCAGTCGATGCCCATTTCCTTCGCCTTGTCCACCGAAGCGACGAGAAGGCGCAGCTTGATGGTGAGCAGTTCGATGTCCAGGAGGTTGATCTGGATGTCGCCGGCGATGACGATGCCTTTGTCCAGGACCCGTTCCAAGATGTCGGCGAGATTGGCTGAGGAGCCTTGGCCGTACGGAGCGGACCTGGACGGAAGATCGCCCAGTCTCCTGGCGACGGAGTCGGACACGGACCCTGCACCTCGATTCCCTGGTATCACGACACATCAACGGCGCCGCATGCCGTGCTCTTTCGTTCCGTGGATTGCGGGGATCAGGTAGAGGTGCCCCGGAAATGCCTCCTGATCTCGTCCAGCCGGTCCAGCAGCGCGTCCTCACGTCGGTCGAATGTCTCCTCGTCGATCTCCCCGGCCACGAGCTGTCGCTCCAGTTGGGCGAGTTCCCGTTCGACGGGCGCTGGATCGTAGTACTCGTTCTCCGCGGCCTCGACCACGCGCTCCATCACCCAGGCCACGCCGCGCACCGGAGCCAGTGGAAGGGTCGCGAGTTGCGTCAGCAGTCCCATGAAGGCTCCTTAGACGAAGCTGTAGGTGGGTAGCGGGCCGAGGAGCCGAAGGTCGAAGTCTTCGCCCAGTTCCTTGGCCAGACCCTGCTCTTCGCTGAGGAAGCTCTGCTCGTTGTCCCGCGCCACGAGGAAGGACACATTCAGGAAGTCGTTCCCGGTCGCCTGCGACGAGTGTTCCTCCCGCGCGAATCCGCGCAGCGCATCGACAATGCCTGCCGCGAGTTGATCCTGCCGCGCCTGCACTTCCTGTGAGACCAATTCGCCGAGGGCGAGGGGAAGTTCCGGGCTGGCGCTGCCACTCCTGATCGCCTCGTTGAGCTCGCGGGCTTCATCGGACTCCTGAAGTATCTGGCGCAGCAGGGCATTCTCGTCCTGGGCGGCCTTCAGGTGGTACTCGACGCAGTTGTCCAACGCTCGCAGACGTTCGCTGAACTCATCCGCACGGTCCTTCAGAACCGCTCGCACCGCATCGTCGTCCGGGGCGGTGAAACCGAACTGCAGCGGCAGAACCGTACCGTCGGCCATCAGCCTCTCCTGGACAGCCTGGTGCGCGCCGAGATCCCGGCGCTTGGGCCGTAGCTCCTCGGGCGCGTCGCTGATGACAGCGGACAGTTTCCCGGTGTGCACGGTTCGCAGTGCTGCCGGCGGTTCCCCCACCCCGTCGAGGCCGTCCAGGCGCTGCGGATGGCTGGTCAGGACGATGGAGTAGACGTATACGGCCATGGCTCACTCCTCGCGGCGCCGGGCGGCGGGCCGACGTCGCGGCCGCTCCCGCCTCTCCTCCGGCTCCTTGCGGCTCTTTCCGGAATGCTCGGTCTCCTCGTCGTCATTGCCTCCCTTGAGGGCATCGGTCAGCACTTCGGCGGCCCCGCTCAGGGCTCCCTTGGTCTTCCCGTGTGCTCCGCCCTCGGTGACCTCGCCGACAAGGTCGGTCAGCTGGGAGGGGGCCTTGCGGCCCTGCTCCAGGTCGAGGCGGTTACAGGCCTCCGCAAAGCGGAGGTAGGTGTCCACGCTCGCCACGACTATGCGGGCATCGATCTTGAGGATCTCGATGCCCACCAGCGAGACACGCACAAAGACATCGATGACCAGACCGCGGTCCAGGATCAAATCGAGGATGTCGTAAAGATTGCCGGACCCTCCTCCACCGCCCCTGGCAATGGTTCCTCCGGCTTGCGGCACCACAGTCATGGTGCCCCCTTTCAGCGGCTCGCGTCCGATTCCGGCGCGGCCTTCTCGTCCGGGCGACGGCGCTTTGGCGGCGCCATTTGGAGCCTCAACCCCGGTCTATCTGCCCTCGGGTGTAGCGTCGTGTGCGCTCGTACGACACCAGTTCGCCACCCTTGTCCAGCAGTACCCGGTAGCTGGCCATCACGCTTGTCGTTGCGGGAACACGTTCCAGCTCCAGGACTTCTACGTCCGCCTGCCAGCCGTCATCAGTCGGTTTCAGCGCCGAGACGGATTCGGGAGCTCGTCCGAGCAGCTCCTGGAGCTGCTCGGCCGCGTACTGCATGGCCCGCGGTGCCGAAACCCGACGGGGCGCGCGCTTCGTCCCGCTCGTGCGCTTTTCGGCCCGACCCGTGTTGCTTTTCCCGGCGGTCTTCCTGCTGGACGGGCGCCGGACACGCTCTGTCTCGCCCTCTTCGCCTACGGCCATGTTCCCTCTCCGGGATTTCGGAGACGACATGCTGACCCACGCCATATTCACATGACGCCATTCCATGGTAGTCGGCATGCGCTGACCCTTCCCGGTTCCGGGGTGCCCGTCGGCGCACGATACGACCGCCGGAACGCTGTACCCAAGGAATATTCAAGGAGCGATCTGCCGAAGATTTGCTCTCGCAGCGGACAGCGACAACAGCGAACATGGCGTGACCGTTCACGGGACTCCCAACCCACGGGATCGGAATGACGGCATGCTGCTGCCGAAGCAGGGCGACGTGCTCGACCGTGTCTGGCGCAGGCCACCACGCATCCAGACGCGGTCAAGAACGCCCTGTCACTCACCTGGCTGGGATACCTGCGTGTCACTCAGCGGGTCGGCCTCGTACATGCTCTCTGCAACGCAAGGGCGTCCGCAGCACAGGCGGCGTCCTAATTTGCCCGCAGGCGGGCGCGCCATGGGGTCGGGATGACACTCGGTGGTGTGGGGCTCCACATTACCGAGTGTGCCGTGCACTTCGGCGGTATCTTGTCTCTCGTTCGGGGTTTCGGCGTCAACCGCACCGTGTGGCTGGCACATCCGGGTATCGATCCGCGGCCGGCGAATCGAGCGCTGGCGACGGCCGGGCCGGTAGCGTCCGACATGTCGGCAGGGAGGGCGTTTCATCCGTCAACTCCCTTCGTTCCGTGGGGTGTCCCGACGGGTTTGGATTCCGGGGATCTGCGTCGGCGCAGGTTACGGAGAAGGTGGCCATGCAGGCCACTGCCAAGAGCGCGGACTGCCAGTTCTGCAGGCTACGGCTCCAGAAGCCGGCAGATGCGAGATAGCTTCCCCAGCTGATGGGTGCCTGGAGCGAATGCAGCTGCTGTTCGTTGTAGGCGGCGGCGCCCGCGATGGAATGTGCCAGCCATGACAGCAGGAACAGGCTGGCCATATGGTGCCGGGCGCCCTTGGTTGCCATGTCGCCGATGGATCCGAGACTCGGAACCCTGACGCTGCTTCACATGTCCGCGCTGTCCGACTGCCTGCCAGGCAGTGGGCAGCACGTCGGGCAGGTAGACGTACCTGTCGTCGGGTGGGCCGTTCGGTACCTGGATCGGCAGCCTGTTCCCGAACGGCCGCAGGCCTCTGTGCCCGACTCACCTCGTGGCAATACGGACCTACCATTCAGCGAACCAGTGAGACGGCGTTCCCGCCCCCTGCGCCATCGAGGGGTGCCCAGGCCCGACATGTGAACGGTTGGCGTCAGCGTCCACCGATCATTCGTCGCCTCGGTCGACCTCTGGCCAGGGATAGGCCGTCGGGAAACGTCGTCGGACTCGGAACTCGGGGTGCTATGAGCAGCAGCCCGTCGCACCCTGGAGAGATGACGGCCCCGATAGTTGTCCACGGCCTCTCCCGTTCTGGCGGACGGAGGGTCGCCACCAAAGGGAAGGTCGTCGGGCTCGTCCATAACGACAGCGACCTCGTCGAATTCCTGAGGCGCGCCGGGCTCGACGACGCGTGGGAACTTGTCGACGACGCCCACTGGATCGAATGGCGCAGGGGGCGCGCACCGATACGCAGCAGCGTGATGACACTTCCGTTCTCACCACTGACTGGCCGTGGCGCTTCAGTCGTCGGCAGGGGCCCATACGGCGCTGCCATCGCACGTCAACAGCCGCAGAACTTCCCACTCAACGGGTGGCCGGCTGGCCGAGGGCGGCGCCGTCGCCAAGCCGACTGGGCGCGCCGGCAACCGTGCGGCCTTCCTCGAAGAGTTCGCTGACCCGTAGGTTGATGTACGAGGCCCGGCATACCGCGGGCGTGTTGCCGAGGTACTCGCTGACCTCGTGGACGGCACGGACGACGGCCCGTTTACGTACGGTCTTCGACTCGTCCGCCACCTGTGCCGAGACAGCGAGGGCGACGGCCGCGAGGACGGTGGCGTGCCAGGTCCGGAAGTCCTTCGCTGTGATGTCCGCTCCCACGCGAGCACGCAAGTAGTCGGCGGGGTGTGTCGCGGGCATGTCAAGGACGCGAAACGTAACTAATGGTGACAGAAAGTGATATATCCTGCGTGCGTGAGGCACCGAACGGTTGCCATGGGAGTGATTCCGCCAGCAGGTCGGGTAACAGTGCACGCGCTGCCGGAGGATCGGTGTGCCCGTTCGCTAGTGTCCAGGGGGCGCCGCGCCCCGGCGGGCCTGCAGGTGCCGCTCATTGATTCCGGCAGCAAGGGGTGATCGTCCATGGCCGTGTGCGAGGCCTGCCACAACGACTACGAGCTGGCGTTCGAGGTGCGTACCGCAGAAGGGGTGGTCCACGTCTTCGACAGCATCGAGTGCGCCGCCCAGAAGATCGCCCCGACCTGTGTCAACTGCCAGTGCCGCATCCTCGGCCACGGTATGCAGGCCGACGGACAGTTCTTCTGCTGCGCACACTGCGCGCGGGAGAAGGGCTTGTCCCAGTCCCAGCTTGTGGATCACGCCGATCACGCCTGACCCTCATGGGCCCGGTCGCTGAAGCAGGGTGCGGGCCACCGGGGGGACTGTGATCTCACGCCGCACGGTCACCCGCGCCTCCTGGCCGTCCTCGGTCTGAGCCGAAGGCGGGAATTCATCGACCCTAACGGCAAGACCAGCCCAGAGCCGCAGACGATCACTGTTCGAAGGCCCGGTCACATGGTGCACGACGACGTGAACAAGGCCGGCCGCATCGCCGACAGCGGTGGCTGGCGTGTCCACGGTCGCGGAAGTCAACAGGCAAAGGCAGTCGAACGCCTCCTTCTCATTCACGTTGGCAGGCCGCACATACCCGTGGACCGCGCTGGCTTCGTGCAACGCCGACAGTTCGCCGAGCAACCCCTGAAGAGTGCCCTCGGGATCGGCGTGGGGATCGGACCTGGGTGCGTGTCGGCCGCCTCGGCCGTACAGGTCCAGACACCACGGCGTCGTGCTTCGTTCTCCTGGGCCAGGCGGCGCAGGACGGCCAGCACCGGCTCCAGAAGGAGCACGACGACGGCGGCGTGCTCGGCCAGCTTGAAGCGGTCCTCGGTGTAGTCGAGTTCCATGATCCGGTCCAGGTCGAGCTTCGCGGCGGCTGCCGCCAGTTCGGCGTAGGGCAGTAGGTCCTCGGTGTCGTGGCCGGCTCCTGACCGTTAGCGGG
Organism: Streptomyces sp. NPDC001890; assembly: GCF_042891445.1. NCBI lineage: Bacteria > Bacillati > Actinomycetota > Actinomycetes > Kitasatosporales > Streptomycetaceae > Streptomyces > Streptomyces sp. NPDC001890. The sequence continues at coordinate 102,175 of NZ_JBIATE010000009.1, read as the reverse complement.
GCGTGCTGGCGAGTTGCCCGATGCCGCCCCTGCTCCCGGCCGGCCAGCCACGAGGCAGAACACATGAACACGCTGCCACCCCGAGGCTCGAACCACCGACAAGACCGAGGCTGATTCTCGGCAAACGCGGAGGCTACTTGCTGAGGGAGCAAGGCGGCACCGAGGTCAGCCAAGTGTCCTGGACACGCACTCGGCCACTGCGTCACGGAGACTTCCGGTGCGAGCGAGTAGTTCCCGCTGCGTCTGTGCACCGGTTCCCCGTTCCAATACGTTCATGAGCGCTTGCTCAGCCGAAGCGAAGTCGTGGCTGTCCTCCAGAGCACCTCGAACGTGCGTGAGCAGGGCTGCGATGACATCAGCTGCGGGCTCGGGGCGCATGGTGCGCGGGTGGAGCAGTTGCTCTTCCAGTCCCGACCTGCTGGCCTGCCAGTCAGCCATACGCAGGACACTCGCTCCCGTCGGGTCCGGTGGATCGCCGGCGCGCCATTCGCGTGCTGCGGTCTCGACGAGGCCACGGACGAGCGTGGCAAGCAGGACGGTGTCGGCCGGGTCCAGGCACACGTCCGCCACTCGGATCTCGACTGTTGGGTACCGGTGCGATAGCCGCGCGTCGAAGTAGATCATTCCTTCGTCCCGTAGGACTCCCGTGTCGATGAGTGCCTGGACCTGTTCGTGGTAACGCTCCGCAGAGCCGAAGATCTCGACAGGTCCGGCGGAGGGCCAGCGCCCCCATACCCTGCTCCGGTAACTGCTGTACGTGGTGTCGCGGCCCTGCCAGAACGGCGAGTTGGAGCTCAGCGCCAGCAGAACTGGCAACCAGGTGCGCACGCGGTCCAGCACACCGACGCCCTCCTCGTCCGATGCCACCGAAACGTGCACGTGGCATCCGCACGTGAGCTGTTCCTGCGTGGTCTGGCCGAACCTGTCAGCCAGCCATCTATACCGCTCCCCCTCACCAACCGAAGGACTGACCGGCAGGGGAGCGGTCGCAAGGGCCACCACAGCTGCCCCCGCCCGGGCCAACGGCGAACCTCGTCCGCAAGCTCGCGCATGTCACTGCGCGGTTCGGTGGCGAATTCAAGTTGCTGATGATGGAGCTCCAGCTCGAAGGCCGAATCTCCCTCCGAGCGGCGTTCCGCGACGGCCAGCACGGCCGTCGAAAGCGCCCGTGGCTCGCCGCTCTGTGCATCGACGAGCAGCAGTTCCTCCTCCACACCAACGGTCCGCACCATCAAATCCTCCCAGCAGCCGCCCTCAGACGCTTGTCATGTGCCGTCGCGCGGTGCCGCTTGGCTGCGAGACCGGGCGCGGCGGCGACGGTATGCGTCGCACTCTGCTTGGTGTATTCGGCTGCTGCCGCAGAGTCAGACCGCCACGACGAACCGACTCAGAAGAGCCGTGGTCCGCCGGGCTGTTCCACCCTGGCCTTGACCAGAAGGCGTTCCGTTCGCTCGGCCGCCTGGAAGGAGAATCCCGGTGGTAACTGACGGCGGTTACATGGGGTCAGCCGGGAGCCCACTTCCCCTCCCGGTCACTTGTGCCGCGACGTACCCCCCTCAGAAACGACGACAGTGCTTCCTGCGCTGTTCTGGTCGGCTGCCACCCCAGCACATCGTGAGCCCGGCTGCAGTTGAGGACCGGCAGTCGCAACACTGCGTCGAAGAGATGTGGCGAAGCGGGGACCGCGCGGGCGTGCCACGCAGCAGTCAGAGCGCTCCGCATCAGTGTCGCTGGAACACGCACCACCTTGGCGTCCAGGAGGTCGCCGAGTTGTTGCGCGTCGATGACCGGCTCCGCCGCCAGGTTGAACGCACCTCGAACGTCAGTGGCCACGGCCGCCCGGTAGGCCTGCGCCGCGTCATCGCTGTGGAGGATCTGGAAACGCAGCCCTTCCAGATCAGGAACGAAGGGGAGGAGGTCGGGGCGCAGCAGGGCACCGGGGACATAGCGGCCCGCGAAGGTTCGACGTTGTTCGCTGGCGGCCTGTTCCTTGAACAGGAATCCGGGCCGCATCCTGACCACCCGGATCCCCGGGTGTCGCAACTCGAACGTGTCCAGCACACGCTCCAGATAGGACTTCTCCCGGCAGTAGGCGGCATCCGGCCACCCGTACGTGGGCCACTCCTCGTCCACCCCCGGTTCGTCCTTCGTGCCGGGAGAGTAGGCACCCACCGAGGAGGCGTGTACCAGCACCGGCACTCTTGCCCTCGCTGTGGCCTCGAAGACCCGAATCGACCCCAGAACATTGCTCTGCCAGGTGACTACAGGGTCACGAGTGGGCTGGAATCGCCAGGCCAGGTGAATGACGGCGTCCGCGCCGGCCAGGTGCTTGTCCAGGGCGCCGGGGCTGTCCTCCCGGGAGAGGTCCACCGTGCCCCATGCCACTCCCGGGATCGACAGCTTCGGCAGCCGGCGGGCGAGGCCCAGAACGGACGCCACGTCCGGGTCCTCCGACAGGGCCTTGACCACACTGGTCCCCACATTGCCTGTGGCCCCTGTCACCACAATCCGCAAGCTCTCATGTGTGCTCATCGTCATTTCTTTCCCTTCTCGAAGGGGCCCAGAGTGCTCAGCGACACCGCGGGCGCTGAGCGCGATGAGGCGTTGCGCACAGTGAGTGCCGCGGCGGACGCAACAGCCGACAGCATTTCTTGATCATTTCGCCCTCCTTACCCAGGAACAGTGCGCATGCCATGCCGTGGGCCGCCCGACTGCGGACAGCGGGGGACGGAGGGTGCCGAAGTTGACCACGGGGTCTCTATGCGTGTCACGCTCGTCCCCGACAGGTGAGTGCACGCATCGGGTCGTTCCTCCCTGCAGTGCCTCTCTGGCATAGGCGCTCCTGGACGGGCTACTCCCAAGCCCGTCGGTGGTTCGAACCCGCATACGCGGCCCCGCCGATCGCTGACTTCGACGCGGTCGAGTACCGTCCGGCCCTACCCACCAGCTTCGCCGGTACGAGCCGACTCATCCAGCGAACCAGTGACCGAGCCATCTCGCCTCTCGTGGCCGGATGCCATGGGACGGTGGCGGCCACCTGTGAGAGGCGATCACGAAGCCCGGCTCGTTTCGGGCATCGGACACGGGAATACCCACCGGGACAGGACGATTCGCTGTCCTGCAGCTGCCATCGACGAGCCGACCGCCGCCACGAGGCGGCGAACACACCGAAGGCCAGGGCACGATGACAGCTGCCCCGCTGGTGACGACGGCTGGGGTATTCGCCTCATCGGTCGCCGCACACCCTCACCGGGCCAGGCCAGGCCAGCCCTGTCCTGAAACGATGGATACCAGCGGGATGTGAGGCGGAGCAGCCCACGGGATGGCGTCCGTCTCACGAGGGGCCACGAACAAGCAGGCGCCATGCCCAATACTGCGTAACGCCCCCACAAGAGCGCTCTCGCCTGCGTGCCTGCTCGGGGAGGCCTGCCGGCGCTGCGCCCGGGCCGCGGCCGACTACCGTGGGTGCCCGCTGTATGCAGAGGCCACACAGACGGTCTTCGGCGCCGATTCAGCCCGTGCGCGAATCGGTCGGAGAACAGCCCGGCGACCAAGAGGACCGCCAAGGCCAGCCATTCGTCGGTCCGACAGGTCGGCTTCTGCGCAAGGCGCTTGCCGAAGCCGGAATCGAAGAGGATCAGGTGTACTTCACCAACGCGGTCAAACACTTCAAGTTCGCACCGACCAGTACGCAAAAGCGGCGTATACACAAGACGCCAGACCCTCGCGAGAGCAGCGGCTGCCGCCCATGGCTGGCAGCCGAACTACACCGTGTCGATCCAGCATTGGGTCGCCCTCGGTGCCACCGTCGGCAAGGCGTTGTTCGGCAGCTCCTACAGGGTGATGGAGTTCCGCGGTGTGCTGCTGCCAGTGTCGCACTGGGACATCCCCACGACGTTGGGAACCGAGCGGGAGGGCAGCGCGCGAAATCACTGGTTTTTCGCCACCGTGTACCCCTCGGCCGTCCTGCGGGCGACAAACCGGGCTGACGCCTGCAAAGAGTTCCTGTCGGATCTGCGAACGGCTGCACGATTCCTCGCATGAGGCCCTTTGAGGCCTCGCACACCGAAGGGCTTTGACGCACGCGGCGCGGGCGACGGGAACACGCCGGACAAGGCGGACGTCGTAACGTGCCGGGCCGTCAGGCGCCAGACAGGGTGAAAAAGGCGCCAGCGGGGTCGCAGACAATGAATGCATTGTCCGGGGCGTCGGCGGCTGTGGGCGTCGGTGAGGATCTGCCCCCAGCTGTGACGGCGGCTGCTGCAGCTTTTCGGCTGTCATCAACGTGGAAGTCGACGTTCCACCTGGGGCGGACATCTGGGTCCGGTTCGGCTTCGAGGCCTCCGCCGTACAGGGTGGCGACGGTATGTCCCGCGGCCTGGACGATGATGTGGTCCTGGGCGTAGTCCACCGTGCAGCCTCCCGGCGGCCGGGCCCAGTCGAAAATCTCCGCGTAGAAGATGGCGGCGTCGAATGCGTTGCGGGTCTGCAGGTCCAGCCGGGCCGGGGCGCTGCCCCACCCCACAGACCAGGACACGGTCGGGCCTTCCCAGAACCCGAAGACGGCACCGTCCCGGTCGGCAGCGATCCCGGCACGCCCCTCGCCCAGGGGAAGAGGGCCGACGGCGAGCGTGGCGCCGCGCTCACTGATCCTTGCCGCAGTCTCATCCGCGTCCATGACGGCGAAGTACGGGGTCCAGACGCCCGGATAGCCACCGCCTGAACAGCATCCGATCCCGGCGACCGGTTTGCCTTGCGCCAGAGCCACCGAGAAGTTGCTGCCGAGTGCGCTTTCCCTGAACGTCCAGTTCATGACGTTGGAGTAGAAGGACTGTGCCGCGCGCAGGTCCTGTGCCATCAGGTTCACCCAGCACGGTGCGCCGGTCACCGGCATGCTTCTCTCGATGTTCGGCATTCGATGTGTTCCTCGGGATACGTGATGGACGGCAGGGCATGCCCAGGTTGGGCTCAACCGGTGGTTGTGCGGCTGTGGAAAAAGCTGCGAACGCGGTCCACCAATCCGGCTCCGGGAACGAGCAGTCTGTGGGCGGGCGAGGTGCCCGGAAGGGATGGGCGGAGGCGGAGAGGAGCAGCTTCCCTGGCACGTCGGACCAGTCGGCCGAGTTCGTCCAGCTTCTCGGGCGGGACGGCTGCCGAGAGTCTCGGGAACAGCTCGTGCTCTTCCTCCCGTACGTGGGAGGCGACCTCGAACTTCAGTTTCGCGATCGTGTCGTTGAACTGCGGATCACAGACGTTTCGGTCTTCGAGGCTCTTGAGCATCTGCTCGACTCTGGCGTGATCGGCGAGTTCCTTGTCCGTCAATGCTGGACCGTGCCATACGTGCCTGCGCACGACGGGATACAGATAAAATTCCTCGGCGATCGTATGCCGAACCAATTCCGCAGTCAGCCGGTCCGCCAGCACCCGCCGCTGGGGATGATCAATCGGCTGCAATTCGATCTGCGAAAAAAGTGCCTCCAGTTCACGATGATCGGCCGTCAGCTCCACGATCACATCGCCGCCCTGCTCCGTCACAGCACCCCTCCTTGGGTCCATCGCCCTCGGGAGGAGGGTGCAAGCACACAGACAACAGGCCCTGCACTCAAAATCTGCGCTCCGCGCGCGAGAACAGCCCAGGCAGTCACCTACCCGGCGGAGCCACGCCGGGAGCCGTGCTGAGAGTGCGCTCCCCGAGCCGGATGGGTTCTCGGCTGCACATGTCCGTGGACTTCACCGCTTCGCCGTTCGTTGTAGAGGGAACCGAAGCCGGGCCATCGAGGTCGCGCATCCTGCAGAGAGATGCAACGTCACGTGAGCCAGGCCCAACGCCTCCTTCGGAGGTGGCGCAAGCAGCGGATGCTGCAGGAGGGTTGGAGCAGACCGAGGCGGAGGTCGGCGCGTACCTCGGTGCGACGAGGGCTCCATGCCGACCGGCGACTGCCACGTCCGACCATGAACTCGGAGCGCTGCGCCAGGCACTCGACGCCGACGATGTCATCGCAGACATTGCGGGGCGGACGACGTGGAGGAGGGAGGCCGGCCCTTGAGCCGATCCGGCAGGCGATGGAGATCGCCGGAGGGCCCCCCGATGAGACGGTCTACGTAGGCGATTCCGTCTGGGACACGAAAGCGGCGACCAGGGCCTCCGTGGCTGCTGTGGCTCTTCTCTCCGGCGGAACTCCCCGGGCGGACCTCGAAGAGGCTGGAGAGGGCGGCGTCTATACCGGCCCGGCCGACCTTTTCGCCCACCTCAACGACAGCGCGTTCTCGCGGATCGGGGCAGCAGGCTGAACAGCGAGTGATTACGCGTTCAGGGTCTCGGGCCCGCAACCCGTCCCGGCAACGTCCTCACTGGGTGTTGACGGCGAGTGCTGAGTCCACCTCGCGGAGGAACGGTTCCAGGTCACCGGGGTTGCGTGAGGTGATGAGGGTCCAGCCCTGGGTGTCATCCGTGACGACGGGCTCGTCGGCCCATTCGCCGCCGGCGTTGCGGATGTCCGTTTTCAGCGAGGGGTAGGACGTCAGCCTCTTTCCCGCAACGACATCTGCTGCGATAAGGGCCCACGGTCCGTGGCAGATGGCCGCCACGGGCCGCCCGGACGAAGTGAAGGAGCGCACAATGTCGGTGGCAGAGTCCTGCCCGCGCAGGGCGTCGGCATTGAGGGTGCCCCCCGGGACGAGCAGCAGGTCGTAAGCGGCTGGGTCCACATCAGTCAGGGTGACTTCGGGCCGGATCGCTTTCCCGGGGTCCTTGTCACTCACCAGCGTCCGGATATCGTCACTGGATACGGCGGCGACGTCCACATCAGCGCCCCAGCCACGCAGATGTTCCAGGGGCACCAGGAGCTCGTCCTGCTCGACGCCGTAGTTCGTGACGATCGCTAGTACCTTCCGCTTGCTCACGTCGTTGTCAGACATTCCTGGGTCCTTTTGGGAGAACGGTTCACCTGGAACGTGTGTGCAGTGCTGTTCCCTGTCAGCGGCGCCACCCTGCGGGATCAGATCGTCGTTGCCCCCGGACTCCACGCTGACAAGCGCGAACGGGGCAAGGTGCTGTGCAATCGCAGGTCGGGTGTCGGGTCCGGGCAGAACAGGCGAAGCCAGCGCCGCCCGGACTGAGCGGCTGCCCCATTTGAGAGCCGGTGCACCGTGCCGGGCCGAGGCTTGCTCGGTTGCCCTACCAGTAGTGCCTTCGCCCGGCGACCGCGTGTCCCATCCCGCCCAGGATCCATAGGACCAGACCCACCACGGCGAGAATGATCCCGATCGTCCACAGGATGGAGATACCGGTCACGAAACCGATGACAAGCAGGATGACTCCGAGAATGATCACGACACGCTCCGATCTCGTGTGCGTTGCTTTCACTCTGGCTCCTGTGAGCCGCCACGGCAACTGCCAGCTCATTCGTCCACATCCGTCGCAGCGCCACTTTGCTGCCCGGCGCACAGTGACTGGTGTCGCACCACGCAAGGATTCGACTGCGCCGTCACGTGCAGACGGTAACGACGAAGTGGTCGGAGACAGCTGTGGTTCCGTCCGCGCAGGGGTTCGTGGGAGTGACCGGCGTGCACCGATGGGCCGGGCGCTTCAGCGGGCGGTTGTGATCGCATCACGTTATGCGCCTACCGAAGCCACGGCCGACCGGGAGCGCCAGTTCCCCGCTCCGTAGTTACTGAGGTTTTCGGGTTGTCGTCGGGGAGTGACGGTTCATGATCCCTGCGGTATGCCGGTGGGATGAGGTATCCGGAGGGTGGGGGGCCTGACCGCTGAGCGTCGGGCGTTTCGTGAGGGGATCCGGCTTCAGGCCGGCGAGAGGTTCGCCGCGGGTGAGAAGACCGCAGTGATCGCGAGGGACCTGCGGGTGAGTGTGCGGTCTGTGGAACGCTGGCGCCGTGCCTGGCGCGAGAGCGGACTGGAGGGCCTGCGCTCTGCAGGTCCGGCGAACTCCCCGACCATCAGCGATTCCCAGTTCGCCGTACTCGAGGAAGAACTCGGGAAGGGACCTGCAGCTTACGGCTTCGAAGACGAACGCTGGACTCTGGCCCGGGTCCAGGCGGTGATCCGCCGGCGGCTGCTGGTGAGCCTGTCGGTGGCGACGGTGTGGCGGCTGCTCAAACGGCACGGCTGATCCTGGCAGGCACCAGCCCGCAGAGCACTCGAGCGTGACGAGCACGCGGTGGAGCTGTGGAAGAAGGAGGTGTGGCCGCGGGTAAAAGCCTAGCGGCGGCATGTGGCGCCTGGATCGTCTTCGAGGACGAAGCCGGCTTCTCGATGACGCCGCCCCGGGCCCGCACCTGGGGCCGACGTGGGCACACCCCCGTCATCCGCGTCCGTGGCAGGTCCCGCCGCCGGACCTCGGTTGCCGCGCTGTGCTGCTACAAACCCGGTGAGAAAAGCCGTCTCATCCACCGGCCCCGCATCCACCTCCTCCTCAAAGGCGCACGCAAGAGCTTCTCCTGGAAGGACTACCGCGACCTGTTGGTGCGGGCGCATATCCAGCTCGGCGGCCCCATCGTGGTGGTCTGGGACAATCTCAACACCCACCTGGCCGCCGGGCTGAAGCGGTATGAGGCCGAGCACGACTGGCTCACCACCTTCCGGCTCCCGCCCTATGCGCCTGACCTGAACCCCGTCGAGGCCATCTGGTCACTCGTGCGCAGAGCGATGGCCAACACCGCCTTTGACTCACCCGACGACCTCGACCGTGTCCTCCGCCGCGAGTTACGCAGGATCCAGCTCCGGCCCCACCTGATCAACGGCTGCCTCACCGCCACCGGTCTGACCCTCGTACCACCGACTCCACCCTGAAAACCTCAGTAGCTAGGCGACGCGGCGGGCGCGGTGGCGGACTTCCCGGAGCCGGACCTCCGACGGGAGGCGGTCCAAGCCTGCCGATTCCCGTGCGTGTGCGAGCGTTTCCACGCTCAGTTGCTGCAGCGTCCGCGCCGGTTCTGCGTGAGGCTTGAGCAACAGCCGTACTCGTGCGGCTGGAGCAGCACGCCGACCCGTCAGCCGCACATGAGCCCGCGAGATCCCATCCAGCACCTGTGCCTCTTCCTCGATTGCGTGCTCCAGCGCACGGCCATTGAGTCGGGCCGCCACGTCGCCTTCGCTCTCGATGAGGACCTGGCCCAGCCGTTGTCTGCGCAACTGCGCGAGAAGCCACCAAAGCAGCAGTGCGAGGAGCACAACGAGCACCGCAATGACGGCCAGCCACCACCAGTCCTCCTCCCGCCATCGGGTGCGCCCCTCGGTGCCCAGCACGACATCATCCGGACCGCGGAAGGGCCACCAGCCCGGCATGTTGAATCCCCAGTGGCGCTGCAGATCCAGCCCACCCAGCAACACGCCGCCACCCAGGGCGAACAGTCCAAGGCCGAGCAGTCCCAGCAGCACCCGGTTCACTGTCTTGAGCATGGGACATTTCACCCCTTCTTCGGGCGCCGGACGCGCACGTCCAGCCTGGGCTGCTGGGCGAGACCCAAGTTCGTTACGGCTTTGCTCAGCGCGGCGTCCAGATCCGCGCGGACCTCGTTGAGATCGCGGAAATGTGCCTGTGCTCGGGCTTTGACCTTCCGGCGGCCGACATCGACCCGTGCCGATTGCACACCGGACACCTGTACAGCCCGGTCACGCAGAAGCATGGCGGCCGCGTGGCGGTCGAGCCCGGCGCGGACCTCCCCTGTTCTGAGGATTCCGGTGGGCTGCCGCATGGGTAGCAGTCTGCGTAGCCCCGGCGTCACCGCCAGCAGGAATAGCCACAGGCCAAGGACCATCGCCACTGCGGCCCCGACGGTCATCCAGATGTCATCCAGTGGCCGTGTGGCCAGTTCCTCGGCGAGCCGCCGTCGCCAGCTCATCCCGGGCTGGTCTGCCCGCACCGAGACCACGTCGTACAGGAGCAGACCCACGCCTGTGACGGACAGCAGTGCCACAGTGGCTGCGGGGATCCGCCGCGCGGACCAGAAGCGGCGCGCCGGCCGGCCCGCTTTATGGGCCGCTGCCGTCGCGCCCGTGCCCGGAGTGTCGCCCGCGAACGAAGCCGCCTGTCGCGTGCCGGAGGGAATGTCGCCTCTGTCGGTCGGCTGCCGCCTGGTGTTCCCGCTCATCTCACTCTCTCCTGGTCTCCATGCCGCGAGTGCACCGAGTGCAGCCTCTCGACCGACACCGTGAGTTCGGACACGTCCATGCCAGCCCATGTCCTGAGCCGCTCGATGACCTCGCGGCGCACCGCAGCGCATTGAGCCCCGATGTCGGACGGATAGCCCAGCTCCACGGCGATGCGCATCCGCACTTCGCCGAGCAGGGCCGGACGGCCATGGGCGGTATCGCAGTCCCGTCCTGCGGCGTGCTTGTTCGGCTCCGGTGCCCGCCGCACAGACGTCGTCACGCGTGGTGTCCGGCGGCCGGGCGGCACATGGCGGGCCGAATCGGTGAACCGGCTCAGCGCCTCGCGGGCCACGTGGGAAGCGATCTTTGCGACGACTCGGTCGGAGACGGTGGTCGCACCCCGCTCTCCGCGAGGAATGCCCGGACAGCGATCGGCGTCACTGGTCACTGCCGTCAGTCTCCCCGAGCCTGTCACCGGTTATCACGCATCCGCGGGTGGTCGTCGTGGCGGCGGCGGATGAAGTCACCCGGCTCGAGATCACCTTCCATCAAGCGCCCGGCGACAAGTCCGACGGCGCCCAGTACCAGCACCAGCAGGAAGGCCCAGAAGCCACCGAAGTACCCGGCGAAGCCCAGTGCCATTCCGGCAATCAAGCCGACCACAGCCTTGCTCATCACGCGCTCCTTCGCTCAAGCGGGCTGCTCCCCCTTGGCTACTGGACCCGCTGTTGTTCCTCTTCGTCCTCCTCGTCGGGCAGTTTCACATCGCTGACCGTGATGTTGACTTCCACAACTTCCAGGCCCGCCATCCGCTCCACTGCGGAGATCACGTTCTCGCGCACGTCACTGGCCACGTCCGTGATTGAGACGCCGTAGTCGACGACGATCTCCAGATCGATGGCCGCCTGTACCTCTCCCACCTCGACGCTGACCCCGCGCGTGACGGATTTTTCACTGCCGGCGCCGGGAATCCGCTCCCGCATGGATCCCATCGAGCGTGCGAATCCGCTGCCCAGGGCATGGACGCCGGGCACATCGCGTGCCGCCATTCCGGAGATCTTCTCTACCACTACGTCGGCAATGCTCGTCCGACCGCGAGAGCCGGGAGCACTGCCGTGCTTTCCGCCGGTGTTCTCAGTCATCGGGTTGTTCCTCCCTGAAGGAGGCCACCTAGCACTCTTTGATCGGATTATATTCGTTTTAGGGGGTTTTCGGAGATGTGGGTCATGAAGCTGGGTTGTCCAACGAGTGGTCCGCAGTGCCCCTGCAGGGGCACTGCGGAGTTAGGGGCAAGGTGGGAGGAAGGGAACCGCGGTCAGGGAAGAGGGTGAGAGGCCGATGCAAACTGAGGCGTGGATGGGGGCAGTACGGCGCCAGCTCGACCTGGGGCGGTTGCTCCCTCTCGGAGGGCCTGACGACGGGACGTGGATCACGGAGCAAGCGGCCGTCCGGGCCCTCGGACGCAGTGCCGCCGAGATTCCCGGCGTTTGGATGGAAAGCCTGCGCATTGGTCCGGCATCGCGCGGGCCCGTGTCCGAGCCGTCCGTCCGTCCGCCGGCCAGCGCGCTACCGCCTGGCCCGCTCAGGATCGAGGCCGCATTCACCGCATTCATGGGGCAGCCACTGCCCCGCACCGCGGAGCAGTTGAGGAGCGCATTGCTCAACGTGGCCACTGAAAGGATCGGCCTGGCCACTGAGACAGCTGACCTGCGCGTCACGGATCTCCACGAGGGCCCGGAGAGAGGCGTCAGGCCACAGACTGCAGAGAACGCCATGGGGCCCCCACCAGAGGCTGCAGACGTGCAAAGCTCGCTTCCAATGACCGGAACGGGACCCGTAAGGGGCCCCTTCGGGGAGCTGGCCAATGTCGCAGCGGCTGTTCCGGGCGTGGCCCGACTAACCGCAGTACTGGGAAGTCGCCCGGTCAAAGTGGAACAACATGACCAACCACCAGGCCGGCACATCGAGGTCCAGATTGCGGTCGCTCCCGGGTACCATCCGCTGGAAGTAGCCCGCGCCGTCCGGGCGGCGGTAGCCGACGCAGCCACCAGTGACACCTCGGGCCCGGTAACCGCCGCCGTCCTCATCGCAGAAACCGCGGCCTAAAAGCCGCGGTCACCACCCACCCCGGCCACGACGCACAGATGTGCAGCAGACGGCAAAGATGGGGCAAGCGTGGGAAGCAAGCGCAGTCAGGTAGGGGCGCCGTACCGGACGCCGGGACGCGGCAAGGTGCGAGTGCTGAAGGATGAGGATGGCCGCTACTGGGTGACGTACACCGGATGCAAGCTCGACAAGTTCTCGGCGGGGGTGTCTCCCGCGTCCGCCGATGCGCGGATGCATGCCGCTGCTTGTGATCGCTGTGATCAGTCACCTGGTGCCCGCCTGCCTGCTTTTGGCCAGCGGGCTTCCTGCTGATCAGGGGCGGAGTTTCGGGGGCCACCGCCTTCAACTAGCTAGCTAGTCTTCTGAGTCAGGAATTCTGTTCAGATATGAGGCAAGGTGTTCGAGGTTCTCGTCCGCCGTCTGAGCTTGGTCCGGACATAGGGCCTGGGGTCGCTGTTCCACGCAGCGGTCCAGGTCCGGATGTCCTGCTCCAGAGCCTGGACGGTTCTGTGGACGCCTCGCCGTATCTGCTTGTTTGTCAGCTCGGCGAACCAGCGTTCCACCAGGTTGAGCCAGGACGACCCGGTCGGTATGAAGTGCAGGTGGAATCGTGGGTGAGCCGGTAGCCAGGTCTTGACGGCCGGGGTCTTGTGGGTGGCGTGGTTGTCCAGTACCAGGTGGACCTCGAAGCCGTCTGGCACTTCCCGGTCGAGCTTGACGAGGAACTTCTTGAACTCCTCGGCCCGGTGGCGGCGGTGCAGGGAACCGATCACCTTGCCGGTGGCGACCTCCAGAGCGGCGAACGGGGTGTTGGTGCCGAAGCGTACGTAGTTGTGGGTGGTCCGCTGCGGAACGCCGGGCATCATCGAGGTCGCACAGATGCTCTCCGGGGAGAGCGTCGAGGAGGTCGGCCTGGGCGGCGCGGATGCTGGGCGCGGGAGCCCAGGGGTCGGAGCCAAGGACACGGCGAACGCTCACGCCGGTCATCGTACGGGCAGCGCATCACCCGGCCGCCCCGGCTGCCGGACCCCTGCGCAGCGAGTCGCTTCTACGGCGGTATACAACGTCTGCTTCCACGACGCCGGGTCGCCTTTCGCTCCGGGACGGAATCTGGCGGGGTCCGGGAACACTGGACTGCCCACCGGCCCTCGGCCCTGGGAAGGGGCCGTCCGAGGGTCAGGGCGGCCGTGCAGTGGCTGCGGCGAGCTGGGCGGTGCTCGCGGAGGTCGGCTCGGACTCGCTGACGAGGCAGAGGTCGAAGACGCCGCGGCGGCCAGCAGTTTCAGTGACCGAAGCCGGAGCCAAAGCTGTCCCCCGGCGCCGGCTTCAGTCCCAGATCCGCGGGCCCGATGAGTATCGGCCTGGATGCGCTGATGCCGGACGGGCCGCCGCGCAGAATCCGGACCTTGTCGTCGGACGACCGGCACGGGCCACAGATCCTCGGCGCCCGGTTCCGGCGGCACCCTCTTCCGCAGTCGGCGGTCCCGCCGTCACTGCCTGGCACGACACACCACCGACCAGGACCAGGAGCACGCCCTCCAGGACGGTGAGGACATCCTGGAGGGCGGAGACGGGGCGGGGGCGCGGGTGAGTGGGGCGGCGGCCGGGGTGCTGCGGTTCAGCGACTTCGTCGATCTCTGGGAGGTTCTGGCACAGATCTTGGTTGCGCCGTGAGGCGCTGTTGGTTCGAGTGGAGGTGGAAGACCTGCACCAACCCGCTGTCGCAGCAGTCGGGTTGAAGCTGAGGGCAGCCTGATCCGGGTGATGCCGGGGAGGGCGAGAGCGGCCCTGACAGAGCCGGGACGTGTCCAGTACTGCCAGATGGGGCGGGTCCGGCAAGCGTGATGGAGAGGAGTACGCGAGGAACCGGCGTTTTACGTCTCTTAAAGTGCCTCCGGCTCGAACCTGGTAGATCAGGGCCGGTAGCGGTGCGTATGCAGATCACCCTTTTGGGTGGTCTGCCAACTCCTGGGCCGGTCTACGAAAGCTGGCCGGGAGGCCACGAGGAAAGCCTGCGGCGTACTCGTGGCGATGCCGCAGGGACACAGTCGGGCTCCTCCTTCATCGAGCGAACCACAGTGAACACGGGAACCGTCCCGGACCTCGCCCCATCACCTGCCTCCAGCAGGCCGACCGGGCTGAGCGCATCGACCGCTGATCGGTTGGGGACGGGGCGGAGCCGCCGTAGTACTCCGAGGCCGGGAGAGCCAGCCACATGGGGAAGGGCGGCAGCGGTATCGAGAAGGGAAGGAAGCTGCAATGCCGGAAGATGCCCCGCCGAATGGCGGAGCTCCGGGCCCTCGGGCCCGGGTACTGGAGATGCAGACCAAGCTTCACCGTTGGACGGTGGCCGATTCCGGCCGCCGGTTCGATGACCTGTTCAACTTCGTGCACGACCCGGCGACGCTGTTGGCGGCGTTCGACCGGGTCGCGGGCAATCGGGGAGCCCGGACTCCCGGTGTCGATGGCCTGACGGCCATCGACGTCGAGGAGTCGATCGGTGTTCCCGGGTTGCTGAACGACCTGCGGGCCGCCCTCAAGAACGGCTCGTTCCGTCCTTTACCGGTGCGGGAACGCATGGACTCGGTGCGAGAAGCGGCCACAGTCGGGACACGAAGCGCCGCCTGCGCGGCCTTTCGCCACCACCTCGATCGTGCCGAACGCGGCCGTAACCGCCTCGACATCCACCTCGTCGATCCCGGCGAAAATTCTGTTCGTCGGACGACAAGGCGTACGCCGTCTCACGGGAACCCGACTCCTCATAATCGAACACCGAGGTAGCGCTCGGCGACGACTCCCCAAGATCTGTGCCAGAACCCTCTGGGAACAGCGTTTGTCGACTGGTTCCGGAGTCAGTTGGTGATCACTCGGCTCGTGATTATCGAGCAGAAGTGACGGCGCTGTGCGTGGGGGGCGGCGAAGAATTGGCAGCAGGTCGTCGTCGGTGGGCTCTTGTCGCGGTCGATGGGCGGGCTTTGAGGGTTGTGGTGAGCGGAGTCTCTGGTCGAGTGGGGGAGCTACGCCAGGCGCGAGCGGCGGAGGTGGCGCAGCGCTGTCTCGGCTGCGTTGGCGCCGCACATGCCGTGCGCGCCCGGTCCTGGCGGTGTGGCGGCCGAGCAGATGTACATGCCGGGGATGCCGGTGTCATAGGGGGAGAGTGTGGGCTGCGGGCCGAAGACGAGCTGGCGTACGTCCTTGGCGCCGGTGACGATGTCGCCGCCCACGTAGTTGGGGTTGTAGGCGTGCATGTCCGTGGTGGATCGCGATACGTGTCCGACGATGCGTTCCCGGAATCCGGGGGCGAACCGCTCGATCTGGCTGATCACCGCCTGGGTCGCGTCGCCGGTGTAGCCGTGGGGCACGTGCGCGTAGCTGTAGAGGGGGTGGATGTCGCCGACGGAGCGCTGGGGGTCGGCGAGGTACTGCTGGCCGATGAGGACGAAGGGGCGCTCGGGCATGCGGCCGGCGTGGATGTCCCGTTCGGTGGCGGCGATCTCGGCGTAGGGGCCGCCGAGGTGGAGCGTGCCGGCTCGGGCCGAGCCCCCAGAGCATCGAACTCAGCGCTACCTCACGCCCCGTCATCGGTGAATCATCCGTGGTCATATGCGCTGACTGGCCCCCCATTGCATCAGAGTGGTGGGCAGCGTACCGCCAATGAAACTGACCGCAGTAGCCGCCCACGACGGCTGGCCGTCACGAGCGACTGATCCGCCGGACGAGCCGCGTTACTCCGCGGGTAGCCGGCGGGCGAGATCCGCCGCCAGGTCCCCAGCCGCCTGCCCCTCGGCGCTGTCGTCGGCGAAGTGCCGCAGTACGCTGGCCACTTCGCGCGCCTCATCCGCAGTCAGCAGCGGAAGGCGAGGGGCGGATAGTACGTGCCGGTGATTGGGGATAGGAGTCCATGCCCAGGACAACCCGGCGGCACCTGCAGAGGACACGGCAAGGCCGCCGAAGGGTCGCTCACCACGGGGCCGGCCACAGTGCTGGCCCACCACCACGCCAGTCGATCATCCCGGACAGAGCCACCTCCTCCTCGCTGATGTCATCCATCCCAGCCTGGCGCAGAAACGCGGTGACATCCCGAAGCGAGTGGGCCATGCCGAGAATCTCCCCATCCACACGCACCCGACGCCCACCCGATTCATCAGGCGGGTACACGACCACAGGCAGATAGCCGGACATGGGTGTCAGTCAGTGACGGGGTGCAGCGACTCCGCCTCTAGCTCAACATCGACGTCGGGGTGCTCGTAGTTTGCGAGGGCCAGGCCGAGGGCGAAGAACGTCGGCGCCCACTCACCCACGTAAATGCCCCAGTGATCCGCACGAGCCACCCCAAGGCGCTCGACCGTTATCGACCCGACCCACGAGGCGACGGATAGGCCGATCGCGAGGAAGCCGGCGCAGTAGGCGTGCTCGGACTTCAGGCCCTTCTCATGCAGCATCTTGACGATCATGGCTCTCCAAAGGGGGGAGTGAGGTCAGTGCTCCTTCCACCGTCGCGCAGCAGCCCACTCGCCGCATCTGGGGGACATGGTGAAGCCCCAGCCAGAGCTTGCGTTCTAGTGGTCGTCGCAACACCCCAGCTCAGGGGATGCGATGGACTTCGAGATTCGGGAGAACCGGAAGCCGGGCGGGGGGAGGCTGGTGCGGAAACGCGCCGCATACTTCGAGCTCATGGAGCATGGCTACAGCACGAGGGATGCGGCGCGGATCGTCGGGATCAACCTGCGCACCGGCAAGCGGTGGCGTAACGGCTGGCACTCACCGCCGCACGGGCAGAAGCCGGTCCCTCCCATCTACGGGACGGGGCCGGCTTCCGCCTCCCTGAGGCCGCCGACAGCCCTGGTACTTCCCGATTCCTGACCGAGGCGGAGCGGATTCATATCGCCGACCGGCTGCGGGAGAGGGCATCGATCCGGTGCATCGCGTCCGAGCTGGGACGCAGCCCTTCCACCATCAGCCGGGAGGTCCGGCGCAACCGGCGGCCGATGCCCAACGGTGGCTTCGCCTACCAGCCGTTCCACGCCCACCGCCGGTAAGAACGGCGACGCGCCCGGCCCAAGACGGGGAAGATCGGGCAGAACCTCATCGGGAACGACTGGCCCGTCCGCCTCACCCGGGTAGGCATCGAAGAGAACGCTGACTTTGTTCCGTCGACGCAGCAGGTCGGTGATCCCGGCCAGGGAGACCGGGTGTCGGCCTGGAGGGCAACGAATACTTTTGGCGTGGCAAGGGTCATACCGCAGGCTGCTTTCTCCTGTGCGATCGGAGCACTCGGGGTGGGGACAAAGAGGTCGAAGTGGCAGCGGAGCCGCTGTCCAGGCTGCGGTGCGCGGGGGAACAGCCGACTGGGAGCCGAGATCATCGAGGAGTGTGTGACGACCGATTTCGGCAGCGCTCCGCGTGGCCAGAATGCGGCGGGCGCTTGCCAACCTGCGGTGACGGCGCGGGCAGAGTGATTGCGAGCGTAGGCGGCCAGAGCAACGGAGAGCTTCGGCTCCGAGGTGGTGCGCCGCGCGATTGCAGCCAGGTGGTGCAGCAGCTCAGGTATCAGGCGGACTCGGCCCTGAATTAGACGGAGGCGGCCCGTTCCGTGATGGGCAGCCAGTGAATTGGATAGTAAGCCTGAGCCCACACGTTCGATGTTTCCCAGTGCCAGGACAGGCGCGGACGGGCCGTCGGTTCCGTGCTGCTCGTAGAGCGCGGCCACGAGCGCGGCGATGCGTTCAGCCGTTCGCGGAACAACAGCGGCATCTACATCGCGTTGAATCATCTCGGATTCCTCTTCCGATGCGCCAGGGCCTGTGCTGCGCGCCGTATGTACTACGCCGCGCAGGGGCGACCCTGAGGATCCATGGGCAGGTGCACGTTCAGAGGGGGACTGTTCGGCCCGCATGCAGAGCGGCGAGACATGCCGTCGCTCGGGCCCGCGCCCGCGATGGCAGAAGAGCCAAGGCGTCCTTGAGGGGAAGGATTCTCGGCGACGCACGCCGGTTCCTGGGGGTCAACTCCGCAGCTTCGTTTCGGGGGATGGGGAGTGAGGCGAGGAGATGGACGGTCACCTGTCGACGGCGCATCTGCACGTGGTCGATCGCCACCGGGACGAAGACCGGCACAGCCGTCCCGAACAGAGCGCGGCGTGCGGCCTCCACCGGAACCTGCTGGCCGGTGATTGGGGCGCCGGGTAGCACGAAGTCCCCGCGACCGCTGGTGTCGATGAGGAGCAGGTGGTCCGGCTCGACGCGGACGAGTACGGCAGCCCACAGGATCGCGGGCCGCCAGTTCTCATACGGGGCCCTGGTCTGCGGCTTGCTCGCGTGCGCCGCCCATGCCGGCATCACAGCCACCCGTTCGCCGTGACGGACACAATCTGGTGGAGGTGTTCCGGGCTGCTGGTACTGGGGATGGGGGCAACATGGCCGCCGAGCTGGAGCAGCCAGTGGAGGGCTGTTGTCATCCTCTCCTCGTGGGCCAGGTTCCCGGCATCGAGCGGCCGGTACGGCACGTACGGAATGCCGAGGTCCCGGCAGAGTTCGAGCGCCGGATCGTACCGGTCGATGAGGTTGAGGACGTTCTGCACGGCCGCGACACTGATGTATTTGCTGGCCAGCCGGATACTTTCGGCTGTCACCTTCGATAGGCCGATGTGTCCGATCTTGCCTTCGTCCCGCATGGCCTGGAGTGTCCCGAGCTGGTCCGCGAGGGGAACCTCGGGATCGATGCGGTGGAGGTAGCAGAGGTCCAGGCGGTCCGTTTCCAGGCGGCGCAGGCTGGGTTCAACGCTTGCCCGGAGGTAGACGGGATGCCCGTGCGGTGCCCACATGTTGGGTGCGGGGCGGACCATCCCCACCTTCGTGGCGATCAGCACATCGTCGGGGTACGGGTACAGGGCGTCCTTGATGAGGTGCTCGCAGGTGTGCGGGCCGTAGGCGTCCGCGGTGTCGATGTGGGTGATGCCGTGGGTGTGAACGGCATGGCGGAGCACACGGATTGCCTGGTGTCGGTCGTCGGGATCGCCCCAGCTGCCTTGCCCGGTCAGGCGCATGGTGCCGAATCCGAGGCGAGAGACTGTCTTTCCGGCGATGGTGATGGTGCCCCCGGGCGGCGTGAGACTCATACGGCGGCCTCCGCCTTGAGGCAGAGCTCAAGTGCCCTTTCGATGGCTCGTCGGTGGCTGTCGGCGTCGTTGGTGACGCGCAGGTGCGGCAGCTGCTCCTCGTCGAGATGCACGTGGACGTGTCGGTCGACCAGCGCGCGGTATCGGGCGTCGTAGTCGTGCCCCTCGTGGACGGGCGCGGACGGGGCCAGCACGGTTGCCAGGAGCAGGCTGTACTTCGGCACCTGCGTCAATGCGAGCAGCCGAAGGCGGTCCCGGTCCAGACGGTGCGCGCGTTCCCCGCGGTACTCCGTAGCCGCGTTGATGTAGGCGATGGCGTCGAGCGGGGCACGGTCGGCGAGGATGACTTCCGCACCTTGCATGGCGCCGGCGCGCGATGATCCACTCGGTGGATGCAACGGTGTGGTTGTGCATCTTCGGCAGGCCGATTCCTGCGGCGCGCTTGGCCAGGCGGCCCGTGCGGGCCACGGTCACCCCGTGGCCGCGCAGTTCCATCTCGATGCGCTTGAGCAGCATCCTCATGGATACCTCCAGGTGAGATTAGCAGGCGGGTTGCTGACCTGCGTTTTCGCAGCTCATGATGCGTGTGCCGGTTTGTCGATCTCGGCGGTCCGTGGCGCTTGCGAGCGGTTCCACGCGGTACTGATGCTGACTTAATGCCGACTTTCCTGATGATGTGTCATGTTTGGATCGCGAGAGCGAGCTTTGCAAACGCGCATCGTGGAGCAATTATCGACGCAAGGATGCGAGTGCGCACCGATGCGCCACCGGTCGGAACCGGGCGATCTTGAGCCGGGGTGCTCTGGGGCCGGGAGCCGTGGGGGACGAGTGTCGAGGTGGTCATGGTCAATGGGACGGAGCCTTCCGCGCGGTGACCGCTGATGAGACGTGCTGCTTGATGCGTCGATCGCTGTGGGAGCCGGCCGCTGCCCGTCCCTGGCTCGCCCTTGCGATCCGCACCACGACATTGTCGAGGCGCGATTTCGTGCGCTTGCTCAGCTGGATGAGCGTGGCGCCTGTAGCAGAGAGGTTAGCTGTTGCGGCGCGCCGCAGGCCGCCGACTGAACCGTTGTGGATCTGGTGGTGCACGGGCGACCGCCGATACTCCACGAATCACCAGGTCGTCATCGACGCCGATACCCGGCTCGTCGTCGTTGGCCAGCCCTTGCTCGGCAACCGTAATGACTGCAAGGCTTGGGAATTGTCCGGCGCCAGATCCGCCGTCGGCCACACCACTGTGGTCGCCGACGGCGGCTACCGAGGCACCGGGGTAGGGGCTGATGCCACCTCATGTCCCCAGAGCAAAACGGGTGCGACAGGTGGTCATATGCGCTGGTCGTCGCATGGTGTTGCCCGGCGGCATCGGCTTTGAGGTGAGGTCACCGCCAGGCGAGGACAGCGTGGCGCGGAGCACTGGCATTGATGCTGATACTCAGATTCCGGTGGCCGTGGCTCGGGCACTGACTGACGTCCTGCTGGGCTGTCCTCAAGTTGTTCTGTCCGGCTGCCGGGCCCCGTACTCACGGCTCCGGCCGGGCGGAACATGACCTGATAGCGCTTCTGTGTGTCAAACAGCTTGAGCGAGGTGGTCTCGTTGGTCTCGTTTCATGATCCGGTAGATCACGTTGGACAGGCGTCGTTTCAGGGCCCGGCGGGCCTCCGAAGGCGTCTTCCCCTCGCTGATCTTGTGGAGGTAGTAGTCCTGGCCGCGCCCGCCGTCGCGGATCCGGCAGACGGCGATGGTGTGCAGGACCGAGTTCAGTGCGCGGTTGCCGCCGGTGTTGAGCCAGTGGCGGACGTTGTTGCCGCTGGAGGCGTCCAGGGGTGCGCTGCCGGTGTAGCTGGCGAAGTGGTGCTTGGTGGGGAACCAGCTCATGTCCCCGATACGGCCGATGACCTTCGCGGCCAGCACGGTGCCCAGACCCGGCAGGGTGGTCAGCGTCGTGCGGATCGCGGCGACGGCCTCGCGCATCTCGGCTTCGTTGAACCCTTCGCCCCAAGGAGCCGCGCCCATGAATGCCGGTCCGGCCAGCCCGAGGACGACCGGATACAGTGCGCGAGACGGCAGCCTGGTCAGGGAGGGGAAGCATGACCGCCACCAGCAACACCCGGCCCGCCGAGGGTGAAGCGCAAGCGTCGCAGCAGAGCCGATTGCACCGCCTGATGCGCTACATCCCGCTGATCGCCCCCGTCCTGCTGTGGGCCGTGCCCTGCTGGGTGCTCCTGCACACCGGCCAGCACTGGCCGATGCTCGTCACGCTGGCCAGCACCGTCCTGTTCGCCCTCGGCCTCGTTGGTATGCCGCTTGCGATGGTGCGCGGCCACGGCCGGCGCCAACAGGACCGGGCGGCCATCATCGGTGACACCCTGCTGGGCACCAGTTGGGTTCTGTTCACCTGGTCCGTTCTGCTCGGCGTCCCCTTGCGGCTCGGCCTGACCGTGGCCGACGTCGGCGAGAGTCAGGACCGGGCCCGAATCGTCACCTGGGCCGTCCTCGGCCTAACCGCCGTACTGCTCGCGTGGGGGTACGCCGAGGCCCGCCGCGTGCCACGCGTGCGCCGACTCGACGTGCAACTCCCGCGACTGGGTGCTGGGCTGGACGGCACCCGCGTCGTCCTCATCACCGACACCCACTACGGCCCACTCGATCGCGCCCGCTGGTCGGAGCGGATGTGCGAGACCGTGAACGCTCTGGAAGCCGACCTGGTCTGCCACACCGGTGACATCGCGGACGGTACGGCCGAACGCCGCCGCGCCCAGGCCGCACCGCTTGGTACCGTGCGGGCCACCCGGGCCCGTGTGTACGTCACCGGCAACCACGAGTACTACAGCGAGGCACAGGGCTGGGTCGACCTGATGGACGAGCTGGGCTGGGAACCTCTGCGCAACCGCCATCTGCTGCTCGAACGCGGCGGCGACACCCTCGTGGTCGCCGGCGTGGACGACGTCACCGCCGAGTCCTCCGGTCTGGCAGGCCACCGCGCCCATCTCGCCGGAGCTTTGAACGGCGCCGACCCCGATCTGCCCGTCCTGCTCCTGGCGCACCAGCCCAAGTTCGTCGGCCGGGCGGCAGCCGAAGGCATCGACCTCCAGCTCTCGGGCCACACCCACGGCGGCCAGATCTGGCCCTTCCACCACCTGGTCCGCATCGACCAGCCCGCCCTTGCCGGCCTGAGCCACCACGGTGCGCGCACCCTTCTCTACACCAGCCGCGGCACTGGCTTCTGGGGCCCGCCTTTCCGCGTCTTCGCGCCCAGCGAGATCACCTTGCTCGTGCTCCGCTCCCCAAACCTGTCCACCGCGCCGTAGCACTGGGCGGGCCAACACATCCACTGGGAGCAGCGCACGAGCCGAGTGATGCGGCGCCGACAGATCACCAGGCCCGTCTAGCTGAGGACAGGATCCGGACCATTCCCGGGCCGACAGCTCCAACGAGCCATACGTGGCTGCGCTTTACGAGCTGGTGCGTGATTCCATTGGAGACGTGGGGGCCTGAGCTGGGGGTCTGCGTCAGCCGGTGGTGTTGCGGTCGGAGACGAGGCCGGTGATGGCCCGGTAGGTGACGGGCAGGGTCTCCCGGCGGTGGGCCCAGCGGACCAATTGCTTCCAGCGTTTGTGATCGGCGAGGGCGTGTTCGACGGAAATGCGCTTCGAGGAGTGCCGGTGTCGGGCTCGTAGGCGGGCATCGAGGACCTCGGGCAGGCTGATCTTGTCTCCCTTCCTGGGTGGGGTCACCGTTTGGCCGGGGTGATCGCGGTGGAGCCCGAGGCAGCCGTCGCCCAGGAGGACCTCCGCGTCGCGAAAGTGCTGGCGGTGGGCTGTCAGGTCTCCCGGTGCCCGCTCAGAACAGTGCTTGGTCCTCGCCGCTGGTGTCCGCGATGACTGGCCGGAACTGGGCAGGGAGGCCGTCCAAGCGGTCCGGACCGGCCGCGGCGGCCACGGCAGGGGCTGTCTCGGCCAACCAGACACGAAACCGCTCGGCGGCTTCGCGGTAGGGGACTCGCGCCAGAACACGGTGCTCGCCGGAGGGGCAGAAGTCGACGGCGACAGTGAGCAGGCAGGAACGGGGCGCGTTCTGACTGCCCTCCCAGGACACGCGCAGGACACCGCAGGGCTTGCGCCCGCGGGGGGCGCGGTGGGTCGGGCGCAGCGATCGGCAGGCTATGTGGGCGGTCCATGCGGCGAGGTGCGGCAGGGGCAGGGTGGTGCGTGCGCGGCAGCCGGGGCAGCGGTGCCAGTGGCGGAGCCAGTCGTCGGTGTCGGTGTGGAAGAGGCGTTTGTAGCGGTTTGCCACGCGGATGTCGTTGCTGTACAGGTGGTCGGGGCGTTCCTGTGTGTTGCAGGACTGGCAGACGGGGGCGCGGACGTAGCCGTGTTCGTGGCAGTGGTCGAGCACGGTGGCGGGCGTAGTACGGCAGACGGCGCACGCCCACCCAGCCACCCTGCGGGAGGTACCGGGCTTCCTGCTGAGCACCGAGTACAGCTGGCCTTCCAGCTCTTTGTTGTACGGGCGCAGTGAGGCGGTGGGGGCCTCGGGGCTCGTCGTCTGCCGACTGTCGGCGTCTCGGGCCTGCCGGGGGTGGGAGGGCGGCTCGGTGACGGCTGCGCTTGCCTGGTGTGTCCGTGCGGCTTGCACCCACTGCGTTTCGGCGTGCTCGGCCGCGTCCAGCAGCCTGACCACAGCGCGTGGCAGCCACCACGTGCGCTGCGTCCCGTCGCGGGTCTGCTCCACGAGTATCTGTCGCCAGTCGATCCCCGCCAGATGGTACGGTCGGTCGGCTACGCGTCGTGCTGCCCGCTCGGGACCGCCCAACTCCTGCAGTTCCCCCATGATGCGCTGGCGCCAACGCAGTGGTGTTTCCTCGTTGCATTTCTGCCACGGCGCCCCACGAAATGGACCGATACGGACCAGGTCCTGCCGGTCCATCCCAACCGTGTTCAGTTCCGCGGCCGCCTGTCGCACCTCAATCTCCGGAACACTCCACTGACCGTTGCCCGCTCTCACCGTCGCCACCACATGGCTGCCGAGCAGGACGTACCTCACCTGGGCATGGGCAGGAAAGCAGGTGAATACCACAGAAGCCGTCGGCACAGCACTGCCGGCGGTCAATTCGCCCCACAGAGCGTCCGCGGCAACCAGGGTGATCAGGCCGTCCGTGCGACTGGGCATGACATGCTCTGACATACCGACAGGTTAACGGCCTGCAACGATCCCAAGCGCCTCGGCCTGGCACGCGGTGAAGGCGGGGGACCCGGTCACGGTCCTGTTTCTGGAGCCCGAACTGTACGCGGGTACTGGCGATACTCCGCTGAACCCCACCTGACCCCGTCCCTCCTCGGACGAGGCGCCGCGGTGGGTCCCGGTTCAGTCCAGACGGCCGTATACGCCCGGCTCCCAGTCGGCGAACAGCGTCAGTGCCGCCGCCGTCTCGGTACGTTCCAGAGTAGTAGAGGTGGCCGGCCACCAGTTCTCCACCTGATGCGCGTCCACGAGAAACCGTGCCCGGCGGGCTCCGTTTTCAAGCACCCGCTCAAAAACCACGGCGGCGCCGCAACGAGCGCCCACGACGGCCCCGGCCACAGTGCTGCAGCAGCTACTCCTCCTCCTCAGCCACTCCCCGGTCAGTGCGGTCTCCTCAGGGGCGTGTCCTCACCTCACGGCCGTGAAGATCGCCAGCGCCGCCACAAGAAGCAGGACCAGGACAAACACCGCCAAGACCGGTGTCAGGGGTGTCGGGCGCCAGCTCCTCCGCGGGGCTTCCTGCAGGGGGCCGAGTTCGGAAACGCCTGACTCAGCGGGCGGTGTGGCGCCGGCAGTCATCTGGGTGTCCTCCGGAACGGAGAGACCTTCGTCCGGCAGCTCTTCATGCATTCCGGCCATCACGTCCTCCTCACCCGCCGGAAGTCAGGCCCCTGCTCCTCCTTGCCTCACCTGGGGCGAACTTCGAGACGAGCGCGTTCTCCAGAGAAAGTGTCTATGCGAAATGAACGTACGCGCCTCCGGAAAACGCCGGACGCGGACTCGAAGAGCCGCACTGCGCCGTGAGAAGAGAATTCGTCACGACTCGCTCGCCGAGTGCCTTGGCGGGGCGTTTCCTCGGTCCGAGTGGCTTCCGATTCGGCGCTCACTTGGTGCCTACCCATGCGAGCCAGATCTATACACTCAGACCCCAGACCGGTGTGGGACGGCCGCTCCCCTTGATCTTGGACACCTGGCGACTGGGATCTCGAGGTTCCAGAGGAATGGGCACCAGGTGGGAAGCAAGTACACGAAGAGGTACACCGCGGAGTTCAAACGGGACGCGATCGTGCTCGTCGATTCCTCGGGCAAGACGGTCACCGCCGTCGCCCGGGACCTCGGCATCAGCTCTGAGTCCCTGCGCGGCCGGCACCGCTGGGCCAAGGCGGACCGGGGTGAGAGTGAGTCCGGAGTCCGGTGAGCTGACCAGCATCGAACGCGAGGAACTCAAGCCGTACGACGCCCGGCAGGCCACTGACCAGGCCGAACGTCGTGCGCGCGCCCGAGCACAACCATCCGTACGCCCCATCTGTCACACCTTGCACAGACCTACGTACGGAGCACTATCGTGAAACCCGCTGCTGTCCTGCTCGCCGCTACCGCGCTGCTCTCCCTGACTGCCTGCTCGGCCGAGGAGAAGGACGTCACGAAGCCCGCGCCGAAGGAGACGACCGTCGACCACTCGGCCGCCGAGAAGGCCGCCGGGATACCGCCGGCCCCGACCGGTAACGACCGTGACGCATACCTAGATGCGATCGCATCCGTTGACCCGCAGATCATCGTGGACGAACAGAAGGCGATCGACGCCGGGCGGAATCAGTGCTCCTCGCTCGCCAAGCCGAACGACAAGGCCGACTGGTTGGCGGCGCAACGGTTCGGGAATGACGCCCGGCCGCTCACGGACGCGCAGGGCAAGGCGCTGAACGCGGCGCTGCGCAAGACCCTCTGCCCTGCGTGACGATGCCCACCGTTATTGATCTGTGATCGAACCAGGGCGGCCCCGGTATGCCCGGAAACGCTCCGCCGCACCCTCACTGTGGCGGGGCGTTTTGCATGCCCGGACACCAAACACCGCGGCGAGGAGGTGACGCACCCATGAGCTAACCCATCACTGAAACCTACCGGCGAGCAGTGCGCCGCCATCACGCCGCCTGCCGCGACGCATGGCAGCCGTAACCCGTTGTCGGTCCCCGCCCGTACCGTGGAGAGCGTCCCAATTCGCACTTCATGGCTGCGGCGCTGCTGGACCGAGGCCACGCCCCCCCAGTCAGGGGCGGGGCCTCAGTGGGCGTCGTGAGCCGTTCTGGTGTCGCCTGATGGTGTGGACGGAGGCGGAACGTGCCGGTCCGATGCCGGTGGGCTGGGATCGATGGGTGAGTGAACGCAAGCCGTGCCAGAGCGACTCGACGGACGAGCAATGGGCGTTGATCGAGCCGATGCTCACGGCCTGGAAGAACCGGCACCGTTCCGTCAGCGGCCACCAGGGCCGCTACTCGATGCGGGAGATCGTGAACTCGATCCTCTACCAGTCCCGGACCGACTGTCAGTGGGCTCTCCTGCCGAACGACCTGCCGCCGAAGAGCGCGACGTACTACTACTTCGCCGCCTGGCGGGACGACGGCACCGACCAGCAGATCCATGAACTCCTGCGCCGCCAGGTGCGGGAGAGGAACCGGCGATTAGAGGACCCGAACCTGGTGATCCTGGACACCCAGAGTGTCCGGGCGGCCACCGGGGTCCCCCTGGACACAACGGGCAAGGACGCCGCGAAAACGGGTACCGGGCCGCAAGCGGGGACTGGCCGTGGACGTCCTCGGCCTGGTCATCGCCGTCACCGTGCCGGCCGCGAGCGTCCACGACAACGCCGCCGGCATCACTCTGCTCGACCAGGTCGCCGTCGCAGCCGGCGGCTCGGTCAGCGAAGCCCTGGTCGACCAGGGCTTCAAGAACCAGGTCGTCACGCATGGGGCCGCCCTCGGTATCGACGTCGAGATCATCCAGCGGAACCCTGAGGAGCAGGGATTCGTTCCGCAGCCGAAACGGTGGCGGGTGGAGCAGACGTTCGGGATCTTGATACTGCACCGGCGGCTGGTCCGCGACTACGAACACCGTCCGGCCTCCTCCGCCTCACGCCTCTACTGGGCCATGGCCCACGTCATGGCCCGTCGGCTCACCGACACGAACACGCTCACCTGGCGCGATCCGCGGGTGGCCGGCGCGTGAACCTGAACCCTCTCCTGCAGGCGCTCGGCCTTCAGGAAGACGCCGCCCTGGCCCTGGCCGACGATCTCCGCACCCAGATCGATGCCCTGCAGACCCAACTCCGTGAGGCCGAACTACGTCTGGAACACCTCGCCATCACCCGCACGACCATCACCCGCCTTGCCGACCGAGTCCCGGCCCAGACGGTCGACCCAGCAGGAAGTCTGGAGCTGTCTGAGCACTCGGACCACCCGCGCATCACCGCCGGTCCGCTGAGGGCCCGGGACATCTGTCAGGCCCTCGACTTCGAGTTCCTGCCGAATCACGTCGAACGCACCCGCGCCAAGATGAAACGCCTGGTCACGATAGGAATCCTCACTGAGGTCGAGCCCGGCACCTTCAGCAAGAAGCAGTAACCAAGTCCGGAACGGACATCAACTCACGAACCGCCCACTGAAACTCTTCGAAAAGGTCATTGCCTGGCGCGCCCTGCGGATGGCGGGCTCAGCCCTCGGCCAGGGTGGCCGTCAAGCTTGCGGGCCGCCGCCTCGGCCAGGTGCTTCGCGGCGGTCGCGGTTTGATTCCGGGGAGCGCGCGGCTCGATTCCGGTTCCCTTTGACGGCCTTGGCGAACTTGGCGTGACCAGGACATGAACCGCGCCGGACTGAGCCCCTTGGGCTGGACGTGCTGCGAGCGGTGGCCCGACTCGCGCAGTCAGATGCCCGAGCCTGACCAATCGACAGAGACGGCATGGTGCGACGTGCCCGCCACCCCTGGAGGGGCCTGGATATCCCCGCCGCGGCGACCTCCCACCCGCTCAGGGACGTTCCTCGGGCTCGGTGACGACGAACTTCTCGCCGTTCCACCGCATGGCCACCTCCCGTACTCCGTCCGGCCCGCCCGCACCAGCTCGACCCGGCCCGCCATGCTCCAGCCGCGCCCCGCCCAGTACGGGTGGGCACTGATCAGGCACGACAGCCGGATCAGCTCCCGCCGCAGCTCCGCCGCCCCGCTGTCGGGGCGGCGGGCGAGCTGGTTGTAGTTGTGGATCTGCCGGCGTCTGAGATCGATCAGGTCGCCGGGAAAACGGAATGACGTCACTCACTTATTAGGGCAGGTGTTCGAATCATAGATCTTGCCGTGCTGGTCGTAGGCAGGGTGGCGCGGTGTGACTGAGCGTTTCAGTTGGCCCCTGAGCGTTCTACTTGGCCCAGTTGAGCGTGACGGTTGGTCCGGGCCGTTTTCTCGTTACTCCACAGCGCGGCCGATGAGTTTGTGGCTCCCGGCAGGTCCAAGCTCGTGACACCCAGGAAAGGACACCGCCATGTCGGAGCTTCTCGTCGACTTCATCACCTCCCTCGACGGCCACGCATCGGGAGAGGGATGGCCCGGGTTCTGGGGCCTTGAGGGCCCGGAGTACCTCGCATGGCTCGGCGAGCAGCCCGAGGCCACCTACCTGATGGGAGCGAACACCTACCGCCTGATGTCGGGCTTCGCCGCAGGCGGGGTCCCGAATGGCCAAGACGAGTTCAGGCCCGAAGAGGAGGCGTCCGTCGACGAGCTCACGCAAGCTTCCAAGGTGGTGTTCTCCTCCTCTCTCAAGGAGCCACTGACATGGGCCAACTCCACGCTCGTCCGCGACGACGCTGTCGAGGCGGTCCGTGTCATGAAGTCGAGTGGCTCGGGGCTCCTCAGCACGATCGGCAGCCTCAGCCTGTGCCGGTCCCTGCTACGAGCCGGACTCGTCGACCGCTTCCGGGTCGTGATGTTCCCGGTGATCACCGGGGCCACAGGTGAAGAACGCATCTACGACGGCTATCCGGACGTTGCTCTCGAGATGATCGAGCACCGCACCTTCGACGGCCGCATCCAGCTGGTCGAGTACAAGCCCCGCGTGCTCGAACACCCGCCGCTCGACGTCCCTGCGTGACGACGCCCCGTTCGCCTGTCTGGACGGCCGCCAGGCCGACGCCGGCGGGCGGCCAACGTCAGGGTGCCCGGCCCACCTGGCCCCGAGCCGTCGCAGGTCAGCCCGCGTACGCCCTCCCAGGCCGCGGTACACGGATGCGCCGCTGGACGCCATACGACTGGGCGCCGGGCTGGGCTCAACCTCTACTGGTCGTCGCTGGCCCTGTTCGACGCGCTCGCCGCTGTGTTCCTGATCAGGGGTAAACGCCGAGGAACCGACCTCGCCTGCGCCATCATGGCTACCGACCTCGCCGCCAACTGGTACGCGGTCGACGGCATCCAGCACAGCAACCTCGCCGCTCAACCTGGCCTTCAACGACTGACCGTCTTCGCCGCACTTGTCCTGGGAACGACATCGTTCATCCGACGGCACCTCACCAATTGAGATGACGTCTGATTCGGTCGTGTGGTCAGCGGTCTACCCAGTCCGGCGCCCACACGTCGTGTGGGGTCCGCGGGCCTGCGGTGCGCAGATAGTCGCGTAGCGCGGCCAGCACGGGGTGCTGGTCCCCGCTGCGGAACAGCAGCACGTGCGGGTAGACCGGGGTCGGGTCGTGCAACGGGATGCGTCGTAGGTCGTGGATCTGGGGCCACAGGTACCGGTCCCCGCTGCCAACAAGGGTGGCCAGCGTGGCCGAGTCCGCCAGCGTGTCCATCAGGGCCTCGTCACCGAAGTTGGGGCCGAGCGCGTCGATGCTCAGGCCGAAGGCCTCGGACAGCGCCTGGTAGAACGCCGCCCACTCCGTGCCCGGCATAATCCCGGGGATCCAGATGCGGTGACCGGCCAGGTCCGCAGGACTAACCCAGGACTCGTCAGCCAGCGGGTGGCGGGGGCCGACCAGGAGCTCCAGGGGTGCGTCCAGGAGTCGTTCGACGCTGATCCCGGCCGGGACCTGGTCTGCCGGCAGGGCACGGAAGGACGCGTCGACGGTCCCTTCGAGCACCGCCTGGGCGGCCTGGGCGGCATTCTCCGCGCTCAGCGTGACCACGTCCAGGTCCGTCTCGGGGTGGGAGCGGTAAAACCGGTAGACGGCCTGGGCCGGGAAGATGCGCCGATTGAGGACATCGACGCGCAAGGGACGGCTTCCGGGGCGCACGGCCTGCTCGGCCTGTTCCATGGCCGCCACTACCTTCTTGGCGTGCGGCAGGAAGAGCTGCCCGTCCAGGCTCAGCCGGGAGCCTCGGGAGGTCCGCACCAAGAGCATGGCCTCAAGATGCCTCTCCAGGGCCGCGATCCGCTTGGAGACCGCCTGCTGGCTGACCCCCAGCTCGTCGGCCGCAGCCTGGAACTGGCCGGTCTCGGCGACGGTTACGAACGTCCGCAGCGCTCCAACATCCACGCTTCCACCTTACTTTCACAACCATCGGTTGTGCCTGGAGTGGTGCAGGTTGTTTGCTCGAGTGTTCAGCGCGGTGGTGGGATCAGCGCATGTCTACCCGCACAGAGCAGGTCATGTATGTCCAGACACCTGAGTTCGCGCGCCACGCGGAGCGGATCGTGGAGGTGACCGATGCGACGTCTCGACTGAACGTGCTTCCGTTCAGCGACAGCGAAGGTCGCACCGAACTACTTTCTGTTGTGTTCGGTGGCTCGCTGCCGAAGTCGGTGGTGATCTACCCGCCGTTCTTTACCGAGTACGGGCTGAACACGACGTTCGGGGAGAACGTCTTCGTCAACCAGGGATGCACCTTCATGGACAAGGGAGGCATCCGTATCGGGAACGGCGTCATGATCGCCCCGAAGGTCAGCCTCATCACTGGAGGCCATCCACTGCCCCTGGCCGAGCGCCGTGAGTTCCTCTCCTTCGCCCCGATCGTCATTGAGGACGACGTATGGATCGGGACGGCTGCCGTGATTACGCAGGGGGTGACCATCGGTGCCGGTGCGGTGGTCGCTGCCGGTGCGGTGGTTACTCGAGACGTTCCTGCCGGCACCGTGGTCGCGGGAGTGCCCGCCCGGGTGATCAAGGCGATTGACTGAGCCCGGCCGGGCTGCTGGCCCGGGTGCACGGCTGCGATCCTGTCGAGATGTCGATCACTGTCTCTGTGCCGTGCCCGACGTGTTCGGGGCGCGCCCGGCCTGCCTGGTCGGAGAGTCCTGCGCCGCACTGGGCCGTGCTGGCTGGCACAGCTTGTGTGGAGTGGGCGGACGGCACTCTTTGCAGCCTGCCGCTGGAGTCGCGTGAGCTGTTCCCCAGGGCGCAGTCGCTGCCACGGCCCGGCGAGGAGCGGGTGGTCAGCGGGCACGGGCCCTTCCTCGCCGATGGCCGAGTCCCGTTCTGGGCGCTGTTCGAGCCTGCTCTCGGCGCGCTGAACGGGCTGGACGAATATCCGGAGTTGATGCAGAACTGCGCGCTGATCGCTTGCACGCCCGGCCTTTCAGCGGCTGTGATTGCTGATCCGGTGGCGGAGTTGGGGCCGGCCTGGGAGGCCCGCAGAGATGCCGCGCTGCTCGACCGACCACGTCGGCGAGCGGTCGGAGCGGGCGCGAAGTACAAGCTGGTCTTCGTCGACCGGCTCCTGGCCACACTCGTCCATCTCCGACGCACGACTTCCCGGCCGAGCGCTGGATCCACCTGCGGACCACGAACCCCATCGAGTCCACGTTCCGCCCAGGCCCGCTGGCGCGCGATCACGGGGCCCACCTCGTCGCCCTCGTCCGCGCCGGCGCAAGGTTCAAGAACGGCGTCCTGGTCGAACCCGCGGAGGCTGCCGCTGCCTGATCACACGTCACCCGAGGCCGAGCTTTGGATGATTGACGTGGCTTGACTGCGGGCTTGGCTGTAATAGAAGCTGTTGCAGCGAGGAGGAGTGATGGCGGCGAACAGTCGATTGACCATCGCGACGCATGCGCTGGCCTGGCTGGCGTTGGCGCAGCGTCGTGGCCAGGAGGTTCTGACTTCGGAGCAGGTCGCGGCCAGTGTCAACACCAACCCAGTGATCATCCGGCGCAGCCTCGGTGACTTGCGGCGAGCCGGCCTGGTGGAGGTCCGCCGCGGTGCCGGTGCGGGCTGGCGTCTGGCCCGTGAGCCTGAGGGGATCACCCTGCTCGAGGTGTATGACGCCGTCGACGCGCAGCCACCGTTCGGCCTGCACCACACCGAGCCCAATCTGGAGTGCCCGGTCGGCCGAGGCATCCGCCCCGCCCTGAGCGGGGCCTACGGCCAGGTCGAGCGAGTCATGCGGCGGGAGCTGGCGAACATGTCGATCGCCGATGTACTTCGCGAGACGCTGGTGAACTAGCCAACAGGCCCGTAGCCAGACAGTCGCCATGCCGCTTGTTGTAACAAAGATTGTTCCGGCAACTGAATGAGGAGCAAGGCCAGTGAAAGCCCTACGGTGTCCAGTCGTCGAACTTCGGCAGTACACGCTGCACCCAGGACAGCGAGACGTACTGATCGATCTGTTCGACCGGGAGTTCGTAGAGTCCCAAGAGGCAGTGGGCGCGACCGTCCTGGGGCAATTCCGTGACCTGGACGACCCCGACCGGTTTGTCTGGCTCCGCGGCTTCGAAGACATGGTGGGCCGTGCCAAGGCTCTGGAGAGCTTCTACAGCGGCCCGGTCTGGCAGACGCACCGCGACGAGGCGAACGCGACGATGATCGACTCCGATGACGTGCTGCTGTTGCGGCCGGCCTCGGCACACAGCGGTTTCCCGCCATCGGTCGGCGCCCGGCCAGCTCCCGGCGCGCCGACTCCATTGTCCCCGTCGCTGCTCCTCGCCACGATCTGGTACGGCCACGGCCCGTTTGACACAACGTTCGTCGAGTTCTTCCAGGAGCACGTGCGCCCCGTACTGGCCGAGACTGGCGGCGAGCCACTGGCGTACCTACAGTCGGAACATGCCCCGAACACCTTTCCGGCGCTGCCGGTACGGATGAACGAGGAGGTCTTCGTATGGTTCGCACGTTTCACTGACGAAGGCCACATCGACAACCACCTGAATCGCTTGCAGCGTTCAGAACGCTGGCGCGAGGAGGTGCTGGCGCCCCTTTCGGAACGGTGGTCCAGGACCCCGCAACGGCTACGGCTGGCACCCACCGAGCGGTCAATACTGCGGTGATCTCAGTACTCCAGCAGCGGTTCGTGTCCTGAGCTGGTGCTTGTCGCTGCCCTGGTATGGAGGGGATGGCTGAAGTTGATTGCTGGGCCGTTGAGCTGGATTCGGCGTTCGCGCGGGTGGCGGGCCGGTTCGGGCGGGCGGACCTGCGGTGGCGGATGCGTGACTACGTTCGTGGCCTGCTGGGGCGGGCGACACGTAAGAACGGCTGGCAGCTCGCGGAATGGGCGGGCCACCGCACCCCGGACGGTTTCCAACGACTGTTGAACAGCAGTGTCTGGGACGTGGACGCTCTGCGTGACGACGTCCGTGACTATGCCGCTGAACGGCTCGGGCCAGGCGGTGTTCTGATCATCGATGACACCGGGTTCATCAAGAAGGGCACAACCTCGGCCGGGGTTGGCCGGCAGTACACCGGCACCTCGGGAAAGACCGACAACTGCCAGATCGGGGTGTTCGCAGCCTACGCCACCAGCTCAGGCCGGGCACTGGTGGACCGGGAGCTCTACCTGCCCAAATCCCGGGCGTCCGACCGTGAACGCTGCCAGGCGGCGAAGGTCCCCGCCGAGCGGGGCTTCGCGACCAAGGGCGAACTGGCCCGGGACATGGTCCGCCGCTGTCTGGCCGCCGGTCTGCCGGCTGCCTGGGTCACCGCGGACGAGGCCTACGGGCAGGACTGGAACTTCCGCCGCCTGCTCGAGCAGCTCGACATCGGATACGTGGTTGCGGTGCCCAAGTCCCAGCAGATCAAGTCTCTGGCCGGTATCTGGCGCATCGACCAGCTCATCGAAGAAGCACCCAGTGATGCCTGGCAGCGACTGTCTTGCGGTGACGGAGCAAAGGGCCCGCGGGTCTACGACTGGGCCGCGGCCAAACTGCCCGCCGACATCGTCTTCGACTCCGATCCGCCGACCCATCACCGCTGGGTGATGGCCCGCCGCAGCCTGTCCGACCCCAGCGAGATCGCCTACTACCTTGCCTATGCACCCGCCGGGGTCGAGCTTGCCGGACTGGTCCGCGTCGCCGGCTCCCGCTGGGCGATCGAGGAGTGCTTCCAGGCCGCGAAGAACGAATGCGGCCTTGACGAGTACGAGGTCCGCCGTCACATCGGCTGGTACCGGCACATCACTCTGGCCATGCCTGCCCACGCCGTCCTGACCGCACTCACCGTCCAAGCCGGCAACGACGTCGCAAAGGGGGCTGCAGAAACGGATCAGCCCTCGTCCCGCTTACCGTGGCAGAGATCCGACGCCTCCTGGACACTCTCCTGCCCCACCCCCGAGCCAACCGTGACCCCGTCACTCATGCACTGAACTGGTCGGCCTGGAGAAGACACCATCAAGCCACCGCCCGCCGCTGCCACTACCGGGAGTCCGCTCGTCCGGCGGATCGCCGGAACCGGGACGCACGTCGTCGCCTTCCCGCACGCGGACCGCGCGGCCGGCCCCGGTGGGCTACCGCTCCTCGATCTCGACGAGCGGTGTGTGCTGGTACCAGCTGCAGATGACCGAGATCTCACGGTCGTCCCGGGTGAAGGTCACCCGGATCCACTGCCCCGTCTTCCACACCTGCATCTGCCAGCCCGATCCGGGAGTCGCCGAGACCAGCTCGGCGTCGGCCCGCGCGATGCCGAAGACGACCCGGCCGCCGTCGACGGTGTAGCCCTTCACGTCCACGGCCCCGCCGGAGGGCTCGTCGGCCGGGCTCGGCGGGCCGGTCGGGGCGGGACCCCGCGGGGCACCGGCCGAGGGCTTTCGGGCCGGGTCGTTCTCGCCGCTCCTGTCCTCGGTGGACGGTGACGCGCCGGGTTCCGGGGACTTCCCGGGGCGGTACGTGGGGGAGGGCCGCGGTTTCGCCTCCTCGGCCCCGGCGCGTGCCGCGTCCGCGATCGGGAGGGCACGGGGCGGTTCGTAGGCGGTTCCCGACAGCACCGTGTGGACACCCCACCAGGACAGCGTGACCGCGGCCCCCGTGGAGAGAACCCAGGCCATGCCGTGCATCAGTCCTCGTCGCATCGCGGACCATGGTGCACCATCCGCGCCGCCGCCCCACCGGGCCCCCGGCGCCGTACCCGGTCAGACGCCTGCCGCCCGCGCCGCCTCGTACACCTCGCCGGCCACGTCGATCAGCTCCGAGGCGTCGCGCGTCGTGCCCTGGAGGTCCAGCAGGATCTCCGGAACACCCGTCTCGGCATGGGCCACCAGGTCCTCGACGATCTGGGCCACGCTGCCGTGGAAGGGGGCGCGGCCCGCACCGGCGGCCGGTTCGGGGGTGTACCGGGCATTGGCGCGGGCGCAGACACCGACCGGACGCTCCCGGCCCCGCTCGGCCGCCAGGTCCTGGACCCGCTTCCACTGCTCGGCCAGCTGTGCGGCGCCCATGGCCACGGGCATCCAGCCGTCGGCCCGGTCGACGAGGCGGCGGGTGGCCCGGGGGCTGTTCGCCGGCAGATAGACCGGGATGGGGCGCACCGGCTTCGGACCGACCTCCGACGGGGCGATGGTGGTCAGCTCGCCCTCGTACGAGACCGGGTCCGGGCCCCAGACGGCCGCGCACACGTCCAGCAGCTCGTCCAGCACCGCGCCGCGCTTCTCGAAGGGGGCGACCGAGGCGGCGGCGTACTCGTCCAGGGACCAGCCGGTGCCGAGCCCCGCGACCACCCGGCCACCGCTCGCCGCGTCGAGCGAGGCCAGCGAACGGGCCAGCTGGAACGGCAGGTGCAGCGGCGCGACCAGGACGCTGGTGCCCAGCCGGGCCCGGTCCGTCACCCCGGCGGCCAGCGCGAGCGTGATCAGCGGGTCGGCGACGCTGCGGTACTGCTCGGGCCACGGCAGCCCCGGAACGCCGTACAGCCCCTGGGTGGCGGGCTCGGGGAAGATGATCCGCTCGAAGACCCACAGGCTCTCGTAGCCGGTTTCCTCCGCCGCGCGCGCCACGGCGGCGACATCGCGGCCGATGTCGTACTGCTTCATCTGCGGAAGACCGAGACCCAGCGAGACGGGCATGTGCGTACTCCTTCTGGTGAGCAGCGGGACAACCACCGTATGACACTTGCCCGTTGTCCGTGCGGCTCTCTTCGGGGAGGAGTGCCGGGTGCGGCCGCGGCCCGTGGGGCGGGTGCGGTCCGTGCGCGCTGACCGGGGCGTACGCCGACGGGCCGGGCCGGGGTGCACGCGCGGTGCGCGGCCTTGGCGACACGGTTCGGAGCCGATGAACGCGGGGCCCTGTCGAGCCCGGGGCGATCACGAGATATCTTGATGTCAAGCAATGTTGCAGACGTGGAGCGGAGCACAGGGTGACTGACTCGACCATCATCTATACACACACCGACGAGGCCCCGGCCCTGGCGACGTATTCGTTCTTGCCCGTGATCCAGGCGTACGCCTCGACGGCCGGGGTCAATGTCGAGAGCCGTGACATCTCGCTGGCCGGACGCATCATCGCCAGCTTCCCCGAGCGTCTCCAGGAGGGCCAGCGCATCGACGACGCGCTCGCCGAGCTCGGTGAGCTGGCCAAGCGCCCCGAGGCCAACATCATCAAGCTTCCCAACATCTCGGCCTCGATCCCGCAGCTGAAGGCGGCCATCGCCGAGCTGCAGGCGCAGGGCTACGCGCTGCCGGACTACCCGGACGACCCGCAGACCGACGAGGACAAGGACGTCCGCGCGCGCTACGACAAGGTCAAGGGCAGCGCGGTGAACCCCGTGCTGCGCGAGGGCAACTCCGACCGCCGTGCCCCCGCCTCGGTCAAGAACTACGCCAAGGCGCACCCGCACCGCATGGGCAAGTGGACCGCCGACTCGAAGACGAACGTCGCCACCATGGGCGTCGACGACTTCCGCTCCACCGAGAAGTCCACGGTCATCGCCGAGGACGGTGCGCTGCGCATCGAGCTCGCGGGCGACGACGGCAGCACCACCGTGCTGCGCGAGTCGGTGCCGGTACTGGCGGGCGAGGTCGTCGACGCGGCGGTCATGCGCGTCGCGGCGCTGCGCGAGTTCTTCACCGCGCAGGTCGCCCGTGCCAAGGCCGAGGACGTGCTGTTCTCCGTCCACCTCAAGGCCACCATGATGAAGGTCTCCGACCCGATCATCTTCGGCCACGTGGTGCGTGCCTTCTTCCCGAACACCTTCGCCAAGTACGGCGAGGTGCTCGCGGCCGCCGGCCTGTCCCCGAACGACGGCCTCGGCGCCATCCTCAAGGGCCTGGACTCGGTGCCGCACGCCGGCGCCGAGATCAAGGCGTCCTTCGAGGCCGAGCTCGCCGACGGCCCCGCGCTGGCCATGGTCGACTCGGACAAGGGCATCACCAACCTGCACGTGCCGAGCGATGTCATCGTCGACGCCTCCATGCCGGCCATGATCCGCACCTCCGGCCACATGTGGGGCCCGGACGGCGAGGAGGCCGACACCCTCGCCGTCCTGCCCGACAGCAGCTACGCGGGTGTCTACCAGGTCGTCATCGACGACTGCCGCGCCAACGGCGCCTTCGACCCGTCGACCATGGGCTCGGTGCCCAACGTCGGCCTGATGGCGCAGAAGGCCGAGGAGTACGGCAGCCACGACAAGACCTTCGAGATCCCCACCACCGGCACGGTGCGAGTCGTCGACGGCAACGGCGAGGTCGTGCTGGAGCAGGCCGTCGGCGCCGGCGACATCTTCCGCATGTGCCAGGCCAAGGACCTGCCGATCCAGGACTGGGTCAAGCTCGCCGTCACCCGCGCCCGCGCCACCGGCGTCCCGGCCGTGTTCTGGCTGGACGAGGACCGCGCCCACGACGCGCAGCTGATCACCAAGGTCAAGAAGTACCTCGCCGACCACGACACGGACGGCCTGCAGATCGAGATCAT
Organism: Streptomyces sp. NPDC001890; assembly: GCF_042891445.1. Taxonomy (NCBI): domain Bacteria; kingdom Bacillati; phylum Actinomycetota; class Actinomycetes; order Kitasatosporales; family Streptomycetaceae; genus Streptomyces; species Streptomyces sp. NPDC001890. Next base: position 63,744 of record NZ_JBIATE010000009.1, on the reverse strand, counting down.
GTCGCCGGTCGAGGCGACCGCGTTCTCGCTGGAGCGCATCCGCCGCGGTGAGGACACCATCTCGGTCACCGGCAACGTGCTGCGTGACTACCTGACCGACCTCTTCCCGATCCTGGAGCTGGGCACGAGCGCGAAGATGCTCTCCGTCGTCCCGCTCATGAACGGCGGCGGCCTGTTCGAGACGGGTGCGGGCGGCTCCGCGCCCAAGCACGTCCAGCAGCTGGTCAAGGAGAACTACCTGCGCTGGGACAGCCTGGGCGAGTTCTTCGCGCTCGCGGCCAGCTTCGAGCACCTGGCGACGACCACGGGCAACGCACGCGCCCAGATCCTCGCCGACACCCTCGACCGCGCGACCGGCACCTTCCTCAACGAGGACAAGTCGCCGAGCCGCAAGCTGGGCGGCATCGACAACCGCGGCAGCCACTTCTACCTGGCCCTGTACTGGGCCCAGGAGCTGGCGCAGCAGACCGACGACGCACAGCTCGCGCAGGCGTTCGCCGCGCTCGCGAAGACGCTGGGCGAGCAGGAGCAGACCATCGTCGACGAGCTGATCGCGGTGCAGGGCTCGCCGGCCGACATCGGTGGCTACTACCAGCCCGACCCGGCCAAGGCCTCCGCCGTCATGCGTCCGTCGCAGACCTTCGTCCAGGCCATCGCCTCCATCGGCTGACACGACCCTGCGCGGCGGGGGCCCGACCAGGCGCCCCCGCCCCTCCCGCCCCGGCCGGCACCCTGCCCGGCCGGGGCGGTTTCGTGTCCAGGAGCGGCGCCGGAGCCGGGCCGCCGGATCGAGGAGTTTGTGCGTAACCGGCCCCGGGGAGCCCTTCCCCCGGTAGGTTCGTACGCCCGGACCAACCGTGCCCCGGAGGGGGAGAGACTGTGCTGACAGGCAGGAACGCCGTGGTCACCGGTGGATCGCGGGGCATCGGCCGCGCCATCGTCGAGCGCCTGTGCCGCGACGGGGCCCACGTGGTCTTCAACTACGCGACCGACGACGACGCCGCGGCCGAGGTCGTCCGTACGGTGCGGGGCGACGGCGGCACGGTCCGGGCGGTCCGGCTGGACCTCGCGGAGCCCGACGGCGCCGAGCGCCTGATGTCGGTCGCCGAGGAGGAGCTCGACGGGCTGGACATCCTGGTGAACAATGCCGCGCTGTGCCCCGCCCCCTCCCTGCTCACCGACACCGATCCCGCGGTCTTCGACCAGGTCCTGGCGGTCAACACCAGAGCGGTCTTCATGACGATCCGCCACGCGGCGCTGAGGATGCGCGACGGCGGCCGCATCGTGAACATCTCCACGGCCAACACCGTGCGGCCGGGCCCCGGCATTTCCGCCTACGCCGCGAGCAAGGGCGCCGTCGAACAGCTCACCGCCGTCGCCGCCCATGAACTCGGGGCCCGCGGTATCACGGTCAACACCGTCTCGCCCGGCGCCACCGACACCGAGCTGCTGCGGGCCAACAACCAGCCGCAGGCCCTGGAGGCGGTCGCGGGCATGACCCCGCTGCGCCGGCTGGGGCAACCCGCCGACGTGGCCGACGTGGTCGCCTTCCTCGCCGGTCACGACGGCCGGTGGATCACCGGGCAGAACGTCCGCGCGACGGGCGGGATGGCCTGAGCGACGCCGGGGAAACCCGTACAGGACCCGTGACGCCCTGACGGGTGAATGTCGTACGACGGCGGGCGGCGGGCCACGCCCCGCGGCCCCGCGGCTGATTTGCTGCTCCTGGAATCTGGCGTGACGCGCGCGGGACCGGTCTGTCGGCCGTCCCGGTGGAAACGGCTCCCCTGCCGGGTGCTCGGTCCACCCGCGAACGACGATCGAAGGAGCGTCCCAGTGACGACGACGGGCACAACAGGGGCAGCCGACGCGGAGGAGGCGTACGCGAACGAGCTTCCGGTCCACGCGAAGGAACCGGGAAACGTCGTCATCAAGTGGCTGACCACCACCGACCACAAGACGATCGGCACGCTCTACCTCGTCACCTCGTTCGCCTTCTTCGTCGTGGGCGGTGTGCTGGCCCTGGTCATGCGCGCCGAACTGGCGCGTCCGGGGATGCAGATCGTCTCGCCCGAGCAGTTCAACCAGGCGTTCACGATCCACGGCACGATCATGCTGCTGATGTTCGCGACGCCGCTGTTCGCCGGATTCACCAACTGGATCATGCCGCTGCAGATCGGCGCGCCCGACGTGGCGTTCCCGCGGCTGAACATGTTCGCCTACTGGCTGTACCTCTTCGGCTCGGTCATCGTCGTGGCCGGCTTCCTCACCCCGAACGGGGCGGCGGACTTCGGCTGGTTCGCCTACTCCCCGCTGACCGACGCGGTCCGCTCACCGGGCATCGGCAGCGACATGTGGATCATGGGGCTGGCCTTCTCCGGCTTCGGTACGATCCTCGGTTCGGTCAACTTCATCACCACCATCATCTGCCTGCGCGCCCCCGGCATGACGATGTTCCGCATGCCGATCTTCGTCTGGAACGTCCTGCTGACCGGTGTGCTGGTCCTGCTGGCCTTCCCGGTCCTCGCGGCGGCCCTCCTGGTGCTGGAGGCGGACCGCAAGTTCGGCGCGCACGTCTTCGACCCGGCCAACGGTGGCGCACTGCTCTGGCAGCACCTCTTCTGGTTCTTCGGCCATCCGGAGGTGTACATCATCGCGCTGCCGTTCTTCGGCATCGTCAGCGAGATCATCCCGGTCTTCAGCCGGAAGCCGATCTTCGGCTACATCGGCCTGATCAGCGCGACCATCGCCATCGCGGGCCTCTCCGCGACCGTGTGGGCGCACCACATGTTCGTCACGGGCGGTGTGCTGCTGCCGTTCTTCTCGTTCATGACCTTCCTCATCGCGGTACCGACCGGGGTGAAGTTCTTCAACTGGATCGGCACGATGTGGCACGGCTCGCTGTCCTTCGAGACACCGATGCTCTGGTCGATCGGCTTCCTGGTCACCTTCCTGTTCGGTGGTCTGACCGGTGTGATCCTCGCTTCGCCCCCGATGGACTTCCACGTCTCGGACTCGTACTTCGTCGTCGCGCACTTCCACTACGTCGTCTTCGGCACCGTGGTCTTCGCCATGTTCGCCGGATTCCACTTCTGGTGGCCGAAGTTCACCGGAAAGATCCTGGACGAGCGGCTCGGCAAGATCACGTTCTGGACGCTGTTCGTGGGCTTCCACGGTACGTTCCTGGTGCAGCACTGGCTGGGCGCGGAAGGCATGCCGCGTCGTTACGCGGACTATCTCGCCGCCGACGGCTTCACCGCGCTGAACACGATCTCGACGATCTCCTCGTTCCTGCTCGGTCTGTCGATGCTGCCGTTCTTCTACAACGTGTGGAAGACCGCCAAGTACGGCCGCAATGTCGGGGTCGACGACCCATGGGGCTACGGCCGTTCGCTGGAGTGGGCGACCTCCTGCCCGCCGCCGCGGCACAACTTCCTCACCCTGCCGCGGATCCGCTCCGAATCCCCGGCGTTCGACCTGCACCACCCCTCGGTCCGCGCACTCGACGAGGCCCTCAATCGCCCGGACACCGGACTGCCCCGGACCCCGGGGCACGAGCGGGACTGAGCGCGACGGCCCGGCGGGAGGAGGAGCGAGTGGACCCCGACAAGGACAGCGCCCGAGGAATGGCACAGCTGCAGGGCTACCTGCTGTGGAGCGCCGAGGTCGAGGAGGCCCGCCGCCGCGCGGGCCGCTTCACCGACGAACTGCCCTGGCTCACCTCCGCCCAGCGCGAGGACGTCGAACGCGTCTACACCGCCGACCGGCTCGCCGCGTCACGGGCGACGCTCTGCCGCATCTCGGCCCGCGCCACCGCGCTGCGCGGCGAGTACGAGGCGCGCTACCGCAGGCTCAGGGCGCGCTGCGTGGCCGTCGGTGTCATGGCCGTCGGCGCCGTCGGCGGCACCTGCACCGCGTTCACCCTGCTCACCCGCTGATTGCTGCGTCGTCCGTTCCGCCGCCCTCAGCAGGCGAACTCGTCCCGGGCTCGTGAAGATGAGGGTGGACGGGCGCGTGCGACGTGGCAGGCGAACGGATGGACGTACAGGCCCGAGAAGGGACGAACACCGTGGCACGACCCAGGATCCTCGTTGTCGGCGCCGGATTCGCCGGAGTGGAGTGCGTGCGCCGTCTGGAGCGCGGGCTCATCCCCGGCGAGGCGGAGATCGCACTCGTCGCCCCGTTCTCGTACCAGCTCTACCTTCCCCTGCTGCCACAGGTCGCGGCGGGCGTGCTCACCCCGCAGTCGGTCGCCATCTCGCTGCGCCGCAGCCGCAAGCACCGCACCCGGATCATCCCGGGCGGGGCCATCGGAGTGGATCCCAAGGCGAAGATCTGCGTCATCCGCAAGATCACCGACGAGATCGTCTACGAGCCCTACGACTACATCGTGCTCAGTGCCGGGAGCGTCACCCGCACCTTCGACATCCCCGGCCTGCTGGACAACGCCCGGGGCATGAAGACACTGGCCGAGGCCGCCTACGTACGGGACCACGTGATCGCCCAGCTCGACCTGGCCGATGCCAGCCACGACGAGAACGAACGGGCCTCGCGCCTCCAGTTCGTGGTGGTCGGCGGTGGATACGCGGGCACCGAGACCGCGGCCTGCCTGCAACGCCTCACCACCAGCGCGCTCCGGCAGTACCCGCGGCTCGACCCGAAGCTGATCAAGTGGCACCTCATCGACATCGCCCCGAAACTGATGCCCGAACTGGGCGACAAGCTGGGCCGAAGCGCCCTGCGGATGCTGCGCGCCCGAGGCATCGAGGTCTCGCTAGGCGTCTCGGTCGCCGAGGCCGCCCCGGAGAAGGTCACCTTCACCGACGGCCGGGTGCTGCCCTGCCGGACCCTGATCTGGACGGCGGGCGTCGCCGCCAGCCCGCTGGTCAGCACCTTCGACGCGGAGACGGTACGCGGCCGGCTCGCCGTCACCCCCGAGATGAGGCTGCCGGGCTTCGACGGCGTCTTCGCCCTCGGCGACTGCGCGGCCGTACCGGACCTGCACAAGGGCGACGGAGCCGTCTGCCCGCCCACCGCACAGCACGCCATGCGCCAGGGCCGCAGGCTCGCCGACAACCTCATCGCGACCCTGCGCAACCAGCCGCTGAAACCGTACGTCCACAAGGACCTCGGTCTCGTCGTGGACCTCGGAGGCAAGGACGCGGTCTCCAAGCCGCTCGGCATCGAGCTGCACGGGATTCCCGCACAGGCCGTCGCCCGCGGCTACCACTGGTCGGCGCTGCGCACCAATGTCGCCAAGGCCAGGGTCGCGACCAACTGGATCCTCAACGCCGTCGCCGGTGACGACTTCGTACGCACCGGCTTCCTGTCCCGGCAGCCGGCCAAGCTGCGCGACTTCGAGCACACGGACGCCTACCTCACACCGGAACAGGTCCGTGAGCACACCGCCTCGCTGCACACCGGCACCTGATCCCGCGGCGCACGTCACCGGCCCCGCACGCGGCCGGGCCGGTGACGTCCGGCCGGATCAGCTGTCGCCCGGGTGCCCGGCCGTCAGCCCGGGATCCCGCACGGCCACCGGGTCCAGGATGTCGTCGATCCCCTTCAGCAGTTCCGCGTCGAGCGTCGCACCGGCCGCCGCGGCGTTCTCCGCCACCTGCTCCGGCCGGGAGGCGCCGATGATCGCGGCCGAGACGTTGGTGTTCTGCAGCACCCACGCGACCGCGAGCTGGGCCAGGCTGAGACCGGCGCCGTCGGCGAGCGGCCGCAGCCGCTGGACGCGCTCCAGCACGTCGTCGCGCAGCCAGTGGGCGATCATGTTCGCGCCGCCCTTGTCGTCGGTCGCCCGCGAACCGGCCGGGAGCGGCGCACCGGGCCGGTACTTGCCGGTGAGCGCGCCCTGGGCGATCGGGGACCAGACGATCTGGCCGATGCCCAGCTCCTCGGAGGCGGGCACCACGTCGCTCTCGATGACCCGCCACAGCGCCGAGTACTGCGGCTGGTTGGAGATCAGCGGCACCCGCAGCTCGCGGGCCAGTCGGTGCGCGGCGCGGAGCTGGTCGGCCGTCCACTCCGAGACGCCGATGTAGAGCGCCTTGCCGGACCGGACGACGTCGGCGAACGCCTCCATCGTCTCCTCCAGCGGGGTCGAGTGGTCGTAGCGGTGGGCCTGGTACAGGTCCACGTAGTCCGTCTGCAGACGGCGCAGCGAGTTGTCGATGGACTCCATGATGTGCTTGCGGCCGAGCCCCCGGTCGTTGTGTCCGGGGCCGGTCGGGAAGTAGACCTTGGTGAACACCTCCAGACCCTCGCGGCGTTCGCCCTTGAGCGCCCGGCCCAGGACGGCTTCGGCCCGGGTCTCGGCGTAGACGTCCGCGGTGTCGAAGGTGGTGATTCCGGCGTCCAGGGCGGCGCGGATGCAGGCCGCCGCCGCGTCCTCCTCCACCTGGGAACCGTGGGTGAGCCAGTTCCCGTAAGCGATCTCACTGATGGTCAGGCCGCTGCGGCCGAGTCGGCGGAACTCCATGTGGCTGCTCTTTCTGTGCTCATGAGGCGCGGATCACGCAATCGCCGGGCCATGCTATGCATCCGCGCCGGTGCCGTCCGGACAGGTGCGGGCCTGTGGGACGGTGCCGTGGACGGCGCGGAGGAACGCCGCGTTGTCCAGGGTGCGGCGGAGCCGGTCCAGCAGTGTTTCCAGCGCGGTCTGCGGATCCCTGGTGTGCAGCGCGCGCCGCAGCCCGCGCACGACTCGCAATTCGCTCTCCGGTACGAGGAGTTCCTCGCGGCGGGTGCCGGACGACGGGATGTCCACGGCCGGGTGGACGCGTCGCTGTGCCAGTGCGCGGTCGAGCCGGAGTTCCATGTTGCCGGTGCTCTTCAGCTCCTCGAAGAAGTAGTCGTCGGCGCGGGAGCCCGTCTCCACGAGTGCGGTGGCCAGGATGGTGAGGGAGCCGCCTTCCTCGGCGAGCCGAGCGGCGCCGAAGAGCTGCTTCGGGCCGAGCAGGGCGGCCGCGTCGACGCCGCCGCTGAGGGTGCGTCCGCCGGCGGCGGAGGCGTTGTTGTGGGCGCGGCACAGACGGGTGAGGGAGTCGAGCAGGACGACGACGTCCTGACCCCGCTCGACCAGCCGCTTGGCACGTTCCACCGCGAGTGCGGCGAGTGCGATGTGCTCCTTCGCGGGCCGGTCGAAGGTGGAGGCGAGCACTTCGCCCCGGACGGACCGGCGCATGTCGGTGACCTCTTCGGGACGTTCGTCCACCAGCACCACCATCAGGTGGCACTCGGGGTGGTTGGCGGCGACGGCCGCGGCGATCTGCTGGAGCAGCACCGTCTTGCCGGTCCTGGGCGGGGCGACGACGAGCCCGCGCTGCCCCTTGCCGATCGGCGCGACCAGGTCCACGAGCCGCATCGCGGCTCCGCCGGACGGTGTCTCCAGCCGCAGCCGCTGCCGGGGGTGGAGCGGGGTGAGGTCACGGAAGTGGGGCCGGTTCCGGAGCGCCTGCGGGGAGCGGCCGTCGACCCGCTCCACGGCGGACAGGGTGAGCGGCCGGTCGCAGAGCCCGGTCACGGCATCGCCCCGGCGCAGTCCGTGGCGGCGGATCAGGGCGGCCGGGACCACCACGTCGCCGGGGGAGGGGAGGCCGTTCCGTACGCGCAGCACGCCGTTCCCCTGGTGCGTGAGGTCGAGTACGCCGGTGACCTCGGTGGTGTTCGGGGACTCGGCTGTCAACTGCCGTTGATTGAGCGGGTGTTCGAGAGAGATGGTCATCGCGGACGGGTCCTTTCGCGGACATGGCGAATACGGGGCCGGACGGCACGGGGCGGCAGAGAACACGCCCCCGACGACGGGCGGGAAAGTCCGAACGGGCAAAGCCCGGTCCGGACTGGATGAGGTGACGCCGAGAGCTGGATCGCCGGTCGGAGAAGGACGGGCGCGGCAGCTTCGGAGCGGTGAATCGGCACCGGCGCCTCGGAGCGAGGCGAGCACTGGTACCTCAAGCACGGTAGCACGGCCCTGCGGGAAGGGGATCGTACCGAGGGACGACAAGGCCGTGCCGGGGTTCCGAAATCCGGTTGCCGAGGCACTCGTGGAGTGATGTGGTTCTCCGGGCCACCGGCCCGCTCACCCGTTCCGACCGGCGCCCCGGGCGCACAGGAGTCACTTTGTCGATACGCATCACCGCGCTGGCCGACCCCGGCCGGCCCGCCGGGAGCCACCGCCTGGCCTGGCTCGCCTCCGGCCCCGACGGCAGCCCCCTCGGCTCCGCGTTCCTGCGCGTCTTCACCCGCGAGGGCCAGGACCACCTCGCCGAACTGGAACTGCACGTCCACCCCGCGGAGCGCCGCAACGGCGTCGGCTCACTGCTGTTCGAGGCCGCGGTCGCCGCCGCCCGCGAGGAGGACCGGCGCAGCGTCGTCGCGCAGGCCGGGACCGGATCGGCGGGAGACCACTTCCTGCGGGCCAAGGGACTGCGCAAGGTCCTGACCCTGACGTACGTACGGCTCCCGCTGGCGAAGGCCGACACCGAGGCCCTGCACCGGGCCGTCGGGCGGCCGCACCCCGGCTACCGGCTGATCTCCTGGGACGGCACCGTCCCCGACGAACTCGCGGTGACGTTCGCCGCCTCCCGCCGGGCGATGGACGACATGCCCATGGACGACACCGACTTCGGCACGGTCGTCTGGGACGTGGACCGGGTCCGGTCCGCGGCGGCGGCCGTCGCCGCACGTGGCGACCTGCTCCACACCGTCGCGGCGTTCGACGAACCCACCGCCACGATCGTGGGCTTCACGGAACTCGTCGTCCCGGGCGACGGAAAAGGCGACGCCCAGCACTACGGCACCGGAGTCCTTCCCGAGCACCGGGGGCACGGCCTCGGAGCGTGGATGAAGGCAGGCTCCATCCTCCACGCCCGCGAGACCCACCCCGGCCTGGCGGGGCTGCTGACGGACACCGCCGACAGCAATACGCACATGCGGCGCATCAACGACGCTCTCGGCTACGAGCCGACGCACGGCTCGGTCGAGTACCAGCTCGATCTGTAGCGGCTCCGGGCGTCCGGCGGTCCGGGATTCCGGACCGCCGGACGCGGACGTCGCGTACCCGGGCCGTCAGGCCACCGGGTCACCGGCCTCCGCGACCCCCGCCGCGCCCCGGAACGCGGACAGGATCTGCTCGGCCGCCAGTGTGGCCGTCAACTCCCCGTCCCGTACCCGCTGTTCCAGTCCCGGCGTGAGGGCACGCACCTCGGGATGGCCGCGCAGACTCTCCAGCAGCTCGTCCCGCACCATCGTCCACGTCCAGTCGACCTGCTGGTCACGCCGCTTCGCGGCGAGCCGCCCGGTCGACTCCAGCAGCGCGCGATGCTGTTCGAGACGTTCCCAAAGGGTGTCGAGACCGGCCGACTCACGGGCGCTGCAGGTGAGCACCGGCGGTGTCCACGCCGCGTCCACCGGGTGCATCAGCCGCAGCGCGCCCGCCAGTTCCCGCGCGGCCGCGCGGGCGTCGCGCTCGTGCGGGCCGTCCGCCTTGTTGACGGCGATCGCGTCCGCCAGCTCCAGCACACCCTTCTTGATGCCCTGGAGCTGATCGCCGGTCCGGGCCAGCGTCAGCAGCAGAAACGTGTCGACCATATTGGCCACCGCCGTCTCCGACTGCCCGACGCCGACCGTCTCCACCAGCACCACGTCGTACCCCGCGGCCTCCATCACCACGATGGATTCCCGGGTCGCCTTGGCCACCCCGCCGAGCGTCCCGGCGGTCGGGGACGGGCGCACGAACGCCGCCGGGTCCACCGCGAGCCGCTCCATCCTGGTCTTGTCGCCCAGGATGGAGCCGCCCGTACGGCTGGAGGAGGGGTCGACGGCCAGCACCGCGACCCGGTGCCCGAGCCCGGTGAGCATCGTGCCCAGCGCGTCGATGAAGGTGGACTTCCCGACCCCGGGCACGCCGCTGATACCGATCCGCCGTGCGGCGCCGGAGTGCGGCAGCAGTTCGCGCAGCAACCGCTGGGCCAGCGCCCGGTGATCGGGGCGGGTGGACTCGACGAGAGTGATGGCGCGCGCGATGTGCGCCCTCTTTCCGTCGAGCACCCCCTTCGCATAGCTGTCGATGTCGATCCTGGGAGCCATCGGGTCAGCGGCTCACAGCTCGTGGCCGAGCGCGGCGCCGAGCCGCGTCACCAGGTCGTACGCGGCATCCGGGATCACCGTGCCGGGCGGGAACACGGCCGTCGCGCCCGCCTCGTGCAGCGCCTCGACGTCCTGCGGCGGAATCACCCCGCCCACCACGATCATGATGTCCTCGCGCCCCTCGGCCGCCAGCTCCTCGCGGAGCGCCGGCACCAGCGTGAGGTGCCCGGCGGCCAGCGAGGAGACGCCCACGATGTGCACGTCCGCCTCCACCGCCTGCCGCGCCACCTCGGCCGGTGTCTGGAACAGCGGGCCGACGTCCACGTCGAAGCCCAGGTCGGCGAAGGCGGTCGAGATCACCTTCTGGCCGCGGTCGTGGCCGTCCTGTCCCATCTTGGCGACCAGGATGCGCGGACGGCGCCCCTCGGCCTCCTCGAACCTGTCCACCAGCGCCCGGGTACGGTCCACGGAAGGGGATTCACCTGCCTCGTTGCGGTACACACCGGAGATCGTACGGATCTGGCCCGCGTGCCTCCCGTACACCTTCTCCAGGGCGTCCGAGATCTCGCCCACGGTCGCCATCGCGCGTGCCGCTTCGACGGCCAGTGCCAGCAGATTTCCTTCGAGGCCGGGGCCGGGATCACGTTCGGCGGCGGCCGTCAGTGCCTGCAGCGCCGCCTGGCAGGCGGCCTCGTCGCGCTCCTCGCGCAGCCGGCGCAGCTTCTCGATCTGCTGGGCGCGCACCGAGGAGTTGTCGACCTTCAGCACATCGATCTGCTCGTCGCTGTCCACCCGGTACTTGTTGACCCCGATCACCGGCTGGCGCCCGGAGTCGATCCGTGCCTGGGTGCGGGCCGCGGCCTCCTCGATGCGCAGCTTCGGGATGCCCGCGTCGATGGCCTTGGCCATGCCGCCCGCCGCCTCGACCTCCTCGATGTGCTGCCAGGCCCGGCGCGCCAGGTCGTACGTCAGCTTCTCCACGTACGCGCTGCCGCCCCAAGGGTCGATCACCCGGCCGGTGCCCGACTCCTGCTGGAGCAGCAGCTGGGTGTTGCGGGCGATCCGGGCGGAGAAGTCGGTCGGCAGGGCGAGCGCCTCGTCGAGCGCGTTGGTATGCAGCGACTGGGTGTGCCCCTGGGTGGCGGCCATCGCCTCCACACAGGTCCGGGTGACGTTGTTGAACACGTCCTGCGCGGTCAGCGACCACCCCGAGGTCTGCGAATGGGTGCGCAGCGAAAGCGACTTGGCGTTCTTCGGCTCGAACTCCTTGACCAGCTTGGCCCAGAGCAGCCGGGCCGCCCGCAGCTTCGCGATCTCCATGAAGAAGTTCATGCCGATCGCCCAGAAGAACGACAGCCGCGGCGCGAACGCGTCCACGTCGAGACCGGCGTCCCGGCCGGCCCGCAGATACTCCACTCCGTCCGCGAGGGTGTACGCCAGCTCCAGATCGGCCGTCGCACCCGCCTCCTGGATGTGATAGCCGGAGATGGAGATCGAGTTGTAGCGCGGCATCTTCTGCGAGGTGTACGCGAAGATGTCGGAGATGATCCGCATCGAGGGCTTCGGCGGATAGATGTAGGTGTTGCGGACCATGAACTCCTTCAGAATGTCGTTCTGAATGGTCCCGGCCAGCTTCTCGGGCGGTACGCCCTGTTCCTCCGCGGCCACGATGTACAGGGCGAGGACGGGGAGCACCGCGCCGTTCATCGTCATCGACACGGTCATCCTGTCCAGCGGAATGCCGTCGAAGAGCTGGCGCATGTCGTAGATCGAGTCGATCGCCACGCCCGCCATGCCGACGTCGCCGGTCACCCGCGGGTGATCGCTGTCGTAGCCGCGGTGGGTCGGCAGATCGAAGGCGACGGAGAGCCCCTTCTGCCCGGCCGCGAGGTTGCGGCGGTAGAAGGCGTTGGACTCCTCGGCCGTGGAGAACCCGGCGTACTGCCGGATCGTCCAGGGCTGGTTGACGTACATCGTCGGGTACGGGCCCCGCAGATACGGGGCGATGCCCGGGTACGTACCGAGGAAGTCGAGCCCTTCGAGGTCGCGCCCGGTGTACAGCGGCTTGACCGCGATGCCTTCCGGGGTCTCCCACAGCAGATCGCCGTCGGAACTGCCGGAGGACTCCTTCACCGAGGCACGCCACTGGTCCTCGGACACCTCGGCGGCGCCGCCCGGACCGAGCTCGATGCCGGAGAAGTCGGGGATACGCATTACGCCACATCCATACGGTCGAGAAGGGAGGAGAGCACGGCCACCACATCGGAGCCCGCGAAGACGTACTCGTCGACGCCGGCGTACTCGCCGGGCCGCCCGGCCAGGAACACCCGCTCGGCGCCCGCCGACCGCAGTGCCCCGGCGACCGCCTCGGCCTGCTCGGCGTAGAGCGCGTCGCTGGAGCAGAGGCACGCCACGGTGGCCCCGCCGGCCCTGAAGGCGTCGGCGGCCGTGGTCGCGTCGACCGAGACCGGGTCGTGGACCGGTTCGATGCCGCCCGCCTGGAACAGATTGGCGGCGAACGAGGCCCGCGCGGTGTGCGCCGCGGCGGGGCCGAGCGCGGCGAGGAAGACCTTCGGCCGCTGCCCGGTCGCCGCGAGATGCGCGTCCGACCGGGCGCGCAGCGCCTCGAACGCCTCGTCCCGGCGGACCCGGGGCAGACCGCCCGGCGCGGCCGGTCCGGCGGGGGACGGCTCACGCTCCACCGGCCGCTCCGTGAGCTGCGGGAACTCGCTGACCCCGGTGATCGGCTCCTTGCGACGCGCCAGATCCTTGCTGCGCGCCGCCCAGGTGGCCGCCAGCCGCTCGCCGATCATCCCCGAGCGGAGCGCGGCGGCCTGACCGCCGGAGCGCTCGATCTCCTGGAAGAACGACCAGGCGGCATCGGCGAGTTCGGCCGTGAGCCGCTCCACGTACCAGGAACCGCCCGCCGGGTCGATCACCCGGGCCAGGTGCGACTCCTCCAGCAGGATCGTCGAGGTGTTACGGGCGATGCGCCGGGCGAACGCGTCCGGCAGGCCCAGCGCGTGATCGAACGGCAGCACGGTGACGGAGTCGGCGCCGCCGACCCCCGCCCCCAGGCACGCCAGCGTCGTGCGCAGCATGTTCACCCACGGATCGCGCCGCGTCATCATCACCGACGACGTCACCGCGTGCTGACGCTGAGCACCGGCACCGGCGGCCCCGCACACCTCGGCCACCCGGGACCACAGCCGGCGCGCGGCCCGCAGCTTGGCGATGGTCAGGAACTGGTCGGCGGTCGCCGCGTACCGGAACTCCAGCTGCCCGCAGGCGTCCTCGACCGACAGCCCGGCGTCGGTCAGCGCCCGCAGCAGGGCGACACCGGTCGCCAGCGAAGCGCCCAGCTCCTCGGCCGCCGAACCGCCGGCCTCGTGGTACGGCAGCGCGTCGACGGTCAGCGCCCGCAGCCCGGGAAACTCCCGTGCGCACCGCTGCGCCCAGTGCACCGCTTCCGAGGGGTCGGGCTCGGCGCCACTGCGGGCGGCCTGCCCGAACGGGTCCGCGCCGAGGTTGCCGCGCACGCTCCCCAGGTCGATGCCCCGCTCGGCGCAGATCCGCAGCAACTCCCTCGCCGCGGCGTCGGTCTCGTCCCCGGCGTCGAGCACCACCGGAGCCAGATCCAGGTAGACCCCGTCCAGGGCCCCCGCCAGCGCGGACACCGGCACTCCGGCGGCACCGCCCACGGTCAGCCACAACGAGGTGACACCGTTCTCCAGATCGGCGAGCAACGCCTCGTTGAGACGCGCGGGATCCGGCAGGGTGTGCCGCTGCCGTACGTCCCAGCCGCCCGCCGCGTTGCCCTCGGCCTTGCTGCCGCGGGTGAAGGGGGCGAAGCCCGGATGGCCGGCATCGGGCGCGCTGTCGCGCGAGGTGTAGAGGGGACGGGTGATGAGCCCGTCCTCCACCGTGGTGGACAGCGCTTCCTCGGCGGCCGGACCCGCGGCCTCCTTGCCCGACTTGCGCAGCACACCTTCGACGAGGTGTTGCCACTGCTCATGGGCGGGGGCGGGGAATTCGGCGGCCAACGAAAACCCGTCGGCAGGCAGGACCGTCATGCCCAGATGCTAGGTCAGGGGGCTTGAGGGCAGCATGGGTTCCGCTTGTGACCTTGCCCTCTCCGGAGCGCACTTGATCCTTCACCCACCGTCGCGTAGCCGGCCCCTGCCCGACCCCGCCCCGGCACTTGGTGATTCCTCCAATGCGCCTGGCATTTGCTCCACAGATCACTCGGATGGATTGCAGCTGCCAGGACGACTCGAATATCTTGTCGCACATGCAGTCCTACACAATCGGCCAGGCGGCCCGCCTGCTGGGGGTCAGCCCCGACACGGCCCGCCGCTGGGCGGACGCCGGGAAGGTCGCCACCCACCGCGACGAAAGCGGCCGCAGGCTCATCGACGGCCGTGACCTGGCCGCCTTCTCCATCGAGGTCGGCCAGGGCGCGGGCGGCGAGGACGACGCCTCGTACACCTCGGCCCGCAACGCCTTCCCGGGCATCGTCACCGCCGTGAAGCTCGGCGACGTCGCGGCCCAGGTGGAGATCCAGGCGGGCCCGCACCGGCTGGTGTCACTGCTCACCCGCGAGGCCGTCGAGGAACTGGGGCTGGAGGTCGGCATGCAGGCCACCGCCCGCGTGAAGTCCACCAGCGTGCACATCGACCGCGTCTGACCGCGCGTCACCCACGGCACGCATCAACTTCAAGGAGTCACCGGACCATGCCGACCACCCTCACCGGGCGGCGCGCCGCCGCCGCGGCCGTCACCGCCGCACTGCTGCTCCCGCTCGCCGCGTGCGGCAGCGATGACGACGGCAAGAAGGAATCCACCGGGAAGTCGGCATCGTCCGGGACCCGGCTGACGGTGCTGGCCGCCGCCTCGCTCACCGACGTGTTCAAGACCGCCGGCGCCGCGTACGAGAAGGAGCACCCGGGCACGAAGGTGACGTTCTCCTTCGCCGGCTCCCAGGAGCTCGCCGCCCAGGTGAAGCAGGGCGCACCCGCCGACGCCCTCGTCACCGCCGACACCAGGACGATGGACGGGCTGAAGTCCGACACGGCGACGCCCACCGTCATCGCCAAGAACCGCCTCGTCATCGCCACCCGTGAGGGCAACCCGGAGAAGATCGCGAGCCTGAAGGACCTGACGGACCCCGGGCTGAAGGTCGTCCTGGCCGCACCCGAGGTGCCGGTCGGCCGCTACAGCGAGCAGGTCCTCGACGCCCAGAAGCTCGACGTCGAGCCGGTCTCCCAGGAGCCCAACGTCCGCGCGGTCCTCAGCAAGGTCGAACTCGGCGAGGCCGACGCGGGCATCGTCTACCGGACGGACGCCGCCACGGTCACCGACAAGGTCGACGCCGTCGACATCCCGGACGCGCAGAACGCCGTGGCCTCCTACCCGGCGGCTACCCTGCGACAGTCCAAGAACACCGAGGCCGCCACGGCGTTCGTGAAGTGGCTGAGCACCCCGCAGGCGCAGAAGATCCTGCGGTCGGCGGGCTTCCAGCAGCCGTAGTCCCGCGACCCGGTCGGCCGTGATCAGGCGGGCCGGCCGACCGGGGAGCGCGAGCGCGCCCCCGCCCGAACCGACCGATTCCGGGAACCTCCGATGAGAGCCCTCCGCAGCCGGGTGCCCGGCGTGCGCACACCCGTCGCCCTGGCGATCCCCGCACTGCTCGCCGTCGCGTTCCTGCTGATTCCACTGATCGGCATTCTGGTCCGTACGTCCTGGGCCGACCTCGGCACCCATCTGACCAGCCCGGGAGTCACCCAGGCGCTCAGGCTGTCCCTGCTGGTCTCCTTCTGGGCGCTGGGCCTCTCACTGCTGCTCGGGGTGCCGCTGGCCTGGCTGCTGGCCCGGACCGACTTCCCCGGCAAGGCGTTCGTGCGCTCCCTGGTCCTGCTCCCGATGGTGCTGCCGCCCACCGTCGGCGGCGTGGCACTCCTGCTCGGCTTCGGCCGCCGGGGACTGCTGGGGCCCTGGTTGGAGGAGACCTTCGGGATCACGCTGCCCTTCCACACCTCGGGCGCGGTGGTCGCGGCGACCTTTGTCGCGATGCCGTTCCTCGTCATCAGCCTCGAAGGCGCGCTGGCGGGACTGCGCCCCGCGTACGAGGAGACCGCGGCGTCCCTCGGGGCCTCGCCGCTGCGGGTGTTCTTCACCGTCACCCTTCCGATGGTCGCCCCCGGCCTCGCGGCCGGGGCCGCCCTCACCTGGGCGCGGGCACTCGGCGAGTTCGGGGCCACCATCACCTTCGCGGGCAATCTGCCGGGCACCACCCAGACGCTGCCCCTCCAGGTCTACCTGCTGCTCCAGGACTCACCGGAGGCCGCCACCTCCGTGTCGTTGCTGCTGCTCGCCATCGCCATGGCCGTGCTGATCACCCTGCGCGGGCGCTGGACCGGAACGCCCCGTGACCGCGCACGCGGCGCGCGAGCCGTGACCGACGAGGCGTACGAAGCGGCCGATACGGACCGGGCGGCCCGAACGGATCACGAGACGCCCCCGGTGCCGGGCGAACAGCGGTCGCTGCACGCCGAGGTCACCGGCTTCGACGAGCTGACCCTCGACGCGGCGCCCGGCACCACGATCGCCGTCGTCGGCCCCAACGGCGCGGGCAAGACGACCCTGCTGCGCGCGCTCCTGGGCCTGACCCCGCGCGCCCGGGCCCGGCTGCGCCTCGGCGACACCGACGTCACCGAACTGCCCCCGCACCGCCGCCAGGTCGCCTGGGTGCCGCAGGACGGCGCGCTCTTCTCGCACCTGAGTGCGCTGACGAACACGGCGTACGGGCTCCGCGCCCACGGCGTCCCCCGCGCCGAGGCCCGGCGCGAGGCGCGGCAATGGCTCGACCGGCTGGGCGTCGGCCACCTCGCCCACCGCAGACCCGCGCAGCTCTCCGGCGGCCAGGCCCAGCGTGTGGCCCTGGCCAGGGCGCTCGCCGCCCGCCCCTGGCTGCTGCTGCTCGACGAGCCGCTCGCCGCCCTCGACCAGACCACCCGCGCCCATGTACGGCACACGCTGCGCACCCACCTCGCCGGGTTCGGCGGTGTCTGTCTGATCGTCACCCACGACCCGGTCGAAGCGGTCTCACTGGCCGACCGGGTGCTCGTGCTCGACGAGGGCCGCACCCTCCAGGACGCGCCACCGGCCGAGGTCACCCGGAATCCCCGCTCGCCCTGGGTCGCCAGGATGCTCGGCCGCAACGCCTGGCCCGGCACCGCCGCACCCGACGGCACCCTCGCCCTGGCGGGCGGCGGCCGGCTGGTGGTCGCGGACACGCCCGCCGAGGGGACGGCCGTCCTCGCGATCATCGCGCCCGAAGCGGTCTCCGTGCACCACGACAGGCCCGCCGGGAGCCCGCGCAACGTCTGGCCCGGCACGGTGCGCGAGCTCACCGCGGTCGGCAGCAGGCTCCGGGTGGTGATCGCCTCCGGCGAGGCGCCGGATCTGGTCGCCGAGATCACCCCCGAAGCGGCGGCCGAGCTGGGGCTCGTCGAGGGGAGCGCCGTATGGACGAGCGTCAAGGCGACCGAGGTGGGTGTCGTCGTGCTCTGAGTAAGGGCTGTCCCGTAATCCCTGGTGGATCAGCGTGCGGCGTCGGACGCGGTGCATCGCAAGGCGGAGGGACGCCCGAATACTGGATGTATTCGGGCGTTCCGACAACGCGGCGAGGTGCCGTGGCCGTCGTCGCACGCCCGCCAGGGATTACGGGACAGCCCTTACCGGATTCCCCGGCGCGAAGCGGCGCGGTGCGGCCCCGGCCGGTTCTGTTCCGTCGCGTTCCCCGGACGTAATCGCGGGGGCGGGAATTCAAGGGCTGTCGTGGTGGTCCGCGCACCGATCGCCGCCGCCCTTCGGGCCGGGATTCGCAGAACACACCGCTATTCGTGTGGTGTGCCCCCTGACCTGGGTGGCTGCGGTTGTGATTTCACATTTCCTTTATCTCCGCAAGCGCTACCGATCGATTGTCTTCCGGCGTTTTCCTTTGTCGATCTCCCGGCTGCGTGCGACGTTTGATCCGGCAAAGCCGAATGAATTCGGATACGCGTCAGGAAAAAAGGGGAAGTTCATCGTGCAGACCGCCAGGGCCGTCCCGGCATCCACCGTCCTCAATCTGCGCGACCTGGGTGGCATCGCCCTGGGCCCGGGCCACCGGGTCCGGTCCGGCGTCGTGCTGCGGTCCGGGCAGCTCAGCGGGCTCGACGCGGCGCAGGACTCGCAGGTGGCCGCGCTCGGCATCCGTACCGTCGTCGATCTGCGGACCGCCGACGAGCGCGCCGCGGCCCCCGACCGGCTGCCGCCGGGCGCGCGGCTGTTCGTCGCCGATGTGCTCGGGGAGAACCCGGGCGTGGCGCCCGCCCGGCTGCGCGCACTGCTCGCCGACCCGGTCGCCGCGGAGCAGTTGCTGGGCGGCGGAAAGGCGGAGGGGCTCTTCGCGGACACCTACCGGCAGATGGTGCTCTCGCCGAGTGCGTCCGCCGCCTACCGGGCCTTCGTCGAGACGGTCGCCGACGACCGGGCCCGCCCGGTGCTGTTCCACTGCACGGCGGGCAAGGACCGTACCGGCTGGGCCGCCGCCCTGCTCCTGATGATGCTCGGGGCGTCCCGCGAGGTCGTGCGTGCCGAGTTCCTCGCGGTGAATCCGGTGGTACGGGTCGCCTTCGCGCCGTACGTGCAGGACTTCCTGGACGCGGGCGGCGACCCGGGGATCGCCTCCGCGATCACCGAGGTGCGCCCCCGCTATCTCGACACGGCACTGGACGCGATGGACGAGCGATGGGGCGGGCTGGAGGGGTATGTGCACGACGGCCTGCGCATTCCCGATGCTGCACTGGAGCGGTTGCGCGCCGGGCTGGTGGTGCCTGCCTGAGCCGGAGCGATCGGTGGGCTCCGGGGTTGACTTCATACCCCCAGGGGGTATGTTGTGAGGCGTCGGGAAGCGCTGCCTCCCGGTCGACCCGATGGAGGAACCTGTCATGAACAACGCACTGAAGATCACCGCCTTCGCCACCGCGCTCGCCGCGACCTTCGGGACCGCGTACGGAGTGGGCAAGGGCGTCGACCCGCTGGTGGCCGCGGAGGACCGCCCCGCGCAACAGCACGGCGGCCACGCCGGGGGAGAGGAGGGCGGGGCGAAGGCCGCGGCGGCGGACCACGCGCCCGGCGGGCTGCAGATCTCCGAGGGCGGCTACACGCTGGACCTGGAGACACCGGTGGTCCGGGCCGGTGACCGGGGCGAGATCCGGTTCGCGGTCAAGGACGACAGCGGCCGCAAGGTCACCGCCTACCAGCGTGAGCACGGCAAGGAGTTGCACTTCATCCTCGCCTCCACCGACCTCACCCAGTACCGGCACCTGCACCCCGTCCGGGCGGCCGACGGCACCTGGTCGACCCCCGTCGACCTTCCGGAAGCAGGCGGCTACCGGGTGTTCGCCGACTTCACCCCGGCGGCCGCGGGTGCCGAGAACCTCACGCTGGGCGCGGATCTGGCCGTCTCCGGGGCCTACCGCCCCGCCGCTCTCCCGGCCCCGGTCGCCACCGCCGAGGTGGACGGCTACCGCGTCGCGCTCGGCGGCGACCTCCGGGCCGGCCGGAGCGGCGAACTGAAGCTGACCGTCAGCAGGAACGGCCGTCCCGTCACCGATCTCCAGCCCTACCTCGGTGCGTACGGACACCTCGTCGCCCTGCGCTCGGGCGACCTGGCCTATCTGCACGTCCACCCGAACGAGGGCGGCCCCGGTCCGATGGTGTCCTTCACCGCGACGGCTCCCAGCGCCGGGACGTACCGGCTCTTCCTCGACTTCAAGCACGAGGGCGAGGTGCGCACCGCGGCCTTCACCGTGCGGGTGGCGGAAGCGGGGAACGGCGGCGACGGACACCAGGGGAGCGGAACCGGGGCGCCCGCCGCCGGACACGCGCACTGAGGCGGGTCTCCGGACCCCGAAGTGGCTTTGCGCCGAAGGGGGTTGCGAAGCGGGGCCGTGCGGGCGCCGGGCGTCCCGCGGGCCCTGGGTATCGTGGAGGGACCGGATGATGAATCCTGCGAGAGGGGCGTACGTTGACCGAGCGCAAGCCTGCGGGCGTCAGCTTCGAATCATGGGTCGACAAACAGATCCGGGAGTCCGAGCAGCGCGGCGACATCTCGCAGTTGCCGGGGTTCGGCAAGCCGCTCGACGCCATCAAGGCTCCCTATGACGAGAACTGGTGGATCAAGCAGAAACTCCAGCGTGAAGGGGTCTCGGTGCTCCCGCCGGCCCTGGCCCTGCGCAAGCAGGCGGAGGACGTGGCCGAATCCGTGGCCGAGGCGCGGACGGAGGCCGAGGTACGGCGCATGCTGTCCGAGGTCAACGAGAGGATCGCGGCGGCCGTCAGGCGTCCGCCGCCGGGCCCGCCGCTGAACCTCAAGCCCTTCGACATCGACGCCGTGGTCGACGAATGGCGCGCGGCGCGCGAGCGGCCGTAGGGTCCGACGGGCCGGTGGCGGGCTCGCGAGTGGGTGGCCGGCAGCCGGATGCGTAATACTCCATTCATGACATCGAGCATTACGCGCCGGGGTGGCGAGGCGCTGCGGGAGACCGTACGCATCAGACGTGCCACCGCCCGGGACGCGAAGCGGCTCACCCGGCTGGTCAGGACTTCCCGCGCCTACGAGGGGCACTACGCCGCCATGGTCGCCGGATACCGGGTGGGTCCCGACTACATCGAGACCCATCGGGTCTTCGTGGCGGTGGAGTCCGGCTCCGAGCGGGTGCTGGGTTTCTACGCGCTCGTTCTCGAACCGCCGGAACTCGACCTCATGTTCGTCGCCGACGACGCGCAGGGGCGCGGCATCGGGCGGCTCCTCGTCGGGCATCTGCGTGTTGAGGCGGAAGGCGCCGGCCTCACCGGGGTCCGCGTCGTCTCGCACCCGCCCGCCGAAGGCTTCTACCGGAGTGTGGGCGCCCGGCGGACCGGCACCCTGGCGGCCGCCCCGCCCGCGGTGATGTGGGACCGGCCCGAGCTGCTGCTGCCGGTCGGCTGATCCGGGGCGACGAGGGGCCCGGCCGGGACGCGTGCACGAGCCCCGGCCGAACTCCCTTCTCAGGACGCCGTGTTACGAGGGGAAGCCGCCGTACGGGCGCGTGATGATCTCCATGGCGTGACCGGAGGGATCGAGGAAGTACACGCCCCGGCCGCCGTCGTTGTGGTTGATCTCGCCCGGCTGCTTCTTGTGCGGATCCGCGAAGTACTCGGCCCCGAGCTCCTTGATGCGGGCGTACGCGCTGTCGAACTCCGCCTCTGAGACGAGGAAGGCGTAGTGCTGCGCGGTGATCGATGCTTCGGGAATGGTCGCGAAGTCCAGCGTGACCCCGTTCCCGGTGGTGACCGGGATGAACGGGCCCCATTCCTTACCGATTTCGAGTCCCAGTATGTCCGCCAGGAACTCGGCGGACTTCCGGTTGTCCCGGGAATGGATGATGGTGTGATTCAACTCGACTGACACTGTGGAATGCCTCCAACGGGCATCTCACGGGCACCTCCACGCCTCACCCAGCCGGTGACCGACGCGCGATGCCGTACCAAGATCCTAGGTGAAGTCGAACTGATCGTCGAGGTCGGGCGAATGGATCCGGCCACCCTCGTGGCCCTGTTGACCGGTTACGGTGGGGGAGGGGAGAACGTGAAGTACTCCGGGTATTCGGACGGAGGCTCCCGGTGACCTCGACAGCACGCCTTCCCGGCAGCCAGGGCCGCGGCGACGGCCGCGACGAGACGCCCGAGGAACGGGCGGACCGGCGGTGGACCGATCTGCTCCAGGAACTGCGCGTGGCCCAGACCGGCGTCCAGATCCTGTTCGGCTTCCTGCTCGCCGTCGTCTTCCAGCCCCGCTTCGCCGACCTCTCGCACACCGACCGCACCATCTACGTGGTCACCGTGATGCTGGGATCGGCCACCGCCGCCGCCCTGATCGGGCCCGTTTCCTACCACCGGCTGCTCACCGGGCGGCGGCTCAAACCGCAGACGGTCACCTGGGCGTCACGGATGACCGTGCTCGGGCTCGCCCTGCTGTTCTGCACCATGTGCTCCACCCTGCTGCTCATCCTGCGGGTCGCCCTGCACAACTCCGTCGCGCTGTGGCTGGTCGGCGCGATGGCGCTGTGGTTCCTGATCTGCTGGTTCGTCTTCCCGGCCTGGGCACTGGCCCGCTCCTCGTCCGTACGCGGGAAATGACCGGCGGCCGAGGAGGAGCCGGCCGGGTCAGTCAGGACCGTCCGCCGCGAGCCCCGGGACGTCCGTGACCGTGAAGAGGCCGCCGTCCGGGTCCAGCAGGGTCGCCTCCGTGCCCTGCGCCAGCGCCCGCTGCTCGACCAGGCTGCCGCCGTGCTCCCGCGCCGTCGCGACCGTGGCCGCTACATCGGTGACCGGGAAGTGCACCTGCCAGTGCGGGCGCACCAGGGGATCGGGAGCCGCCTCGACCGCGCCGGAGCTGATCCGGAACAGCCGGCGCCCGTCGCAATCGACGATGACCTCGTCCCCCTCGTACGACACCTCGCAGCCTCCCGGGCGCCCGCTCGCCCAGTCGAGCACCTGCCCGTAGAAGATCGCGGCGTCGAAGGCGTTCCTGGTGTGCAGACGGAGCCAGGCGTGCGAATGGCCGTCCGGTGCGGGCGGCGAGGTCGCGGGCTCGGTCCGCTCCCAGATCCCGAACACCGCACCGTCCCGGTCCGCGGCGAGCGCCCCGCGCCCCTTGCCGAGAGCCATCGGCCCCACGGCGACCGTGCCACTGCGCTCGCGGATGCGCGAGGCCGCCGCGTCGGCGTCGGGGACGGAGAAGTACGGCGTCCAGGCCACGGCCACCCGGTAGGCGGTCGCCACCGCGCCGATACCGGCGACCGGTACGTCGCCCCGGCGTGCGACCGAGAACTCCTGCCCCAGCTTGGCCGGACGGAAGGTCCACCCCAGCACCCTGCCGTAGAACTCCTGCGCCGCTCCCAGGTCGCGGGTCATGAGGTTGACCCAGCAGGGCGCTGCGGATCCGGTCAGCGGCGCCGGTGTCGGCGCCTTCCCCGGGTGGCTTCCGGTCATGGTCCTACTGCCTTCATCGGTTCCGAGGTCTGGGCGCGCCCGTGGCCGGCGGGCCCACACCAGCCTCACCGGAGGCAGTCGCCCGCGCAACACGCGACGCCGCCACTGCGGACCGGTGCCGGGAGGTCCGCGGGGTCAGTCGCGCCGCTCGTCGGTCTCGCGGGGGATGGGCTCGTTGCCGTGGTCACCGAGTTCGTACGGTGAAAGACCCCGGCGGTCGGGCGGGAAGTGGTCGTCGCCGTGCACATCGTGTTCCTCGATGTGGCTGCGGTGGTCCGGCCTCGGTGGCTGCTCGTCGGGGGTGGGCGGTGGCAGTTCCTGGTCGCGGCGCCGCTGTCCGAGCCAGAAGGCGCCGATCAGCACGGCCACCAGTGCCACTCCGACAATGCCCATCACCGACCCGGTGGCGCCCCGTCCGTCGGCGAGGGTGAGGGCCAGCGAACTCAGGTCTGCGTTCGAAACGTCCATGCTTGCCGGATACCCCGAGGCGGAGCCCTCACTCAATAATTCACATGAATTCATGTTTTAAGTGGATATGACCTGAAAGGTGTTTCGCTCCGGAGGGGCGTGATCCGTGCGAATCCCGGTGGCCTCCGTGTCGCCGTCGCCCTGCCACGGGGTGAGCCTGGAGACATCCCCCAATCGCCCCAGGGGCACGGAGCGGAAGGAAGCGCGGTGAACACCATCAAGGAGAAGCAGGCGCAGGACAGCGGGTACGCCGAGGAGGTGTCGGTCGTCATCAGTGGGTGCGAGAAGGCCGACGCGCGCATGGTCTTCGATGTGCTGCGGGCCGCGTTCACCACCGACCGGGCCTCGGCCGACGTACCGCAGGACCTCGCGGGCAAACGCCCCACCGCATGGGTGGTGACCGTCGACGTCACGGAGGCCCGGGTGGTCTCCGGTCCGGTCGCGCTCGGTGCGCCCGTGAGCGTCGACGTGCAGGGCGGCTACTGGGCGGTGGAGCGGCTGCGGCAGAGCCTGGCGCACGCCTTCGACGTGACCGTCGTCGGGGCCGTCTCCGGCGACCAGGAGGAGGAGGTGCGGCTGCGTCTGTCGAGCCGGTAGACCGATGGGACGACCGGCCGGCGGGTCACGGCCCGGTGGTGGAGCAATGGAGCGGGAAGCCGTAGCACGTCTGGTAGAAAACGGTCAAAAGCCACCCCTGAAAGGTGCGAGTGCGTGGACCCCTCTCGCGGGCGGGACGACGGTGCGCGACAGCCGGGAGCAACCGGTCACCGTTCCACCCTGACACTGCAGATCAACGGAACCGAGCGGACGCTCACGCTCGATCACCGCACCACCGTCCTGGACGCCCTGCGCGAGCACCTCGGCCTCACCGGTGCGAAGAAGGGCTGCGACCACGGACAGTGCGGGGCGTGCACCGTCATCGTCGACGGCCGACGGGCCAACAGTTGCCTGCTCCTCGCCGTCGCCCACGACGGCGCCACCGTCACCACCGTCGAGGGCCTCGCCGACGGCGACCGGCTCCACCCCCTCCAGGAAGCCTTCCTGGACCGCGACGCCCTGCAGTGCGGCTACTGCACACCCGGCCAGATCTGCTCGGCGGTCGGCATGCTCGGCGAGGCGGCCGACGGCTTCCCGTCCCATGCCACCACCCGCAGCGCACCCGTATCGGCCCCGGCGCGGCTCGACGCCGACGAGATCCGCGAGCGGATGAGCGGCAACCTGTGCCGCTGCGGCGCCTACCCCCGCATCGTCGAGGCGATCGAGGACGTGGCGCTGTGAAACCCTTCGCCTATCTCCGTGCCCGGTCCGCCGAGGAAGCGGTCCGTGAACGCGCCGCCCACCCCGGCGCCGTGTTCCTCGGCGGCGGCACCAACCTCGTCGACCTGATGAAGCTCGGCGTCGTGGCCCCGGACCGGCTCATCGACATCAGCGGGCTGCCGCTGGACCACGTGGCCGACACCGAGGACGGCGGCCTGCGGATCGGCGCGACCGTGCGCAACAGCGACCTGGCCGCCCATCCCGCGGTACGCACCCGCTACCCCGCCCTGTCCCAGGCGCTGCTGTCCGGCGCCTCCGGGCAGCTCCGCAACACCGCCACGACCGGCGGCAACCTGCTCCAGCGCACCCGGTGCCCGTACTTCCAGGACACCTCCAAGCCGTGCAACAAACGGGAACCCGGCACCGGCTGCCCCGCCCACGACAGCGCCCAGCGCGACCTCGCCGTACTCGGCCACTCCGCGCACTGCGTCGCCACCCACCCGTCCGACATGGCCGTGGCGCTGTCCGCCCTCGACGCCACCGTCCAGCTGCACGGACCGGACGGCGGACGGACCCTGCCCGTCACCGGATTCCATCGCCTGCCGGGCGACACCCCCGAACGGGACACCGAGCTCCGGCCGGGCGAACTCATCACCGAGCTGGTCCTGCCACCGCGCCCGGAAGGCGCCGCCTCCCTCTACCGCAAGGCCCGCGACCGCGCCTCCTTCGCCTTCGCCCTCGCGTCCGTCGCCGCCGTACTGAGCGTCCGCGGCGGCCGGATCGAGCATGCCGCGCTCGCCTTCGGCGGGCTCGCCCACCGGCCCTGGCGCGCACACGCCGCCGAGGAGCTGCTGCGGGGAGCACCGGCCACCGACGAGACGTTCGAGCGTGCGGTCGACGCCGAACTCGCCGCGGCCCGGCCGCTGCGCGAGAACGCGTTCAAGGTGGGCCTCGCCCGCAACCTGGCCGTCGACGCACTCGCCGAACTCGCCGCCGAAACCTGAGCAACCGCACCGGCCCCGGCACCGCCCCGCCGACAAACCGGGCAACCGCCTCTCGGCCGCCCCGCCTGCAGCCGAGCAACCGCACCCAACGCCGCCCCCGCCGTGAGGACCCCGTCATGAGCCAGGCCCCGTCACCACTGGGCACCCCCGTCGTCCGCCGTGAGGGCCGGGACAAGGTCACGGGCACCGCCCGCTACGCCGCCGAGCACACCCCGCCGGGGTGTCTGTACGGATGGCCCGTCCCCGCCACGATCGCCCGCGGCCGGGTCGACGCGATCCACGTGGACGAGGCACTGGCCCTGCCGGGTGTGCACGCCGTGCTCACCCACCACGACGCGCCCCGGCTGAAGGAGCCAGACGACCCGATCCTCGCCGTCCTCCAGAACGACCGGGTCCCGCACCGGGGCTGGCCCGTCGCGCTCGTGGTGGCCGACACCCCCGAGGGCGCCCGTGCCGGGGCCGAGGCGTTGCGGATCACCTACGAGACCGACGGGCACGACGTCCTGCTGACCGAGGAGCACCCCGGCCTGTACACCCCCGAGATCGTCAATGGCGGCTACCCAGCCGTCCGGGAGCGCGGCGACACCGGCCGGGCCTTCGACGCGGCACCCGTACAGGTCGACGCCACCTACACCATCGGTGCCCTGCACAACCACCCCATGGAACCGCACGCCACGACGGCGCAGTGGGACGACGCCGGACATCTGACCGTCCACGACTCCAGCCAGGGCTCCACCACGGTCCGCGACAGCCTCGCCACCGCCCTGGGGCTGAGGCCGCAGCAGATCACCGCCGTCTCCGAGCACGTCGGCGGCGGCTTCGGATCCAAGGGCACACCGCGCCCGCAGGCCGTCCTGGCCGCCATGGCCGCACGCCACACCGGCCGCCCCGTCAAGATCGCGCTGCCGCGCCGCCAGCTGGCCGCCCTGGTCGGCCATCGCGCCCCCACCATCCAGCACATCAGGCTCGGCGCCGAACTCGACGGCACCCTCACCGCGGTCGATCACGAGTGCATCACCCACACCTCCACCATCAAGGAGTTCGTGGAGCAGGCGGCCGTACCGAGCCGGATCATGTACGGCTCCGCCACCAGCCGCACCACTCACCGGGTCGTCGCCCTGGACGTGCCGAGCCCCTCCTGGATGCGCGCACCGGGCGAGGCCCCCGGGATGTACGCCCTCGAATCCGCCATGGACGAACTCGCCTCGGCGCTCGGCATGGACCCCGTCGAACTGCGCATCCGCAACGACCCGGCGAACGAACCGGACTCCGGACGCCCGTTCAGCAGCCGCGGCCTGGCCGCCTGCCTGGAGAAGGGTGCCGCACGCTTCGGCTGGTACGACCGCGATCCGCGCCCAGCGAGCCGCGAGGAGGGTCCCCTGCTGCTCGGCACGGGCGTCGCAGCCGCCACCTACCCCGTGTACATCTCCGCCTCCAGCGCCTCGGCGCACGCGGCCGCCGACGGCTCGTACCGCATCCGGATCAACGCCACCGACATCGGCACCGGCGCCCGCACCGTACTCGCGCAGATCGCCGCCCACGTCCTGGCCACCCCCGTGGAGAACGTCCGGGTCGAGATCGGCAGCAGCGAACTGCCCGACGCCCCCCTGGCGGGCGGATCGACGGGCACCGCCTCCTGGGGCTGGTCCGTGCACAAGGCGGCCACCCTGCTGCTGCGCCAGTTGAGCGAGCGCACCGGACCGGTCCCCGCCGACGGGCTCACCGTCACCGCCGACACCCAGCAGGAGACCGCCGGGCAATCCCCGTACGCCCGCCACGCGTTCGGCGCCCACTTCGCCGAAGTCGCCGTGCACGCAAGGACGGGAGAGGTGCGGCTGCGCCGGATGCTCGGCGTGTTCGCCGCCGGACGCATCCTCAACTCCCGTACCGCGCGCTCCCAGTTCATCGGCGGCATGACCATGGGAGTCGGCATGGCGCTGACCGAGGCCTCCACCATGGACCCCGTCTTCGGCGACCACACCGAGAGCGATCTCGCCTCCTACCACGTGCCGGCCTGCGCCGACGTGCCGGAGATCGAGGCGCACTGGATCGACGAGGAGGACCCGCACCTCAACCCGATGGGCAGCAAGGGCATCGGCGAGATCGGCATCGTCGGCGCCGCGGCGGCCGTCGGCAACGCCGTCCGGCACGCCACCGGCATCAGACTGCGCAGTCTCCCGCTCACCCCGGACACACTGCTGCCGTACCTCCTGTGACCCGGACGGACGCGTCCACGTGTTGCACACGCGGTGCGGCCGGGCCACCCTGTTGAGTGACCCAGAAGTGGCATCTGCTCACTCTTCGTATTCGGGGGTCGTTGGTTCAACGGGGCGAAGCCAGTGGGCCTCGATGTGAGGAGCCTCGACGATGACCGTTCCACTCGACCGGCACTACCTGGTCGAATTCCAGGTTTCGGCAGAGCGTGTGTCCCAGCTGCGACGAATAATCGCGGCGCACCTCCGCCACTGGAGTCTCGAACTCCACATCCGGCCGGTGTGCCGGGGTGTGGAGGAGCTGCTGACCAATGTCCACCGGCATGTCGGTGACGACAACAACTGCGTCGTCGAACTCCGCTGGTCCGGGCGGCACCTCACGGTCTCCGTCGCCGACAACGGCTCCGAGATGCCGCGACTGCTCAGCAACGGCGGCGGTGGCCTGAGCCGGGTCATGGCCCTGAGCGACAGCTGGGGCACCTGCCGGACGGCCGAGGGCAAGGTCGTCTGGTTCACCCGGTACGCCAAGGAGCCGTACAGCGTCGACCTGCTGAGGTTCCCGCCGCTGCCCGGCGTACGCGAGTTCCGGCGCCAGCCCGCAGCGGCCGCCGCCCCCGTCGCCGAGCCCGTGACGGCATCCGACCCCGCTCTCGTCTGAGCCGGGCCACCGGGACCGGCACCGCCGACATCCGTACCCGCTGGACGTTCCCCCTCCCGGCGCGGACGGCGTGCACACCGCACGCCCGGACCGCGCCGGCCGGGGTGTCCGCCCGGCGGGGCCCGCGTTGCGGCGCGGCGCACGGCACGGCACGGTCGAAGGAACGAGGCAAGGAGGACACGGCCATGCCCATCGCGACGGTCAATCCCGCGAACGGCGAGACCCTCAGAACATTCGACGCCCTCGACGAGGCGGGCATCGAGCAGCGGCTCGACGCCGCCGCCACCGCGTACGGGCAGTACCGGACCACCGGGTTCGCCGAGCGGGCCCGTCTGCTGAACCAGGCCGCCGTCCTGCTGGACGAGGACCAGCGGGACATCGCGCGCACCATGACCATCGAGATGGGCAAGCCCGTCGTGGCGGCCCGCGCCGAGGCCGCCAAGTGCGCCAAGGCGATGCGCTGGTACGCGGCCCACGCCGAGGAACTCCTCGCGGACCAGCACCCCTCCCCGGCCGATGTGCGGGACTCCGGCGCCTCCCGCGCCTACGTCCACTACCGGCCGCTCGGTCCCGTGCTCGCCGTGATGCCGTGGAACTTCCCGCTCTGGCAGGTCATCCGATTCGCCGCCCCGGCCCTCATGGCGGGCAACGTCGGCCTGCTCAAGCACGCCTCCAACGTCCCGCAGACGGCCATGTACCTGGAGGGCCTGTTCCGCCGGGCCGGATTCCCGGCGGGATGTTTCCAGAGCCTGCTGGTGGGATCGGGGGCGGTCGAGGCGATCCTGCGCGACCGCCGGGTCGTCGCCGCCACCCTCACCGGCAGCGAACCGGCCGGCCGCTCGGTCGCGTCGATCGCCGGCGACGAGGTGAAGCACACCGTCCTGGAGCTCGGCGGCAGCGACCCGTATCTCGTCATGCCGTCCGCCGACGTGGCCAGGGCCGCCCGTACCGCCGTGACCGCACGGGCGCAGAACAACGGGCAGTCCTGCATCGCCGCCAAACGGTTCATCGTGCACACCGAGGTGTACGAGGAGTTCGCCGAACGGTTCGCCGTGGGCATGAGCAACCTGACGGTCGGCGACCCGCTGCAGGAATCCACCGACATCGGACCGCTCGCCAGCGAACAGGGCCGCACCGACCTGGAGGAGCTGGTGGACGACGCCGTACGGCAGGGCGCGAGAGCGTTGTGCGGCGGCGGCAGGCCCGAGGGCCTGGCCCCGGAACTGGAGCGGGGCTGGTTCTACGCCCCCACGGTCCTCACCGGGATCACCCCCGCCATGCGCATCCACCGCGAGGAGACCTTCGGCCCCGTCGCCTCCCTCTACCGCGTCGACGAGCTGGACGAAGCAGTGGCGCTCGCCAACGACAGCCCCTTCGGCCTCAGCTCCAACGTATGGACCCGCGACGCGGACGAGGCGCGCCGCTGTGTACGCGACCTGGAGGCCGGAGGTGTCTTCTTCAACGGCATGACGGCGTCCCACCCCGCGCTGCCCTTCGGCGGTGTGAAGCGCTCCGGCTACGGACGAGAGCTCGCCGGGCAGGGCATCCGCGCATTCTGCAACGCGACCACGGTCTGGTACGGCCCCGAGCCCGTCGGCCCGTAGGGCCTCCCGGTTGGAGACATCATGAGCAACGCCCCCGGCCCGGCGACCACATCCGGCCCGACCGGTCCGTCCGACGAGGAGATCGCGGCACTCGACGCCCACTGGCGCGCCGCCAACTACCTCACCGTCGGCCAGATCTACCTGATGGACAACCCGCTCCTGACCCGGCCGCTCACCCGGGAGGACATCAAACCGCGGCTGCTCGGCCACTGGGGCACCTCACCCGGACTGAACCTGGTCCACACCCACCTCAACCGCGTCATCAGATCCCGTGGCGTCCAGGGACTCTGCGTCTGGGGCCCCGGCCACGGCGGACCCGCCGTCCTCGCCAACTCCTGGCTGGAGGGCAGCTACACCGAGACCTACCCCGACGTCACCCGGGACGCCGAAGGCATGGGGGCGCTGTTCAAGCAGTTCTCCTTCCCCGGCGGGGTGCCCAGCCACGTGGCACCGGAGACACCCGGCTCCATCCACGAGGGCGGCGAACTCGGCTACGCCCTCACCCACGCCTACGGGGCCGCCCTCGACCACCCCGGTCTGCTCGTCACCTGCGTCGTCGGTGACGGCGAGGCCGAGACCGGACCGCTCGCCGCGTCCTGGCACTCCAACAAGTTCCTCGACCCGGTGCACGACGGCGCCGTCCTCCCGGTCCTCCACCTCAACGGCTACAAGATCGCCAACCCCACCGTGCTCGCCCGCCTCCCCGAGACCGAGCTCGACGCCCTGCTGCGCGGCTACGGGCACGACCCCCTGTACGTCGGCGGCGACGACCCGATCGGCGTGCACCGGGCGATGGCCGCCGCGATGGACCGGGCCGTCGACCGGATCCGCGAACTCCAGGCCGCCGCCCGCACCGGCGGCGACACCGCACGCCCGCACTGGCCGATGATCGTGCTGCGCACCCCCAAGGGCTGGACCGGACCGGTGGCGGTCGACGGGGTGCCCGTCGAAGGCACCTGGCGCGCCCACCAGGTCCCGCTGCCCGGCGTCCGGGACAACGAGGAGCACCTGCGTCAGCTGGAGGAGTGGATGCGCTCCTACCGGCCCGAGGAACTCTTCGACGCGTCGGGACGGCCCGCCCCCCAGGTGCTCGCCTGTGTGCCCGAGGGCGACGCCAGGCTCGGCTCGACCCCGTACGCCAACGGCGGTCTGCTCCTGCGCGACCTGCCGATCCCGCCGCTGGACGACCACGCCGTCGAGGTCGACAAGCCCGGCACCGTGCTGCACGAGCCGACCCGGGTGCTCGGCGGCCTGCTGGAGGCCGTCATGGCCGCCACCGCCGAACGCCGCGACTTCCGCGTCGTGGGCCCCGACGAGACCGCCTCGAACCGGCTCGACGCCCTCTACGGCGCCACCGCCAAGACCTGGCAGGAACGGATACTGCCGACCGACGAGCACCTCGCGCACGACGGACGCGTCATGGAGGTGCTCTCCGAGCACCTGTGCCAGGGCTGGCTGGAGGGCTACCTCCTCACCGGCCGGCACGGCCTCTTCTCCTGCTACGAGGCGTTCGCCCACATCGTCGACTCGATGGTCAACCAGCACATCAAATGGCTCCGCACCTCCCGCCGGCTGGCCTGGCGCCGCCCCATCGCCTCGCTCAACTACCTGCTCACCTCGCACGTCTGGCGCCAGGACCACAACGGCTTCTCCCACCAGGACCCGGGCTTCGTCGACCACATCCTCAACAAGAGCCCCGAGGTCGTACGGGTCTATCTGCCGCCGGACGCCAACACCCTGCTCTCGGTCGCCGACCACGCGCTGCGCAGCCGCGACTACGTCAATGTGATCGTGGCCGGGAAACAGCCCTCCTTCGACTGGCTCACCCTCGACCAGGCCCGCGCGCACTGCGCCCGCGGCGCGGGGGTGTGGGACTGGGCGGGCACGGAGGACGGCAGCCGCGCACCCGACGTGGTGCTCGCCTGCGCCGGCGACGTACCCACGCTGGAGACCCTGGCCGCCGCCGACCTGCTGCGCAGGCATCTGCCGGAACTCGCGGTGCGGGTGGTCAACGTGGTCGACATGGCGCGGCTGCTGCCCCGCGAGGAACACCCGCACGGGATGCCGGACTCCGAGTACGACGCGGTGTTCACCAGGGACACCCCCGTGATCTTCGCCTACCACGGCTACCCGTGGCTGATCCACCGGCTCGCCTACCGGCGCGCGGGCCACGCGCAGCTGCATGTGCGGGGCTACAAGGAGGAGGGCACCACCACGACGCCCTTCGACATGGTGGTCCGCAACGACCTGGACCGCTACCGGCTGGTCATGGACGTCATCGACCGGGTGCCCGGCCTCGGCGTCCGCGCCGTGGCGGTGCGCCAGGCGATGGCGGATGTCCGCACCCGCCACCACGCCTGGATCCGTGAACACGGCACGGACCTGCCGGAGGTGGCCGACTGGACCTGGAGCGGCTGACACCGTCCCGGCTCCCACGGCACACCGCACCGGCTCGCCGGTACCGCCCCGGCTGCCACGGCAGCGGCTCAGCGGCCGACGGCCCGTGCCAGCTCGGCCTTCGTCATGCTCGACCGCCCGTGGATGTTCTTCTTCTTCGCCTCTTCGTAGAGCTGGTCGCGGGTCGGCCCTTCCGCTCCGCTGTGGGAACGCAGACCGCCGCGCCGCGAGGACGACATGTCCTCGATGGAGGTACGGCTCGCCGTCCTGGACTCACCTGCGCGGGCGCGTGCCTTGTTGACCGTACGGGCCGCGATCTCCTCGGCCCGTTCCTCGCTGACCCCGCGCTCCTGCGCGCTCTCCTTGATGTGCTCGTACTGCCGTTCCCGCCTGGCGTTGGATCCGCGTGGCATGGTGCGGTCACCCCTTTCTCCGGGACCTGCCCCGGGGCCCGGCGACCCCTCCTCAGTCTCCCAGCGTGCCCCCGGGCCCGCACGCCTGACGGCATGCGGGCCCGGGGGAGGGGTACGGCTTCGCGCCGGTCCCGTTCAGTAGCGCAGGGTCGCCGCGATCCGCCCGTGCTCCGTGAGCGAGTCGTCCGGGAGGAAGACCACGTCGGCGCCGCTGTCCAGGGCCGCCTCGACGAGCTCGTCCACGATGTCCTCGCGGACCGCGGCGTCCGTGAGATCCACGGCTGCGCCGCTCACCGGCTCCAGGTGCTCGTCCGTCACCCGTACCGTCTGCTGGAAGTGCTCCTCCACCGCGACCAGCCCGGCACGACCCTCCCGAACGGCGGCCCACACCTCGTCGAGACCCCCGGCGAAGGCACGACGGCCGCGGGCCTCGTCCAGTCTGCCGTCGATCTCCGCCGCGAACCGCCGCTGCCGCTCGTCGAGCGCCGGCCGCATTTCCTTGAGCAGCTCGCTTGCCGACATGTCGGCGGGCGCACCCTTGGTGACCCGGCCGACGGCCGACTTGGCGCTCTCCCCGACCTCTTCCAGCAGGGCGAGCGCGGGGGCGAGGCCCATGAGGTAGAGCGGGCGCGGCTCCTCGGCGAGCACCGTGCGCAGCTTCTCGTCGACCGTGCGCAGGAAGGTGCGCGTCTCCTCGTCGCTGAAGGTGCTCGGGGTGTCGCCGATCCGCTCCTCGCGCTGCGGATTGGGCGGCTCCTGCGGAGCCGTCAGCGGGAACCCACCGGTCCGCTCCTCCCGCAGGGCGTCCGCCGTGCCGCTCCACAGGACGGCCCGGTCGCCCGACACGGTGAGCACCCAGAACGGCTGGGACTGCGCCTTCGCGGCGACCAGGTTGCGGGTCAGATAGGTGTCACTGAGCACCACCCGTTCGGGCGCGGTGCGCGGAAGCTGCCAGATCCGGTGCTCGTCGGGGGTGACGAGGAGGACCAGGGCGTCCAGGGCCCGGCGGGGGTCCACCTCGGTGACCGCCCGGTCGAGCTGCTCCTTGATCGCGGTCCGCACCTCGCGGGTGACCGCGGGGTCCGCCTCCAGCCGGGCGCCGGCCTCGGCCACCAGATTGCGCAGCCGAACGGCGTCCTGGGCGTTGTCCGGAGCGCGGCGGTGCGTCGGCATGGTCAGGGACAGGGCCGGATAGGGCTTGACCATCCGCAGTTCCTGCAACAGGCCGGCGGTCAGGGCGTCCGCGTCCATCGTTCTCTCCCAGGGTTTCGGCTGGAGTCCGCTCCCGGTGAAGCGGGCGAATTCGACGAGTCAATTCATATCTTTTGTTCCTAATATGGGCGAGTTCTCCATTGCCTTCCCGGGCGGTGCCGAACAGCGGTTCCCCCGACTTCCACTTACGCCCTTCCGGGCAGACGGAGCTTCCGTGAACCCGACCAGTTCTTCGCGAAACGCCCTCGGCGGCCGCGCAGCCCGCAATCTGGCCCCGGCCGTGCTGGCCGTGCTGATCATCACCGGTACCGCCGCCTGCGGCGGCTCCGACACCAACTCGACGGGCACGGCCAGGAGCACCCGGACGGTCTCCCCCGAACCGGCCCTGACCCGGTCCGCGAGTCCCACGGCGCGCACCCAGCAGGAGTTCGCCGCCTCCGTCTCCGCCGCCGCCGAGCGCAACCGGCAGCAGGCGGTGAAGCTGCTCGCGGGTGCGGAGGGCCGGGGCAACGCGGTCGGAGACGTGTCGGTGACCGGGCTGCCCCTCGCCAAGACGGAGCAGTTCCGCAGCGCCGTCGTCCGCGTCACGAACCCCACGGACAAGGCCGCCTTCTACGCCGTCAAGGTGGAATTCGTCGACGCGTCGGGGAAGGTGCTCGACTCCGTGGTGCTCGGCTTCCCGGACGCCCCGCCCGGACGGACGGTCACCCAGAACGCCAACAGCCGGAAGGCGGCCGGCGTCAAGACGTTCCCCCGGATCGCCCAGGCCCAGCGCGGCTGACGGCCGGGCCGGGTGAACGCCGCCGACGCCGTCACCGAAGCCCTGGGCGAACTGCACACGCGGTTCACCGGGCTGCGGGACGGCCGACCGGCCGACTACATCCCGCAGTTGGCGCGGACCGACCCGGACGCCTTCGGGCTGGCACTGATCAGCATGGACGGTCACCGCTACAGCGCGGGTGACGCCGGTGCCCCGTTCACCATGCAGTCCGTGTCGAAACCGTTCGTCTACGCGCTCGCCCTGTCCGTCCTCGGGCTCGACGAGGTGTGCCGCTGGGTCAACGCCGAGCCCAGCGGGGAGGCGTACAACGCCATCAGCCTGGAACCGGACACCGGCCGGCCCGACAACGCCATGGTCAACGCGGGGGCCATCATCACCACCGCGCTGATCCCGGACACCCCCGACGCCCCGAGGTTCGAGCGCATCCTCGACTGCCTGAGCCGGTTCGCCGGCCGGCGGCTGGACGTGGACGAGCGGGTGTACGCCTCCGAGGCCGCCACCGGCGACCGCAACCGCGCCCTGGCCTACCTGATCCGGAGCACCGGCCCGCTGCCCGTCGACCCGGTCGCGGCGGTCGAGACGTACTTCAGACAGTGCGCGGTGCGGGTCACCGCGCTCGACCTGGCCGCGATGGCCGCCACCCTCGCGCACGGCGGCGTGAATCCGCTCACCGGCGAGGCGGTGGTCCCCGAGCCGGTCGCGGCGCAGGTGCTGGCGGTGATGGCGACCTGCGGCATGTACGACGCCTCCGGCGACTGGCTGCTGCGCGTGGGCATGCCGGCGAAGAGCGGTGTGTCCGGCGGGCTGATCGCCGCGGGCCCCGCACGGTTCGGGCTGGCGACGTACAGCCCCCGGCTGGACCGGAGCGGCACCTCGGTGCGCGGGCGCGCCGCGCTCGGGGCCCTGTCGGAGAGGCTCGGGCTGCATCTGATGCACAATCCGGCACTGGCCGCCTCCACCGTCACGCTCGTCGCCACCGCGGGCGATCTGCCGGCCGCCGGGGCCGCCCCCGGGGACGGCGTCCCGCGTGAACGGGTCGCGGTCGTGGCCGCCCAGGGCGCCATCGACTTCACCGCGGCCGAGCGGGTGCTGTACGCGTTGGACGAGTCGCGCCCCCGGGGGACGGGACCGGTCGTGCTGGACCTGCGGCAGGTCACCGGCGTGGACCGGGTGGCCCGCGCGATGCTGCGCGGCGGGCTCGGCCGGATCGCGGCGGACGGTGCGCGCGCCGCGGTCGCCGACCCGGCCGGCCGGCTCGCCCCGCCCGGCACCGGACAGCCGGACGCACCGACGGCCCTCAGAAGCTTCGCCACCCGCGAACAGGCCGTGGCCTGGTGCACCGGAGGCGCCGCCGACTGAGTACCCCGGCCGGTCCGGCGGATGCCCGCCGGACCTCCGGAGCGGTCGGTCCTACCAGATGGACTCGACCCACTCGGGGTGATCGATGAACGGGTTCCGGTTGTGCTGGTACTTGTCGAATATGACGTCGTTGCGCCGCTTCTCGAAGGTGTCCGGCGGGTCCTCCTGGCTCCACGCCTTCAGCACCGACAGCCGGCCGATGTACGGTGCGGAACCGTTGGACACCTTCTCGTTGGGCTCCAGGTCGGCGAAGGAGTCGTCGCCCTCGTAGCGCACCGCCATGTAGAGGATCATGCGGGCCACGTCGCCCTTGACCGCGTCGCGCGGCTCGAAGGAGTCGCTGTCGGTGTAGTTGCCCGGTGCACCGCTGACCGCGCTGCCGCCGTTGTCGAAGTCCTTGTTGCCGCGGATCGAGTTGACGGTGACGTCCTCCGGGCGCAGGTGGTGGATGTCGGTGCCGGGGCCGGTGGCGGTGCCGAAGTCGCCGTGCGACTTGGCCCAGACGTGCTCACGGTTCCAGTCCCCGACCGAGCCGCCGTTGGAGTTCTTGGACTGGGAACGTCCGGTGTAGAGGAGGATCACGTTCGAGCTGTTGGCGGGGTCCTGGTCGGTGTCCTTGAGGGCTTCCCAGACCTGGCTGTAGGAGATCTTGGTCTGGTTCTTGATGATCCCGTGCAGAGCGCTCTTGAGCTGGGTGCCGGTCTTGCCGAGCGCGTCCTGGTAGTACGTGTCGTCGAGTACCCGGAGCGGTGTCGCGGTGGTGGGCGAGGCCCCGGGCGTGGCGGCCGGCGCGGCGGCGGCGGTGCCGCCGAGCACCGCGAAGGCGGCAAGGGTCGCCAGCAGCGGGCGCCGGTAGCGAAGGTGACGACGGGACATGTGGGGTGTCCTCTCCGAAAATGAGTGCGCCACGACACCGTCACAAGGTGGGTGGCGGCGCCGCGGCGATCGTGTGGTACGTGGTACGCGGGAGCCTTCCACACGCACCGTGACCATGGTGTGAACGCTGTGTACCTATCATGTGCAGGTCAAGTGATGGCTTGATCGTGCCCCCGGGAGAGGCCCGGGAGGCCTCGGATGCGGCGGGCCGGGCGCGGGGCGAGAATGACCGAAAGGACGAGGAGGCGGCATGAGCGACGAGCCCGAATCCGTATCCGTATCCGTATCCCGGGGAGTGACTCCCGACAGCCTCTTGCACACCGGCGGCAGCGACAATCCGTCGGCGGAGGACCTGGTGCTCGCCTCCGGGCGTGACCTGACCCCGAAGAATCTCCAGTGGGCGGAGCGCAGGCTGGCCCGGGAAGGCCGGTCGGCGATCGACAAGGCGCTGCCGTAGCGGTACGCGGCGACCCGGCGGCCGGCGCGCGGGGAGTGTGCGGGCGCTCCCCGCGGCTCGGCTAGCCTGGGTGCACAATGAACCGTTTGACGACGTCAGGGGCCGGGTTCGACCTCGCCCGCTACCCCGAGGACCCGCGCGACCCGTTCCGCGCCTGGGACGCTGCCGACGAGTACCTGCTGCGGCGACTGGAAGGGGCCGACGGCACGGACCCGGTCGATCTGTCGGGCGCCGTGGTCGTGGTGGGCGACCGCTGGGGCGCGCTGAGCACCGTACTGGCCGGGCACCGGCCCGTACAGATCACCGACTCCTACCTGGCGCAGCGCGCGACCCTGGCGAACCTGGACCGCAACGGTGTGGCCGCGGACGCGGTGCGCCTGCTGTCGGTCAGGGACACTCCGCCGGACCGCGTCGATGTCCTGCTGGTACGCGTCCCGAAGAGCCTCGCGCTCCTGGAGGACCAGCTGCACCGGCTCGCGCCGGCCGTCCACCCCGGCACGGTCGTCATCGGCACCGGGATGGTCAAGGAGATCCACACCTCCACCCTCAAGCTCTTCGAGCGGATCATCGGCCCCACCCGCACGTCCCTCGCGGTCAAGAAGGCCCGGCTGATCTTCTCCACCCCGGCCCCGGGAACGGCCCGCACCCCCAGCCCCTGGCCGTACCGCTACGAGCTGCCCCAGGGGATCGGGCCGGTCTCCGGCCGGACCGTCACCAACCACGCCGGGATCTTCTGCGCCGAGCGCCTCGACATCGGCACCCGGTTCTTCCTCGGCCACCTCCCCGCGCGCAGCGGCCCCGACCGGGTCGTCGACCTCGGCTGCGGGAACGGCGTCGTCGGGCTGTCCGCGGCACTCGCCAACCCCGAGGCGACAGTCACCTTCATCGACGAGTCGTACCAGGCGGTCGCCTCCGCCGAGGAAACGTTCCGGGCCAACACCGGACCGGACGCCAAGGCCGAGTTCCTCGTCGGCGACGGGCCGGCGGAACTGCCGCCCGCCAGTGTGGACCTGGTGCTCAACAACCCGCCGTTCCACTCCCACCAGGCCACCACCGACGCGACGGCCCGCACCATGTTCCACGGGGCACGGGACGCGCTGCGGCCCGGCGGCGAACTGTGGGTCGTCGGAAACAGGCACCTCGGCTACCACACCCGGCTCCGCCGCATCTTCGGCAACTGCGTCACCGTCGCGGGCGACCCGAAGTTCGTCGTCCTGCGAGCCGTCAAGCGCTGACCCGGCCGGAGCCGTCCCGGCCCTTCCGGATTCTTGCAACACGTTCTACTGTGTGCGCCGCCGCACACGGACGACGCGACCGCGAGACTCCCGGAGGGGCCGTGCACCTCGAATACACGCCTGAACAGCAGCAGTTGCGCGCCGAGCTGCGCGCCTACTTCGCCGCACTGGTCCCTGACGACGCGTACACGCGCTACGCCGCCCCAGAGGCCCAGAAGGCCTTCTACCGGAAGACGATCCGCCGCCTCGGCACCGACGGCTGGCTCGGCGTCGGCTGGCCGGTGGAGTACGGCGGACGCGGACTGTCCCCGATGGAGCAGTTCATCTTCTTCGACGAGGCCGCGCAGGCGGGCGTACCGCTGCCGCTGATGGCCCTCAACACCGTCGGCCCGACGATCATGCGGTATGGCACCGATGAGCAGAAGGCGTACTTCCTGTCGAAGATCCTGTCCGGCGAGATCGACTTCGCGATCGGGTACAGCGAGCCCGACGCGGGCACCGACCTCGCCGCCCTCAGGACCAGGGCCGTGCGGGAGGGCGACGAGTATGTCGTCAACGGGCAGAAGATCTGGACGACCAACGGCGACACCGCGGACTGGGTCTGGCTCGCCGTCCGCACCGACCCGGACGCGGCACCGCACAAGGGCATCACCATGCTGCTCGTCCCGACCACGGACCCCGGCTACTCCTGCACCCTGATCAACACCCTCGCCTCGCACGACACGACCGCCAGCTACTACGAGAACATCCGCGTCCCCGTCTCCCGCCGCGTCGGCGAGGAGAACCAGGGCTGGCGGCTCATCACCAACCAGCTCAACCATGAACGCGTCACCCTCGCGGCCCACGGCACCATGGCCATCCGCGCCCTCCACAACGTCCAGCGCTGGGCCGCGGACACCCGGCTCACCGACGGCCGCCGCGTGATCGACCTCGGCTGGGTCCGCGCCCTGCTGGCCCGCACCCACACCAGGCTCGACGCCATGAAGCTCCTCAACTGGCAGATGGTCTCCGCCGTGCAGAACGCCACCCTCACCCCGCAGGACGCCTCCGCCGTCAAGGTCTACGGCTCCGAGGCACGCCGCGACGCCTACGCCTGGCTGATGGAGATCGTCGGCTCGGCGGGACCGCTCAAGGAGGGCTCGGCGGGCGCCGTGCTGCACGGCGAACTCGAACGCGGATACCGCTCCGCCGTCATCTTCACCTTCGGCGGCGGCAACAACGAGATCCAGCGGGAGATCATCTCGTGGATCGGCCTGGGGATGCCGCGCGTACGGCGGTGAGCCACCGTGTGACGGGCATTCGTGGCGGGCGGGCACGAGCGGGGCATGGCCGGCACTTGCTGCAGCCCGCGATCGTCCGATCGGCACGGAACTGTCCGCACGTCAGCTCTTGAGGCTTCCGGCGGACAGCCCCGAGCGCCAGAACCGCTGGAGGGCGAGGAAGGCGATACAGAGGGGGACCACCGACACCAGGGAGCCCGTGACGACGATGTCGTACCAGGGCTGGTCCCGGAGCTGGCTGTTCCAGAAGTAGAGGCCCAGGGTGAGCGGCCAGCGTGAGTCGTCGGCGAGCATCATCAGGGGCAGGAAGAAGTTGTTCCAGATCCCCACGAACTGGAACAGGCAGATGGTGACGAGCGCGGGCGACATCAGCCGCAGGGCGATGGTGAAGAAGATCCTGAGTTCTCCCGCGCCGTCGACCCGGGCGGCGTCGGTGAGTTCGTCGGGCACGGAGGCTTCTGCGTAGACGCGGGCGAGATAGACCCCGAAGGGGGTGACGGCGCTCGGGATCAGCACCGACCAGTACGTGTTGACGAGGCCGGTCGACGAGGCGAGCAGATACAGCGGGAGGGCGAGCAGCGGCGGGGGGATGAGCACCGCGCCGAGGATCACGGCAAAGACGCCCTCCCGGCCCTTGAAGGGATACTTGGCCAGGGCGTACCCGGCCATCGCGGCGAACAGGGTGGCCATCAGGGCCCCGGCCACGCAGTACAGAAGGCTGTTGAGGAGCCAGCGGCCGAAGACGCCGTCGCTGTGCCGGAAGACCTCTCCGAGGTTGTCGGCGAGGTGGAAGTGCGAGCCGAACCAGAAGCCGCTGCTGCCGAACAGGTCGCCGTTGGACTTCGTCGCCGAGACGATCAGCCACCAGATCGGCAGCAGGAAGTAGCCCGCGATCGCGAACAGCAGCACGGTGGTGCTCAGTCGGGCGGCCGAGGTGCCGCGACGGCGGGCGGGCGGCGCCGCCCGCCCGGGGCCGGACCTGGGGTATCGGGCTGTGGGCTGCGTGCTCATCGCGATCCTCGTGTGCTCAGGCGCAGGAAGCCGTAGGACAGGGCGAACGTGGCAAGGGCCAGGACCACCGCGACAGCCGCGGCGAAGTTGTAGTCGTTGAGGCCGAAGGCGGCCTGGTAGGAGAGCATCACCGGGGTGTAGTTGCTGCTGATCGCGGCGGTCATGGGGCGCAGCACCATCGGTTCGCCGAACAGCTGCAGCGTGCCGATGATGGAGAAGACACCGGTCAGGGTGAGGGCCGGGCGCACCAGCGGCACCTTGATGTGCCAGGCGATCCGGAATCCGGAGCATCCGTCCAGCTCGGCGGCCTCGTACAGCTCCTTGGGGACGGACTGCAACGAGGTGTAGATGATCAGCATGTTGTAGCCGGTCCAGGACCAGGTGACGATGTTGCCGATCGAGAAGAGGATCATGTCGTGGGAGAGGAAGTCGACGTCTGCGCCGATGCTCCTGCCGACATCGTTCAACGGACTGATGCCGGGCAGGTAGAGGAAGGCCCACAACACCGCCGCGATCACACCGGGGATCGCGAACGGCAGGAAGTACGCCACGCGGAAGAAGCGCTTGAACCGGGCCACTTGGGAGTCGAGGAGCAGGGCGAGGAGCAGGGCGAGACCCAGCATCACCGGCACCTGGACGAGCCCGAAGACCAGGACCCTGCCCACGCCCGTCAGGAACGTGCTGTCGGTGAGCACCCGCGTGTAGTTGTCCAGGCCGGCGAAGACGGTGCGCGGCGCCCCGAAGCCGAGCCCGGAGCGCTCCACCCGGAACAGGCTCTGCTGGACGGCGTACCCGATCGGGACGACGAACACGGCCAGGAACAGGATGCCGAACGGGGCGAGCAGCACGGCGGCGGAGCGGTTGCGCCGGGCGGCGAGCCTGCTGCCGGAGCGGCCGCGCGGCGGCTGCCGCGCCCGGCCCGGTGCACCGGCGAGCCGGGCCGGGCCGGGCGCGCCCGACGGCGCCGGCCGGTCCGCGACCGGCACCGTCGGGGAGTCCGCATCGCGGGTCATCCGACCTTCACGCCCTTCGACTTGATCGCCGTGAGCGTCTTCTCCTGTACGTCGTTGAACGCGTCGAACAGCGTGCCGGAACCGGCGTAGGCCTTGGCGGTCGCCTCGTCCAGATCGACACCGAACTGCGACTGCGTGGGACCCCACTGCCAGCTCGTGTCCGTGTGCTGGGCGGCTTCGCCGAACACCTCGTAGATGTTCTGGCCGCCGTAGTAGTCCACGCCCTTGTTCACTTCGGGCAGCTTGAGTCCGGCGGTGGCGGCCGGGTAGATGCCGGTCTTCGTGATCAGGTTCTTGAGGCTGCCGGGGTCGGTGCTCATCCAGGTGGCGAACTCGACCGCCTCGTCCTTGTGCCGGCAGCCCTTGAGCACGGCGGTGCTGCCGCCGCCGTCGTTGCCGAACTTCTTCTCCCCGGCGGTCCACTGCGGCATCGGGGCGACGGCGAACTTGCCCTTGGCCCCGGGCGCGTTCTGGGCGATCAGCGGGCTCAGCCAGCCCGCGCCGATCGCCGTGGCCACCTTGCCGGACTGCAGGCCGCTCCACCACGCGGGGCTGTAGCCCTGGTCCGTGGCCACCAGCTTCTTGTCCACCAACTGCTGCCAGTAGTCGGCGAGTTGCCGGGACCGGTCGTCGTTGACGCCGACGTGCCACGCGTCACCCTCGGTACCGAACCACTTGGCGCCCTTCTGCCAGGCCAGGCCGGACAGGGTGATCGCCCGCAGGTTCACGATGTGGGTCCCGGGGTCGGCCCTGTGCAGCTTCTCGGCCGCCTCGGCGTACTCGTCCCAGGTCGTCGGCACCGCGATGCCGTACTTCTTGAAGACGTCCTTGCGGTAGTACATGGCCATCGGGCCCGTGTCGACCGGGATGCCGTAGGTCCTGCCCGCGACGGTCACCTGGTTCCACGTCCATGGAACGAACTGGTCCTTCGCGGCACCGGCCGCCTGGGAGACGTCCTCCAGGGCGCCCTCCAGCAGGAACGTGGGGATGGACTCGAAGCCGATCTGCGCCAGGCAGGGGGCGTTGCCCGCCTTCACCGCCGAGAGCATCTTGTCGTAGCCGCCCTGGCCACCGGACGGCAGCTTCTTGAAGGTGACCTCGATGTTCTTGTGGGTGGCGTTGAACAGCTCGGCCGACTTGTCGTAGCCGGGGGCCCAGCCCCAGAACTCCAGGTGGACGGTGCCGCCGGCGGCCTTGTCGTCGCCGCTCCCTCCGCACGCCGCCGCTGTCAGGACCAGGGCGGCCGCGGACAGACTCCCTAGTACGGCCCGCCTTCTGGAGCGCGCGGCCAACTTAGCAAGCATTTATGTGCACCTTCCCGTTGCGAAGAACTGGCAATTACTCAGATTCTTGGGCACGTTGAACGTGAGGAGCCTGGTGCTGCCCTCGAAGGCCGAGGGATGGGGCTGTGGTCTCCCGAGGCGCTGAAGTCGGGTACTTGTATCCACCGCGAGGCGAAGCTCAGTATTTGCGGGACACTCCGTGACGTCAAGACCATAGATCCGATACATTCCGTCTGTAGAGATCCGTAGCTCAGAAATATCGGATGGACATCGAACCTGCTGTCGGCGCCTGTGCCGCGGCGGTACTCCCGGCCCTCTGCGGCGTCGGCCCGACCTCCACGGCCGGTGCGACGCCCGCCCCTGCCCGCGACCGTTCGCGTCGACGGCGCCGGTTCGCCCACGCGTCCCGGCCCGGTCGCAGGAACGGCCTGAGCCCCACGATCAGCAAGCCCTACCGAAAGACAGAAAGGCTGACACCGTCATGCCGGAAGTTCGCGGCTATGAAGCCGAACCGTGTTACAGCACCTCCGCGGAGTTGGGCGCCGGGTACCGGGAGGCGGTCGCCGGACTCGCCCCGGGTCTCGTCCTCGCCGTCGACGGCCCGATGGCCGTGGACTGGGAGGCGCTTGCCGCCGGGATCCGTGAGGCGCTGGCCGCTCGCACCGTCGCGACCGAACAGACCGACCTGCGCGAGCACTTCGCTCCCTGGCCCGACGTCCTCTCCCTGACCGCGTCAGCGGTACTGGAGGACGACCCGGACTTCGCCCCGCTGTCCCGGGCCGGGCTCGCCGACTTCTTCACCGGGCTGCCGGAGCCCGAGGCCGCCGACGGCACCGTCACGGTCGTCTTCGGACCGGGCGCGGCCCTGGTGCCGCACGACCGGCTCTGGTACGCGGACCTGCCGAAACGGTACGCCGAGGCCCAGATCACCGGCGGGACCGGCCGCAACCTGGGGCAGCCCCCCGGTACCGGGGCGGGCACGACCCGCCAGCTCTTCTACATCGACTGGCCCGTCCTCGACCGGCACCGCGACACCCTCGTCCCCGGCGTCGACCTGTGGCTCGACACCCAGGACGCGCAGGCTCCGTCCTGGCTGGAGGGCGCCGCCCTGCGCGCTGCCCTCGCGGACCTGGCCGGGCGGCCCTTCCGTACCCGACCCACCTTCAACACCACCTCCTGGGGCGGACATTGGGCCCAGGAGCAGCTCGGCTTCAACCAGGAGGCGGCCAACACCGCGCTGGGCTACGAGCTCATCGCTCCCGAGAGCGGGATCC
The DNA here is from genome assembly GCF_042891445.1 of Streptomyces sp. NPDC001890. Lineage (NCBI taxonomy): Bacteria > Bacillati > Actinomycetota > Actinomycetes > Kitasatosporales > Streptomycetaceae > Streptomyces > Streptomyces sp. NPDC001890. The sequence goes on along the minus strand of NZ_JBIATE010000009.1, from coordinate 18,771 downwards.
TGGTGGGTACGCCGGACGGCCCACGGGTCGAGGTGCCCCTGCAGGCACTGGTCGCCTCGCACCCCGAGGCGATCCTCGGCGACGACGTGCACGAGAGGTTCGGCACCTCGTTCCCGATCCGCTTCGACTACCTCGACACCGTCGGCGGCGGCAGCCTCTCCGTCCACTGCCACCCGCAGTCGGACTACATGCGCCGCGTATTCGGATGGCCGTACACCCAGCACGAGACCTACTACATGATGGTCGGCGGGCCCGACCGGCAGGTGTTCCTGGGGCTGCGCCAGGACGCCGACCTCGCGGCCTTCCGGCACGAGGCGGACCGGGCGTTCCATGACGGCGTGCCGTTCGACATCGAACAGTACGTCCAGACCTTCCCGGCCGATCCGCACCAGATCTTCCTCATCCCGGGCGGCACCCCGCACGGCAGTGGTGAGGGCAATGTCGTACTCGAAATCAGCGCGACGCCGTACCTGTACAGCCTCCGTCTCTACGACTGGCTGCGCAAGGACAGCGAAGGCAGGCAGCGGCCGGTCCACGTAGGTCACGCGTTCGAGAACCTGGACCCGGACCGGTCGGGGGAAGCCGTGGCCAGGGACCTGGTCCCGACGCCGCGCACCCTGCGCTCGGGCGACGGCTGGCACGAGGACGTCATCGGCCGCCTCCCGGAGATGTTCTTCGAGGTCCGGCGGATCGCACTGGCGCCGGGCACCGTCGCGGACGACGACACGGACCACCGCTTCCACATCCTCAACGTCGTGGAGGGCGACGGAATCCTCGTGGAGACCAGCGGCGGCCACCGCCATGTGCTGGCGTACGCCGAGACACTGACCGTGCCCGCCGCGGTCGGCGCCTACCGGGTGCGGGCCCTCGGCGGGGGACCGGTGCGCTACGTGAAGGCGCTGGTGCGGTGAGCCCCGCCGGCGGGGTCACCGTCTCGGTGCTTGAGGTCGGCGGCACCCATGTCACCGCGGCCGGGGTGGACATCCACGCCCGCAGCCTCCGGTCCGGCCGCTCGTTCCGTGAAGCGGTGGACAGCAACGGCAGTGCCGAGGAGATCCTGTCGGCCCTCGTCCGCTGCGCCGGCCGGCTGTCCGGCCCCGGCGCGGGCCCATGGGCCGTGGCACTGCCCGGTCCGTTCGACTACGAGCGCGGCATCGGGCGGTTCGAAGGGGTCGGCAAGTTCGACGCCCTGCGAGGGGTCGATCTGCGGGCCGCCCTGACGTCGTCATTGCCCGGCGCCACCGCGCTCAGCTTCTGCAACGACGCGGACGCGTTCGTGCTCGGCGAGTGGTGGGCCGGGGCGGCGCGCGGGCACCGCACCGTCGCCGGCATCACCCTCGGAACCGGTGTGGGCTCCTGCTTCCTGCGCGACGGCCGGATCCTGCGGCACGGCCCCGGGATCCCTCCCGAGGGCTGGGTACACACCCTGCGGTACGCGGGCGGCCCCCTGGAGGAGACGGTGTCCCGGCGTGCCCTGCGGCGGGCCTACGCACGGGCGACCGGCGCGGCGCCGCCCGACGTCCGGGAGATCGCCCGGCGGGCACGGCACGGGGACCGGGACGCGGCGGACGTGTTCACCGAGACGTTCCGTGCCCTGGGAAGGGTGCTCGGGCCACTGCTCGCCGCCTTCGAACCGACGGTTCTGGTGGTCGGGGGCGCCATCGCGGGGGCCTGGGACCTCCTGGCCGAACCGCTGCGCTCAGGGCTCACCGAGGCCGATCCGGTCCGCAACCGACGCTTCGTCATCACCCCGGCGCTCCGGCCGGACGAGGCCTCGCTGCTCGGCGCGGCCTACCTGGCCGGGGCGTGCGGCCGGCCGGGCGACCGCTCCGCTCCGCTCCGGGACTCCCGCTGACACCGGCCCGGTCGGTCCGCCTTCATCCGGTGGACGGCGCGGAGCGGATCCCCGATGAGACCTCCGCCGTACCCCCTCGACGCCCTCGACCCCCTGGGAACAACTGTGACCTCTCCCCGTTCCACCGCCGAACTGACCGTGACCGAGCACGGCTTCCTGCGCGCCGGACGACCCCACCAGATCGTCTCCGCAGCCATCCACTACTTCCGTGTCCACCCCGGACTGTGGGAGGACCGGCTGCTGCGGCTGCGTGCCATGGGCGTCAACACCGTCGAGACCTACATCGCCTGGAATCTGCACCAGCCGGCTCCCGGGCAGACCGACTTCTCCGGACAGGCCGACGTCGCCCGCTTCCTGCGCACCGCTGCCCGGCTCGACCTGGACGTCATCGTGCGACCGGGCCCCTACATCTGCGCCGAGTGGGAGTTCGGCGGCCTTCCCGCATGGCTGCTGGCCGACCCCGGGCTGCGGTTGCGCCGCACCGACGACCGCTATCTGGCCGCCGTGGACGCCTGGTTCGACCAGCTGATCCCCGTTCTGCGCCCGCTGCTCGCCAGTCGGGGCGGGCCGGTGATCGCCGTCCAGGTAGAGAACGAGTACGGCAGTTACGGCCATGACACCCCCTACCTCGACCATCTGCGCCAGGGCCTGATCCGACGAGGCGTGGACTGCCCGCTGTTCACCGCCGACGGAGCCACGGACGGCGTACTGCGCGGGGGCATGCTGCCCGGCACCCTGGCGACCGTGACCTTCGGCTCACGACCCGAGGAGTCGCTGGCGACCTTGCGCCGCCACCGGCCGACCGGCCCGCTGATGTGTTCCGAGTACTGGCACGGCTGGTTCGACCACTGGGGCGAGCACCACCACGTACGGAACGCGGACGAGGCCGCCGGGGAACTGGACCGGATGCTGACTCAGGGCGCCTCGGTCAACCTCTACATGGGCCACGGCGGCACGAACTTCGGATGGTGGAACGGAGCCAACCACAGCGAGACCGACTACCAGCCCACCTGCACCAGTTACGACTACGACGCTCCGGTCGGTGAGGCCGGAGAGCTGACCGAGAAGTTCCACGCGTTCCGCGCGGTGATCGAGCGGCACCGCGGCCCGATCCCGTACGCGATACCCGCGACGCCGAACCGGCTCGCCCCGCAGACGGTACGGCCGAACGGTGCGGTGGCGCTGACGGACTGCCTCGACGCGCTCTCCACTCCTCACCAGCGGCTCTCACCGGAACCGATGGAGGCGCTGGGCCAGTCACTGGGGCTGATCCACTACCGCACATGGCTCCGTGGCTCCTTCCCCGACTCGACCCTGCGCGTGCACGGTCTCGCGGACCGGGCCCAGGTGTTCCTCGACGGAATGCCGCTGGGCGTCCTGGAGCGGACCGGGTCGCTCGACGCGCTGCCGATCAGCGTCCCCGACACCGGAGGCGAACTCGACCTGCTGGTGGAGAACATGGGACGGATCAACTACGGCCCCTTGCTGGAGGATCGCAAGGGCATCAGCGGCGGCGTCCGGATCGACGGCCAGTACCAGTTCGACTGGGAGATCCGGCCCCTCCCGCTGACCGATCCGGCAGGCCTGCGGTTCGGGGCCGCCGAACAGATCGAGGGCCCGGCCTTTCACCGTGCGACGCTGGAGGTACCGGAACCGGCCGACGGTTTCCTGGCCCTGCCGGGCTGGACCAAGGGCCAGGCATGGCTGAACGGCTTCGCCCTCGGCCGATACTGGGACCGCGGACCCCAGCGCACCCTGTACGCCCCCGCCCCGGTGTGGCGGGCCGGCCGAAACGAACTCGTGATCCTGGAACTGCACCGGCCGGGCGAGCGGATCGAACTCTGCGACGCCCCGGATCTGGGCCCGACCGGCTGACCTTCGCACCGCCAGGTGGCTCCGGTCCGCATTCCTTCCGGACCGGAGCCACCTGGAGCGAGTCCCGGGGGCCGACGGGATTCCGCCGGCCTCCGCCCGCCCGAATCAGCTCTGGCCGCGCCCGAAGTACGCGGCCAGGTCCCGGTCCGGGGCCGCGACCTCGACGGCCCGGCCGCCGTCCCGCAACGACATGGTGGCCGCGTAGCCAGCAGCCACCGCTTCGCGGGCCGCGACGGGCGAGGTGACGGTGGCTCCGCCGTCCCGTACGAACCGCAGGAACTCCGCCATCAGCACGGGATCGGCGCCCCCGTGCGTGCCGGTCGGTGTGTGCACCGGCACCACCAGATCGGCCTCGGCTCGGCCGTCGGAGCGGCGGTTCCACACGTGGACCTCCGCTCCCTCCGAGTCGCCGAAGTTCTCCAGGCGCCCCTCGGTGCCGATCACCGTGTAGTTGCGCCAGTAGTCGGGGGTGTAGTGACACTGCTGGTAGCTCGCGAGAACTCCGTTGTCCAGCCGCATCTGCATCATGCTCAGGTCCTCCACGTCCACCACCGGGTGGAGACCGGTCTGGCTGAGCGGCGGCCAGTTCTCCGTCGACAGCCACTCGGTCATCCGCTCCCCGCTGCGGTCGCGGTGCGAGTCGATGTCCCCGTAGACCGTCAGCCCGCCCATGGCGTTCACCCGCCGGGTGTAGCCGCCGGCCAGCCAATGGATGACATCAATGTCGTGCGCGCCCTTCTGCAGCAGGAGGCCGGTGGTGCGGCGTCGGTCCGCGTGCCAGTCCTTGAAGTAGAAGTCCCCGCCGTGGCCGACGAAATGACGGCACCAGATGGCCTTGACCTCGCCGATCGCCCCCTTGACGATCAGTTCACGCATGGCCACCACGACCGGCATGTGGCGCATGTTGTGGCCCACGTACAGCGGGGTCCGATGCCGCTGGGCCGCCGCGAGCAGCCGGTCGCACCCCTCGGTGGTGATCGCCATCGGTTTGTCCAGGAAGACCGGTACACCGGCCTGAAGGAAGTCGAGGCCGATCTCCTCGTGCGTGTGGTCCGGGGTCAGCACCAGCACGCCGTCGAGTCCCGCGTCGAGCAGCTCGTGGTGGTCCGCGGCGGTCCGCACCTGGGTGCCGAATCGCTGTTCGGCGCGCGTCAGCAACCGTCGGTCGCGGTCGCAGGCGGCGGCCACCAGTGAGCCCGATCCGGGCTGGTGGGCCAGATCGGCCAGGTCGCTGCGATTGCCCAGGCCGATGACGCCGAGCCTGATGTCGTCCAAGGTGCTTGCCCTTTCAGAAGGTTCCGACCCCAGCAGGGCGAGGGTGACCGGATGATAGATCTGGAACATATCCGGTTGCATGGTGGGTTTGTGCCTGAATCCGAGGGGGTCGGGATGATGCCGACCGCCGGGGCGGCCACGCTCTCGGGGGTGCTGCGGCCGGGCGGAAGAAGGATGTTGTCCCGGTGGGAGGTGGAGCGAGGTGGTCGGTGCGGGACGGAACGAGTCTGGGCTCACCGGATTCCTGGCGTCAAGAGTTTGAATGTGATTCACTGACCCCGGATTGGCTGATGTATCAGAAACATGTCGCATGTGTCTCTGCGTCATTCGGCGACCTCACGCCCGACGTGGACCGCCACACCGTCCGGACCGCCGTGACATGGATCGACGGAGAAGTGGATCGACGTGAAAGGGGAGCGCCGTTGACCCGCGCAGCCCGCAGCACCGCACCCGCGCCGCAACCCCCGGGCGACGGGGCCGGTTACCGTCCCGGCTACGAGGTCGCGGCCGAACGCATCCTTGAGTACCTCGTCCTGGCCGGCCTGGGGCCCGGCGCCCGGCTGCCCACCGAGCAGGACCTGGCCGACCGGGTGGGGATGAGCCGGACCGTGGTCCGCGAGGCGGTGAAGATCCTCTCCGCGCTGGGCCGGCTGTCCGTGCACAAGGGCCGCGGCATCTACGTGGCCCAGCCCGACCAGTCCTCCTGGCAGCACTCCCTGACCCACTTCCTGCCCGCCGATCTGCGTCAGGTCGACGAACTCTTCGAATTCCGGCGCCACTTGGAAACCACCACCGCCCGCCTGGCCGCCGAACGCGCCACCCCCGCCCAGGTCAGAGCCGTCCGCGAGGCCGCCGAGCAGTCCACCCGGGCCGCCCGGCAGGACGACATCGACGCCTTCAGCCACGCCGACGACACCTTCCACACCGCCATCGCCACCGCCACCAACAACTCCTTCTTCGCCGCCACCATCGACACGCTGCGTCGCCTGCAGCACCAGGTCACCGCCATAGGACTGGCCGGCCTCGCGGGCGGCTCCCTGCGCGATGCCGCCGCCCAGCACGAGGCCATCGCCCACGCGGTGGCCACCGGCGAACCCACGCACGCGCACACCCTCATGGCCCACCACATCGACCGGACCACCCACCAGTTCCAACGGGAGATCCGGCACCGCATCTCCCCGGGCCAACCCAACGCCTGAACCCCACACCACCACCCATGAAGGACACCCATGCGAATCACCGACGTGACTGTGGAACTGGTCGATCTGCCCGCTCAGCCGCCCTTCCGGTGGCGGGCAGGGCTGCCCGGTTCGGAGCCGGCGGCCGTGGGCGGGATCCTGCGGGTCCATACGGACGAAGGCCTGGTGGGCGAGGCGCACACGAGACGTGGGCTGATCGTCGCCGATCTGGTGAACCGCCGTATACGTGAGGACCTGCTCGGCCGCGACCCGCTGATGCGCGAGCTGCTGTGGCACCGCCTGTGGGAACTCGACCGCATCGAGGAGCTCCCCATCTACGCACTCGGCCTGGTCGACGTAGCGCTGTGGGACCTGGCCGGCCTCGCGGCTGGGCAGCCGGTCCACCGGCTGCTCGGCCCCTACCGCGAGGCCATCCCCGCCTACGCGAGCACGGTCACCTTCGGCAGCGTCGAGGAGTACCTCGATGTGGCCGACCAGTGTCTGGAGCTCGGCTACTCCGCCATCAAGCTGCACGCGTGGGGAGACCCGCGGGCCGACGCGGACCTGTGCCAGAAGCTGCGGGCCCACGTCGGTGACGACGTCCCGCTCATGTACGACGGCTCGGCCGGATTCGACCTCGCAGACTCGGTGTACCTCGGCCGCGCACTGTCCGAGGCGGACTACCTGTGGTACGAGGAGCCGATGCGCGAGTTCAGCGTGACCGCCCACCGGTGGCTGGCCGAACAGGTCGACATTCCGCTGCTGGTCGCGGAGACCTCCGACGGCGCGCATTTCAACGCTGGTGACTTCATCATGGCGGGCGCGGCGAGCCGGGTCCGCACCAGCGCTCAGCTCAAGGGCGGGATCACCGGAGCCCTGCGCATCGCGCACCTGGCCGACAGCTACAACCTGCGGGCCGAGGTGCACGGCAGCGGAGTGGTCAACGCCCACCTGTGCATGGCGATCCCCAACACCACCTACTACGAGTCCCTCGTGTACACCAACCCCGTACAGCGGGAGCCGGCGGTCGGCGCCGACGGACTGGTGCGGGCACCGACGGCTCCCGGAATCGGCTTCGATCAGCCGGGCTGGTGACGACTTCCGGTCGAACCAACAGGGCGGCTCCGGCAGGCCCGTGACGATGTCCCGGGTCCCGGCATCTCAACATCCCGAGGTCTCAGCGCCTCGGCGCTTCGTGGAAAGGAGACACACCATGCCCGTGCGACGCCACGCCTCGGTCATACGCCTGCGTGGGGAACTGGAGGCGGAATACCGCGCCTTGCACGCGGCGGCCTGGCCCGAGGTCCTCGCGACCCTCAAGCGCGCCCACATCGGTAACTACTCGATCTTCCTGCGCGACGGGCTGCTCTTCAGCTATCTCGAGTACACCGGAGAGGACTACGCGGCCGACACCGCGCTCATCGCCGAGTGCCCGGTCACCCGGGACTGGTGGGCCCGTACCGACCCCTGCCAGCAGCCACTGGAGAGCGTCGGCGACGGCGAGTGGTGGGCACCCGCCGAAGAGATCTTCCATCTTGAGTGACATCAAGGGCAAGCGGCAGAGGGGGCGGACGCAGCTGCGTCCGCCCCCTCTGCCGCTTGCCCTGTACTCGGTGGCGGATGCCGACGAGACGGTCGCCACCGGGCAGTGCGCGCGGTGCGGCCCGGCATGCTGATGGATCGGGTGCACCGCGCGAACGGCCGGATCAGGCCAGACGTACGACCTCGCCCTTCCTCGTGATCCGCACGGTGGCCGCCCCACCCGCCGGGACTTCGACCTGTGGCCAATCGAGGAACGCGGTGTACCCGAGGGGGCGGGCCGATTGGCGGGCCGTCTCCGCCAGTACCGACACCCGTGCCGCGTAGGCCGTGTTGTTGGTCAGGCGGACCACGGTGGCCTGACGGCTCTCGCTGACATGCTCGGCCTCGACGTGATCAAAGGGAATAAGAATTCCTTCCCCGGGCCGGACGTAGATTCCAGGAAGTTCGAGGGCCATCAGGACACCGTTGGTCTCGGTCCAGGAGTTTCTCGTCCTGATGAAATCACCGATCGCACCCCTGCCCTCGGCATCGCTGGGCTGGATCCGTTCCATGCTCGAACCGATGAGATAGTCGGTGGTTATGTGCCCCGGCATGTTGACGGCCTCGGCGTGGGCATGCTGGATGTCGCTGATGAGTTCAGCGTACTTCTTGTTCCCAGTAGCCCGATACAGCTTGAACAGGTGGTCGGCGGAGGACGTACAGACACCGGGTGCGGCATGCTTGTTCTGGCTGCTTGCCCAAACGGCGCCGGCCATCCTTCCCTTCAGTCGCGCGATATCACTGCCTGCCGGAAACAGCGGATCGTACGCAAGAGTCCAGGACGAGCACAGAGCGGCCTGGACCTTCGCGCGATCCAGCCAGCTCTTCTTTCCGGTGTACTGGTACAGCGCCATGAACGACTCCAGGAGACCAAACGCGGTTTCGGAGTCCGCATCCTGTGAAATATCCGCGCACGCTCCGCTGGTGAATCCACGGGACTTGATGTCGCGCTCATAGTAGAATTCGGCTGCTTCCTCGGCCGCGGCCAACCAGTCCGGACGGCGGAAGTACTCAGCAGCGAGGGCGAGCCCGGCCGGAGCGATGGCGCCGGCCGTCGAGTTGTACACGGCGATGTCGCCTGTTTCGGGCACGATGTACTGACCGAACTCCCCGTGCTTTCGCCAGGTCCGGGCGAATGCTTCGGCCAGACCGCCTGCGGCCAGTTCCCAGGATTCCTTGACGGTGTCGCCGTGCCCTTGCGCCTTCAGGAGCATCACATGCTTGATCAGCCAGAAGAGCACGTCTCCGTTCTTGCGCACCATCGCCTGCACAGCAGGGAAGTCGGGGTGGGCCTTCTCCGAGCGGATCTCACCGCCTTCGGTGATGGTGCCGTAGAAGAATCCGCTCTTCCCCTTCATACGGGAACAGACGAAGTCGAGCTCATCGGAGACCCTGCCCCGTTCCGTCGGATCGTTCAGAGCCAGCATGGGGTAGGTGTTGATCATTCCGCTGACCCAGCCCAGCTGGAAATCCCTGTTGTTCTCCGGAAGGTAGTAGCGGCCCGCCTCGGTCTCTGTGAAGTTGCCTCGGCAGATGTCGGTGCCGAGTTCGGCCAGCTTGCTCATCGGAAGCAGGTTGCGAGGCGCGGTGGGGCCGGTGAGCGACTTTCGCACATCCATGAACTTCTGCAGGACTGCCGGAATTCCGTCGGCATCGAATGTGAAGACCTGGAAGCGAATCGACACCGCGTCACCGGGAGCCCAGTCCGACGCCCTGTCATCGCTCGTCCGGAAATCGCCGAAACCGGCCACCTGCCGGCGCACGACCGGTGCCGAGATGCTGAATTCACAGCTTTCCCTGCCTGCACTCTCCTCGATCGAGAGTCCACTGTTGCCCAGGCGGGTTCCCTGCTCGGTGAGGACGATCCAGCCCTTTTTGAACTCGGGCGAGAAGAAGCTCATCGCCGGGGCGGCGGTGCTGAACGTCGCCAGCTCGATCCGTGAAGGCGCCGCAGCATCGACGGCCAGTCGCGGGTTGTTCGATATCGTCAGCGGGGTTTGTGGATTGTAGTACATGTCGGCCGGATAGTCCGGATTGTATCCGTTGCCGATGGCGCGATAGCGGTTGCCGTTGTAGACGATTCCGGGAATCATCACGTAGTTGGCGGTCTTCCAGCTCTCGAAGGGGAAATCGACGGAGATCGCGGTTTGTTCCGCTGCCCCCTTCTCCAGGGTGCACGTCAGGGTGACCTCCCACCCGTGACCATCGGGCACCCGCCGCGTATCCCACCGCAGTTGCCACTGCCGCGGTCCGTCGGTCAGCAGGTCGCCGTCGAATCGCTGGGACCGGCGCAGCGTCGTGCCGTCGTACTCCCGAAGCGACACCTGGAGGGAGCCGTGCAACTCGCGCAGGGCACGGCTGAGTTCCGCGGCCCGGCCACTGGCTCCGGCGACTCCCGCGTCGAGCGGTCGGGCTTGCGAGACCGTCGGTTCGAGAGCGACCGTCGCTCCGACTCCGGCGGCCGCCAACAGGGCAAGGCAGTCTCTTCTGTCCAGCATTCTGCAACCGTCCTTGTGTGTGAGTTCCAGTGAGTGGAGCTTCAGAGCAATGTCGGTACAGGCGTGGGCACGTCGGGCGGCAGCAGCCCCTGGGCACGCAGGGCGAGCCACATCTCCTCGGGGACCGGGTGGTCGGTCATCGCGGTGGCGTCCGTCACCTCGGCGGCGCTGCGGGCCCCGAGCAGCACACCGGCGACCGCCGGATGTCCCAGCGGGAACTGCAGGGCGGCCGCCCGCAGCGGGACCCCGAAGGTCTCGCACAGCGTGCGCAGGGCCAGCGCCCGGTCCAGCAGGTGGGCCGGGGCCGGTGTGTAGTCGAAGGGGGCGCCCGGCCGGGGATCGGCGAGGAGGCCCGAGTTGAACACCCCGCCGACCAGCACGGAAACTCCGCGTCGGACCGCCAGCGGCAGCAATGCGGCCAGTGCGCTCCGGTCGAGGAGGGAGTAGCGGCCGGCCAGCAGGACCACGTCGATGTCGGTGTCGCGGACGAAGCGGGTCGGCATCTCGGTCTGGTTCATGCCTACACCGATCGTGCCGACCGTGCCCTCCGCACGCATCCGCTCCAGCTCGGGGTAGGCGCAGTCCAAGGCCTCGCGCTCGTGGCCGTCCGGGTCGTGCAGGTAGACGGTGTCCACGCGGTCGAGGCCGAGCCGGACGAGGCTCTCCTCGACGCTGGTGCGTACCCCGCGGGCGCTGAAGTCCCACACCCGTTCGTGGGTGGCCGGGACGGCGAAGCCGTTCGCCAGGTCGTCGCCGGGCCGTCCGGCGCGTGCGCGCAGCAGGCGGCCGACCTTGGTGGACAGCGTGAACCGCGTACGTGGCCGGGTGCGCAGCGCCTCTCCGAGGCGGCGCTCGGACAGGCCGAGTCCGTAGTGCGGAGCGGTGTCGAACGCGCGGATGCCGCAGGCCCAGGCCGCTTCGACGGTGGCGGCCGCGTCCTCGTCACTGACCGGGTGGAACAGGTTGCCCAACGCGGCTGCGCCCAAGGTGAGCCGACCGACTCGTGTGGTGGTGCGCATGAGTTCAGGTGTGCCTCTCGTTCGGGGCCCGGTCGAACGGCAGGGGACCAGCGGCGAGGGCGACCGGGGCGGGGGATCGCGCACTCCCCGCCCCGGTGCCGGCCGGTCACCCCTTCGTCGCTCCACCGGTGAGGCCCTTGACGAACTGCTTCTGGAAGGCCAGGTAGAAGACGAGAATGGGCAGTGTCGCAAGGAACATGAAGGCGAAGACCGAGCCGTAGTCCGCCTGGTGTTCGCCGATGGCCCGGTAGATGCCGACGGTCACCGTGGTGCCCGCCGCCGGGCCCAGGACGATCAGCGGGTTGAGGAAGTCGTTCCAGATCCAGACGCCGAGGAAGATCACCACGCTGGCCGACGCGGGCCGCATCAGTGGGAAGACCACCTGCCAGAAGGCGCGGAACGCTCCGGCGCCGTCGATCGCCGCGGCCTCTTCGAGCTCCCGGGGGATCGTCTTGGCGAAGCCCGCGAAGACGAACACCCCGAACGGCATGTAGTAGCCGACGTACGCCAGGACCAGCCCGGGCACGCTGCTCATCAGCCCCAGCGTGCGCAGGACTTCGGTGATCGGGGTGAGGATCACGGCGGGCGGCACCATGAGGCCGCAGAGCAGGACGACCATGATGACCTTGGGCACGATGCCGGTCGACCGGGCCAGGTAGTGGCCGAGCATGGCGGAGATCGCGGTGATGACCAGGATGGAGATCACGGTGATCTCCGTGCTGTTGACAAGGCCGTACCAGAAGAGGTTGTCCGGGCGCGACAGCACGGTCTGGATGTTGTCCAGCGTGGGCGGACTCGGCAGGCCGAGCGGGTTCGACACGATCGCCGAACCGTCCTTGAACACATTGACCAGCACGAGGTAGATGGGCAGGAAGAACAGCAGGCCGGCGAGGAGCGCGACGACCGGGCGTACCCACGCCCTTGTCCCACCCCTGGTCGTGTTCGTGCTCATGAGGACACCTCGCGTTTCTGCAGCCACCCGAGCGCGATCACGGAGACGGTCGCGACCAGGATCAGCATCGCCACGGCCATCGCGGAGGCGTAGCCGACGTGGTTGCCGTTGAACGCGGTCTGGACCACCTGGAAGGCGAGGGTGGAGGTGGTGTTGGGTCCCGGACCGCCGTTGGTGAGCACCTGGATCTGGTCGTAAGCCTTGAATCCGCCGATCAGTGACATGACCGTGTTGATGGTGACGGCGGGGGCAAGCATCGGCCAGGTGACATTTCGGAACCGCTTCATCGGCCCACAGCCGTCGATGTCCGCCGCCTCGTACAACTCCTGCGGAATTCCCTGCAGCCCGGCCAGGTAGATCACCACGCAGAAGCCGAGCCCCTGCCAGGCGATGACCCACGAGACCGTGTAGAGGGCGAGGCCCGGGTCGGAGAGCCAGCCCGGCGGATGATCCACGCCCAGCTGGCGCAGCACGGTGTTGAGCAGGCCGTCGTCGACGAGGATCGACTGCCAGATGACGCTGACCACCACGGCGCTCAGTACGACCGGTACGAAGAACACGCTGCGCAGCGCGTTGTACAGCCAGCCGCTCCGGTCGAGCAGCAGGGCGATCGCGAGCCCGCCCGCGTTGGTCACCAGCGTCACGATCACGGTGATGACGACGGTGTTCTGCAGCGCTTTGAGGAAGTCGTCGTCGGAGAACAGGTTGGTGAGGTTGGACAGGCCCACCCACCGGGTCGGCGGGTTGAAGGGGTTCTTGTTGGTGAGGCTGTAGCCGGTCGTCATGCCGATAGGCACCAGGACGAGGGCCAGGTAGGCAAGGAGTCCGGGCGCCGCGAAGACGGCGAAGCGGCCCGGTCCGCCGTTGCGGCGGGAGCGTCGGGGCGGTTGCGACGACCGCCGTGCGGGGGAGTGCTGTGGCCGGGCCGCCGCCGTGTCCTTCGCCGTGGGCGCGGCGGCGGAACCCTCAGGCCGGGTCAGGGTACGTAGGCGCATTATCGGGTGGCCTTGTCCCACTGCTCGTCCATGTAGGCACCGAACTCCTTGGCCGTCATGCGTCCGCCGATGAGCTTCTGGACGCCGGCCGCGGCCTTGTCGGCCAGGCCGGGCGGCAGGGAACCGTCACCGGTCTCCTGGGAGAACGAGTTGACGATCCCGTCGTCCTGCTGGGCCTGCTGGTACGCCGCCAGGGTCTTCTTGTAGACGGGGCCCATGGTGCTGGGCGGGCTGTAACCCTTGATGTCGATGATGAGCCCGTCGGCCTTGACGGCGGCGTCCAGGTTCTTGTGGTCCTCCATGAAGGCCTTGGCCCACTTCTTGGCCAGGGGCACGTCGGACGCCTTGGAGCTCACCGTCATCCCGCCGCCGAGGACGCCCGGGAGGGCCGGGGTCCCCTGGTCCGTGGGCCACGCGAAGGCGCCCGTTTCGAAGTCCGGCTTCTTCGTGTCCGCCGAGGCGGAGAACCAACTGCCCATCGGATACATCGCGCCCTTGCCGTCACGGAAGGCCTGCTCGGTGTCCGCGTAGGAGCGGGAGAGGCCGGCGCGGTCGATGTATCCCTGGTCCGCGAGGCCGGCGACCTTCTGGGCGGCGGCGACGAACGCCGGGTCGGTGAACTCGACCTTGCCCTTGGCACGTTGGGACAGCCAGTCCGGCGTCTTCTGGTAGACGTCGGTGGCCACCGTGCAGATCAGCGGGAACATGTCGGCCCAGGAATCCTTGCCGCCACCGCCGACCACGAAGGGGTTGATGCCCTTCTTCTTCAACTTGGCGCTGTCGTCGAGCAGTTCACGGTACGTGCGGGGCGGTGTGTCGATGCCGGCCGCCGCGAAGTCCTTCTTGTTGTAGTAGACGAGCGTCGTCTGGGCGGCGTAGGGCAGCTGGTAGACCTTGCCGCCGTAGGTGTTGGCACGGGGATTCTCGTACGCCGCGAGTTCCTTGTCGGTCCACGGCGCGAGCTTGCCCGCCTCGGCGAATCCGGCGGGGTTCAGGCCGATCATGACGTCCGGGAACTGGCCCGTGCTGTCGAGCTGCTTCGCGTACCCGGTGCGGTCGGCGCTGGGCGATACGAGCTTCTTGATCGTCACCCCGGGCACCTTCGCCGAGGCGCGGGCGATCGCGGCGTCCCAGTACTTCGAGTCCAGATTGGGTGTTTCGAAGGTGAGGAAGGTCAGGGTGACCTTGTCGCCGTCGCCCTTGGATGCACTCGTACCGGAACCGCCGGCCGTGCATCCGGCCAGGAGAAGAGCACCTGCGAGGGCGGCGGTTCTTGTGAGTATCGGATTGCGCGTCATGTCCAACTTCCCCTACCCGTCGTTGTCCGGGGGCGGTACCGAGTCGCTGTCTTGTTCGTACCGAGACGAGAGAGGGAATCCCGCTGCCGACCGTCCACCGAATCCGTCACATGGTTCAGACTCTTCCCAGAGTCCTGCTGCTCTCGGGGCGACCGCTTCTTCTCGGCGTCCGCCCCTCAGGGCACCTTGGGGTATGGAAGTCCGCGCACGACGGCATGTCAAGAGATGAGACGGAGTTATTACCTCAACCGAGGCGGCAATAGATCTGATACATGTCGGTGGAGATTCGCCGGACCCCACGGATTCGCTTCACGGGAGAGGGGCGCACCGGAGGTGCGGTTCACGACCCCGGTACGCCTCGACCGCCCCGTCGCCCGGTCGTTTCCGGTGCGGGCGGCGGGGCGGGGCGCTACTGACCGGGGCCGTCGTCCGGGGTCACGCCCTGTCCGGGCCGGCGGGAGCGGTGGGAGCGGCAAAGATGCGGTTGCGGATCTCTCGCTGGACCTGGAGCTCCGTCGTGTCGATGTGGCGGGCCATGAGGGCGGCGGCCTGTTCCTGCTCACCGGCCCCGATCGCTTCCAGGATCGCCAGGTGCTGCTCCGCGGCCCCGGCGAGTGATCCCGGTGCGGAGTCGGCCAGGGCCACGATGGTGACCTGTCGCTGCAACTGCTGGATCGCGTCGACCAGGCTGGAGAGGAAAGCGTTCCCCGCCGCCGCGCCGATCGCCTGATGGAACTCCGCATCGGCCCGGCCGAACGACTCGTGGTCGTCGCGCTCGGCGGCCTCGGCCGAGCGCTGCGCCGCCTCGCGGATCGCCCTGAGCTGAACCGGTGTGGCCCGCGCGGCCGCGAGCCCGCTGGTCTCGGCCTCGGTGAAGCGCCGGAACTCGAACAGTTCGCCGACGCGGCTCGGGTCGGTCGGCAGGAACCGGGAGAACGTGTCGGACCACAGGTCGTTCCTGGGGTGCGCCACGAAGATGCCGCGCCCCTTCTCCACCGAGAGCCTCCCGAGGGCCGAGAGGATCTTGACGCCCTCTCGCACCACCGTCCTGCTCATGTCCACTTCGGCCGCCAGATCCTTCTCCGTCGGCAGTCGGTCGCCGGGCCCCATCCCCTGCCGGGCGACGTACTCCAGGATGCGCTCCGCCGCGACCTCGTAGCCGGGGCGGTAGGGGGCCGCCTCCGTCTCCGTCTCCGATGCCGCGGACGCGGACGCGGGCCGGGAAGATCCAGTCATGTTGCTCCATGTATCCGATGCATGCCGTCACAAAATGCCTAGTGCTGGGCCCCAAGATACCTCCCGGGCCGCCCGTTCAAGGGCGCTCGGACAGTCCCACGGAGCATCCTCACCATCGGGAATAGATCCGAACTAAGCCTTGACGGTCTCTTCCGTGCCGTGCACGCTAGACCGCACTTGTGCTGCGGTAGTTACACAGGAGAAGCAAGCGCAATTCCCTGCACGGGCAGGTCTACGGGCTCTCCGGCTCACGGCTGTCCGCCGATCCCGCTCCCCGGAACAGCGCGAACCATCTCCGTTGAAGAATACGAACTATCCAGGTGACCTCGTTCGTCGCTCGACGTTTGCCGGCCTTGCGCCCCTCTGCGCTGTTCACGGGCAGTTGATCTGCGATCCCGCGCGTCATCGAGAGTCACTTCACCTAGGAGGACATGTGGACAGGCGTCGCTTTCTGGTTGCCAGCGGCTTGAGTTCGGCCACGGCCGTGGCCATGGCCGCCGGACCCGCACACGCCGCGCGAACGGCCAGGACCAGGACGTCCCCGTCGCTGCGGATCGGGGCGGGCTTCCTGTCGGTGGGCATCAGCGGCTCCGGGTACGTGGACAGCCTGGTGGATCTGCGTGACGGCACCGACCACCTGGCGAAGGGCACCCCCGTGCCGCTGGTCAGCATGGTGGCCGACGGCAAGCGCGTGGTTCCCGCGAAGGTGCGGGTCGTGTCGCGTGACCGGGCGCGTCACCGGCAGGTCCTGGAGTTCGCCGGCGAGAGCGTGACGATCCAGGTGGAGGCCGTCGGGTTTCCCACACATTCCACACTTGAGGTCGTCGGCCTGACGGCCGCCTCGGGTGTGGATGTGCAGACGCTGCTGTGGGGTCCGCTGCCGACGACGCTCGACGACACCATCGGCGAGACGGCCGGTGTGGTCGCCGACTCCGATTTCGTCATGGGGATCCGGCCGCTGAACGACAAGACGGTGGGCGGATGGCCGAACGAGCACCTGGCGTACGGGTTCGGCCCCGATCTCGTCTGGAACCCGTACGGGCTCCAGACCGGCCCGAAGGACGAGTGGCTGGCGAGCAACGTCGCCGCGAAGACCACGTGGGGCAGCGTCCTGCGCGCCACCACTTACGACTACAGCAAGGTACGCATCCGGCAGCGCACCAACGGTTACGAGATCCCGCTCGGCCCGCTGCCCGGGCCCGAGGGCCGGATCGTCGGGTCGAAGATCGCCCTGTTCGGCAGTGCGCCGGATCTCGCCCTGACCGTGCTCAGCCAGATCGCCAAGGAGCACGACCAGGCGTACCCCACCCTGGACGGTCAGTGGCAGAAGGTGGCCCAGCGCACCTCGCAGACCCACTTCTGGGTCCACGACCTCAACACGGGCAACGTCACCGCGGCCGCCAAGCTTGCCGCGCAGGCCGGAGTGCGGAACATCTACGCGATCAGCGGCAACGGGCCGTGGGCGTCGCACGGGCACTACCAGTTCAACGGCTCCTTCGGCGGATCGGACGCGGCGGCCGCCCAGCTGGTGGCCGCCGCGGCGAAGGAGGGCATCGAGGTCGGGGTGCACACCCTGTCCACCTTCATCGACACCAACGACCCGTACGTGAAGGCGCCGGCCGATCCACGGCTCGCGGTGGGCGGTTCCGCCCGGCTCACCCGCCCGCTGGCCGGGTCGGACACCACGCTGTACGTGGATGCCGACGGCCTGCTGGCCTCCGGTGTCGACGGCCAACGGCTGCGCATCGGCGACGAGTTCATCACCTACGATTCCGTCACCAAGGTCAGCAACACCGAGTGGCAGGTCAGCGGCCTGAACCGGGCGCAGTGGTCCTCGGCCGCCAAGGACTACCCGGCCGGCACCACCGTCGCCCGGCTCATCCAGAACGGCTACGGCGGCGCGCTGGCCAGTCTGCCGATCACCGACGAGATCGCGACCCGGCTGGCCACCGCCTACAACACCAGCGGTGTCCACGCCACGTCCTACGACGGGCTCGAAGGCACCGGCTACAACGGCTGGGGCGGCTACGGCTTCGCACGGCTGGTCAACGGCGTCCACCGGCAGGTCACCACCAAGAACTTCATCACCGAATGCAGCAACCTCGCGTCGAACACCTGGGACGCCCAGTCCAGGGCGAGCTGGGGCGAGATCGGCCCCACGAGCTACGCCCAGATCATCCGCAGCAACATCTTCTACCGGGCGAACTACCTGCCCGGGATGATGGGCCAGCAGGGGCTGTCGGGCGGCGACACCCTGCAGAAGATCGAGGACACGCTGGCGCACGCGGCCTCCCTCGACGCCGGCATCAACTTCGAGACCTCCGTGAGCAGCCTTCAGTCCGGGACGAACTCCACCGCGCTGCTCGCCGCCGTCCGGATCTGGGAGTCCGCGCGCGCGGCCGGTGCCTTCACTGCC
The DNA here is from genome assembly GCF_042891445.1 of Streptomyces sp. NPDC001890. NCBI lineage: Bacteria > Bacillati > Actinomycetota > Actinomycetes > Kitasatosporales > Streptomycetaceae > Streptomyces > Streptomyces sp. NPDC001890. The sequence continues at coordinate 593 of NZ_JBIATE010000009.1, read as the reverse complement.
GAGCAGAAGAAGCAGCTGGGCGTCGCGAGCAGGCACTGGCACCTGAGTGAGGTCACGCCGGCCGCCGAGTGGGCGCTGCAGGAGATGGACACGTCCGGTCAGCCGATCGGTGACCCGCAGTCGGTCAAGGCCCCGGCGCCGGGCTTCGCCACGTCGGAGCCGGCGGACCCCCGGGTCGGCAAGCTGTACGCCTTCAAGGTGACCTCGACGATCCCGCGGACCATCCGCTACGAGGTCACCGAGGGCAGCCTCCCGCGCGGCCTGACCCTCAACCAGGACACCGGTGGCATCACCGGAATCCCGACCGCCACCGGCACCAGCAAGTTCACCATCACCGCGAAGAACGGCGGGATCGTCGCCGACGCGAAGATCACCTACAAGGTGACGACCCGGCCGTGACCGCGGCCGTGGGGGGGGCGGGGCGGGGGGGCCCCCCCCCCCCCCCCCCGGCCCCCCGCCGCCCCCCCCCCCCCCCCCCCCCCCCCCCCCCCCCCCCCCCCCCCCCCCCCCTTCCCCCCCCCCCCCCCCCCCCCCCCCCCCCCCCCGGCCCGCAGGAAAACACGGCCCCCCCCCGGCGACCAAAACCCCCCGCC